>NZ_JBNZGA010000012.1:0-132064 GCF_050573415.1 Paenarthrobacter sp. NEAU-H11 | reverse complement strand
CTGACCTGAAGGCGGGTACGACGTACACGGCGACGATCAAGGGCGGCTCCGGTGGCGTGAAGGATGTTGCCGGTAACGCGTTGGCGCAGGACAAGACCTGGTCCTTCACCACGGCTGCCGCGGGCGGGGGCACGTCGGAAACGGTTACGCTCACGGCCACCGCTGACAGCTATGTGACGAGCGGGGCGACCGGGACGAACTATGGCACGAGCACCCTGCTGGGTGTGGACAACAGCCCGGTGGAGGTCACGTACCTGAAATTCGACCTGTCAGCCTATGCGGGCAGGACCCTGGTGAGCGCGACCCTGCAGTTGCGTAGTGCCGGGAGCGGGTCCACGGGTACGCAGAACGTCAAGCTGGTCGCTGATGACAGCTGGACCGAGGGCGGGATCACCTACAGCAGCCGTCCGGCGCTCGGCACCAGCATCGGCACACTTGGCCCGACGACGACCAACACCACGTATAACGTTCCGTTGACCGTCAGCGGCCTGACCGGTGAGCTGGGCCAACAACTCTCACTGGGCATGGACAGCAGCAGCAGTGACGGCCTGGACATGAACTCCAAGGAGGCCGGCAGCACGAACGCACCCACGCTCATCCTCACGGTGAGCGGCGGCAGTGGCGGCGGCGATACGACGGCTCCGACGGTGACGGGTACGTCTCCGGCCGCTGGTGCGACCGGTGTGGCGGTGACGGCGAACGCGACGGGGACGTTCTCGGAGGCGATGGATGCCTCGACGGTCACGTCGAGCACGTTCACGTTGCAGACGGGGACGACGACGGTGCCGGCGACTGTGACCTACAGCAGCACGGATAGGGTTGCGACGTTGAACCCTGGCGCGGATCTGGCCGCGGGTACGACGTACACGGCGACGATCAAGGGCGGCTCCGGTGGCGTGAAGGATGTTGCCGGTAACGCGTTGGCGCAGGACAAGACCTGGACCTTCACCACGGCTGCCGCGGGTGGCGGCGATACGACGGCTCCGACGGTGACGGGTACGTCTCCGGCCGCTGGTGCGACCGGTGTGGCGGTGACGGCGAACGCGACGGGGACGTTCTCGGAGGCGATGGATGCCTCGACGGTCACGTCGAGCACGTTCACGTTGCAGACGGGGACGACGACGGTGCCGGCGACTGTGACCTACAGCAGCACGGATAGGGTTGCGACGTTGAACCCTGGCGCGGATCTGGCCGCGGGTACGACGTACACGGCGACGATCAAGGGCGGCTCCGGTGGCGTGAAGGATGTTGCCGGTAACGCGTTGGCGCAGGACAAGACCTGGACCTTCACCACGGCTGCCGCGGGCGGGGGCACGTCGGAAACGGTTACGCTCACGGCCACCGCTGACAGCTATGTGACGAGCGGGGCGACCGGGACGAACTATGGCACGAGCACCCTGCTGGGTGTGGACAACAGCCCGGTGGAGGTCACGTACCTGAAATTCGACCTGTCAGCCTATGCGGGCAGGACCCTGGTGAGCGCGACCCTGCAGTTGCGTAGTGCCGGGAGCGGGTCCACGGGTACGCAGAACGTCAAGCTGGTCGCTGATGACAGCTGGACCGAGGGCGGGATCACCTACAGCAGCCGTCCGGCGCTCGGCACCAGCATCGGCACACTTGGCCCGACGACGACCAACACCACGTATAACGTTCCGTTGACCGTCAGCGGCCTGACCGGTGAGCTGGGCCAACAACTCTCACTGGGCATGGACACCAGCAGCAGTGACGGCCTGGACATGAACTCCAAGGAGGCCGGCAGCACGAACGCACCCACGCTCATCCTCACGCTGACGAAGTAGGCGGACGCCGGCCGACATGGCCGGCGCCGTCCACCTCAGCAACATCACCGATCGGACACCACTAGACAGGGGACACCATGTACAGGCAGACCAAGCCCAAGACCAAGGCCTTGCACTTCGACATTCACGGCCGCGTCGCGATCCGCGTCGACGCAGAATCACCGGCAGCGCCGCAGCTCAAGAGCATGTTGGCGTGTTTCGCCACAGACACCGAACTGCCGGCCAACATTGTGGTCGATGACCGGCCGGAGCCGATGCCGGATGCTGGCCTACTTGAGCATGAGCTTGCGTACACGGAAAACAGTGTGCGTTTCCAGGCCGAACGACTCCAGATCGTGAGGGATGGGGAGCAGTGGCGCATTCACGGACCGGGCGAGCTGTTGACCTCCGTGGTCCCTGTTCTCGATGCCGCAATGGTCGGCCGCGGAGCTGGCATGATCCACGCCGCAACCATGGCGTACCGGGGTCACGCGATCGCGCTTCCGGCCGCCGGAGGGACGGGAAAGACGAGCACCGCGGCCAAGCTGATGCGGCGCGAGGGTTGGTCGTTCATGGGCGATGACTGGGCCTTTCTCGCCGAGGACGCCACGCTGCTCGGCTACGCGAAGCCGATGTTCATTAAGCCGCACCACCGGAAAATCTACCCGCACCTGTTTGAAGGGGTCCGGAAGCCGCTCGTCCCGCCTCAGCTCTCGAAGAGTGTCGGCCGCCTCACCACGGTGGTACATCCGTACGTCATCCGTTACCCGCGCCTCGCGGACTTCTCCCGGCGTTGGTCGCCGGAGCACCGCATGGTTGATGCCGGGACCGCGTTTCCCGGCCGGGAAGTGACGACGACGGCTCCGCTTGCGGCGGCCATCTACATCGAGCGCTATGAGGGCTCCCGGTCCAGGATTGTCGAGCGGACAACCGAGTGGATGGTCGACCGCATGATCGGCAACTTCCACATCGAGATGGCAAGCTTCTCGCAGCATGTCGTGACGGGCCTGGCCGCTACATCCGTCGTCCCCTGGCGCGAGCACTTCGCCGCAAAAGGCGTCGTCCTGAACAAAGCGCTCGACGGACGGCCCTGCCACCTGCTGCAGGTGCCCTCCGCGTACACGGCAGACGAAGCGTCTGACGATATCGTCCGGTATCTCGAGGAGCTGCTGCCGTCGGTCCTGGACGAGCAGATCTGAGGGGGTGGGCACAGTGGGTCACAGCCCTTCCGAGGTCACCGCGGTCGTTCCGGCCCGCAACGCGGAGCACATGCTCCCACGCTGCCTGGAGGCCCTGCGTCAGTCCGGCGTAGCGGAGATCATCGTGGTGGACGGATGCTCCACCGATCGTACGGTCGACCTCGCCCTCGCGGCAGGTGCCCGGGTCCTGAGTGATGAAGGCCGCGGTTTGCCGTGGGCGCGAACGCTCGGTGTGCAGAGCAGCAGGACCCCTTGGGTCCTGCTCGTCGACTCTGACGTCGTGTTCGGGCCACACGGAGTCGCCGACCTGCTCACTGAGCTCGTCGAGGGCGATTACGACGCGCTCCAGGCCGGTTTGGAAAGTGTCGCTGGACCGGGCTACTGGGGGCAGGCGCTGGCACATCACCATCGCACCGGCCGCAGCCGCAACTGGTTCGGGCTCGTAGCCACGATGGTCGACCGAGACCTGATGCTGGGTGTGGGTTTCGACGACTCGTTCAAGTCGGGCGAGGACATCGAGCTCCGTTGGCGGATGCGGCAGTCAGGGCTGCGGACGGCGGTGTCACAGCGGGTAGTCGTCGAACATCGTTTTGCCGCCGACGACTTTGACTTCGCCCTGGACCAGTTCCTGATGGACGGAACGGGACTGGGACGGATGATCCGCAAGCACGGCTGGCGCGGTGCGAGGTTGGCGTTGCTTCCTGCCGCCGCGGCTATCCGGGGCAGCGTCTTGAGCCTCGCCTCGGGCCAGCCCAGGTGGCTGCGCTACTACATCGCTTTCTGCTGGTACAACTATGCGGGCCTGGCGAAAGGTCTGGCGTCATGACCGCTGAACTAGGGACCGCGGTCACGGACCCCTCAACTGTCCGGCACTCCGCCCTGCGCAGTTCGATCGGCCTCATTGTGGGCAAGGCCGCCCAGATTGGCTGGGGTTTTGCCTTCTGGGTCGTGGCCGCACGCGCGACGTCAGACCGTGAGGTCGGGCTCGCCATGGCCGCGGTCGCGGCAGTGATGATCTGCACGCAGCTCGCGGTTCTGGGTGCCGGGTCCGCTGTCATCGTTGCGGTGGGACGAGGGGAGCCGCCCGCGCGGGTGCTGGACGCGGCGTTCGCCATCGTGGGGGCAGCCGGCACCGTGCTGGCCCTCGGCTATCTCGTGCTGCAGTCGGCTGTGGCGCCGGACACGGCGTCGGCATCGGTTCTCTTCTGGTTAACGTTCCTTGCGGCTGCCGTCACCGGCACCCTGGTGATTGTGCTGGACCAGGCGCTGGTGGCGTTGGGACGCGGGGCCAGCGCGACCCTGAGGTATGCGTTGGGCGGCGGGGTTTCCCTCGGCGCTGCAGCGCTCGTGGCCTGGCAGGCGCATGGCGCCTCCGCCGACGTGGTAATGGCCTGCTGGACGCTCGGGAATACAGTGGCGTGCGTCGTCGGTGTGATCCAGCTGCGAAAACTGATTGGCTATCGGCCGCGACCATCCTTGCGTTCGACGCGCGGCCGTCCACTGCTGGCGGTGGGTATTCCGTACCAGCTCCTCACCCTCACCGAGCGCGCCCCCGGGCTGGTGCTGCCGCTCCTGCTCGCCCACACGGTGGCGCCGGAGATCGCTGCCTACTGGTATCCCGCATGGATGATGGCCTGGGCTGCCTACTCCGCTCCGATGCTGATGGGCATCGTCCAGTTTTCCGAAGGTGTCCGCGACCCTCACCGCCTGGTGTCTACAACCTGGGCGAGTCTCCGTTGGTCGCTCGCCATAGGAGGTCTGGCGGCAGTCGTCCTCGTCCTCCTCGCTCACCCGCTGCTCAGTCTGCTGGGGGAGCGGTACGCTGACGCCTCCGCTGACGCTCTGCGGTGGTTGGCGGCCGGACTGGTGCCGTACGCGGTGCTGCAGGCCTACAACGCCGTGTGCCGGGCTCTTGGCCGTTACACAGAGCCGATCGTGGTCGGCGTGACGCTTGGGGTGGCCCTCTGCGCGTCAGCGCTGTTGGAGGCCGAAGCGGGCCCCGGCGCCATGGCCCTTGCGTGGCTGGTGGTGCTCTCCATCGGAGCTGTTGCTGCCGGCCTCCGGTTAATCGCCGTTCTCCGGCGCGTCACGAAGGAGTCACGATGACAACCACGATTGATGCGCCCAGCCGCCTCCGCGGACGCTGGAAGGCGCGTGACGCGTGGTGCGCACTGGCGGGGGTCGTGTCGCTGGCGCTTGCCGTGTGGGCCGCTTCCACGGTCGCCGTTCCCGTGAACAGCGACCTGGGGCTCGTTGCCGTGCTCCCCTACCCGTTCTGGGCAGGGGTCCTGATTCTGAACGTCGCCTTTGTTGTGGCGCTGCGAGGGGATGCCTCAGGTCCGGCAGGCCGGGCGGTCATGATGTGGCTGGTGCTGGTGTTGGTGCTCGTGCTCTTCGGAACGGCAGCCTTCGTCACGGATGTACCGCGTGGTGAGGTAGCGTTCCGTCATCTCGGCATTGCCGACGCCCTCTCGCGCAGCCAGGGGATCGACCCCGACATTGACGCCTACTTTAACTGGCCGGGTTTCTTCGCCCTCCTGGCGACAGTACTAAAGGCAACCGGCCTCGACCCGGTAGCCCTTGCTCTGTGGGCGCCGGTGCTCAACGTGGGTCTGTGGCTCGCTGCCCTGGGCGTGCTGATGCGCTACCTTACGCAGGATCCGCGACGGCGCTGGCTCGTGCTCTGGCTCTTCTGCCTCGGCAACTGGCAGGACCAGGACTACCTGTCTCCCCAAGCCTTCGGCTTCTTCCTGTACCTCGTCGTGATCGCACTTGTCGTCGGCCCGCTGGCCGCGCGGCCCCCCAAGTTCCGCGGCTTCCGAGACGTCGACGTGGCGGCGTGGTGGCAAGGGCGGTCCCCGGCTGAGCCCCGGCCGGGGTACCGGGTGAGCGCCCTCGCGGTGGCTCTCGTGCTCATCGCGGTCATCTGCGCGAGCCATCAACTGACGCCTTTCCTGTTGCTCATTTCCCTCACCGCTCTCACCCTGAGCGGACATGTCTGGCCCGGCCGGCTGCCCCTGATCACCGCGGTCCTGCTGGCACTCTGGCTCGCCTACCCCGCCAGTGCATACCTCGCCGGGAACCCGCCCCTGGCGGAAGGAGGTGTGCTGGCCGCAATCAATGCCAACGTCGTCGACCGCGTGAGCGGGACCGCCGGGCACGTGCTCGTGGTGCAGGCCAGGGTCGTTCTCACCCTCCTGCTGTGGGCGCTTGCCGCGGCGGGCGCGGTGCGCGACTGGCGCAGGGGGCGGTTCGACATCCGGGTAGTCCTCCTTGCCGTCACCCCCCTGCTGCTCTTCCCCGTGCAGCTGTACGGCGGGGAAATGCTCATCCGCGTCTCGCTATTCGCTCTGCCCTTCATCGCTTTGCAGGCATGCTCGATCCTGCTTCCCACTGAAGGCAGGACACATCCCTCACTCCGTGCCGCGGGGGGCCTCGCGCTGACGTTCTGCCTGTTGGGCCTGCTGACAGTGACAGGCCGGTTCGGGAACGCCCAGTTTGACGTCTTCACCGACAACGAGATCGCTGCCGTGGCCGCCGTACAGCGCCTCGCGCCGCCCGGCTCAACGATCATCTCGGCTTCCCCCCCGACGCCGTGGCGCAGTGAGGCCTACCTCGAGCACCCGTATCGGACCATGGACTACATGTGCCGGTCCGACTTGTCTACGGCGGCGTGCGGCCCAGTCGTTTACGACAATGCCCGGAAAAACCCTGCCGGTGCCGTCTTGCTGCTCACCCGCTCGTCGGAAGCGAGTCTTGTGCTTCGGGGCGCCAGCAGCGCCGGCGGCTTCGCCGAGCTGGAGGCGTGGCTAAGCGCGCAGGATGGAGTGGAACTAGTGTTCAGCAATGCAGACGCCCGCGCCTACCGGGTGACGCCATGAGCCGCCCCATCAGCCGCCCTATCAGCCGCCCCATCAGCCGGCCGACCTTGGTCCTCGGTCTCGCGGCCCTCGCCTTGTCACTGGTGACGCTCGTAGGGCTGCCGACGCCGCTGCAGGTGGTCGCCGCGACAGCCGTCCTTATCCTGCTGCCAGGGCAGGCACTGGTCCGACTCACGTCGGTTACCGACCCTGCCCTTCGCGGGCTGCTTGTTCTGGCTCTCGGCCTCGCCACGCTAACCGCGGTGTCCACCGCGATGTTCTACCTCGCTGTGTGGTCGTGGCAGGCGTGTGTCGTCACGATGGGCGTCATCACCATTGGCGCGTGCATGGCACGCGCACGACAGGAGGTTGTGTCATGATCGATCTGGCGGGACTGCTCGCGATTGCCGCCCTGCTCATCACCATCGCCCTGCTCGTTACCCTTGTCGCGCTTGAGATCCGACGCGCGGGACCGGACGCCGAACGGCCCACGAGGCTCCTCGGCCTGACGATGAGCCGCAGGGTGGTCGGTGTCATGTGGGCGATGTATCTCGTCCTCTTCCTTCCGCGCGTGGTGGGACTGCTCACGTGAACGGTGCGGCGCGGTGGTGGCTCCTCAGCGACCTCCACCTGGGCGTATCGGATGACGACCCCCGCCGCCCAAGCGCAGTGCTTCCCGGTTTCCTGCGCCGCGAGGTCCTTGCGGTAGCCGGTACGCAGCGGCACGTCGCATTCGTGGGTGACACGTTTGAGCTGGTCGGCTTGGCCGAAGACGAGAGCCTTGCCCGGCTCGAGTCGATCCTCGCCCGGCACCTTGACACGTTCCGGGCGCTGGAAGCGTGTGCGGCCCGCGGCGTGCAGCTGCACTTCGTATGCGGCAACCACGACGTCGAGCTGGCCCGGCCGTCGGTCGCCGCCCGCCTGTCAGCGCTGCTGTCACCCGGCGAGCCCACACGGGTCCGGGTGCACCCGTGGTTCTTGCACGTGCCCCACGTGCTCGTGGCCGAGCACGGGCACCAGCACCACGCGCTGCACCGGATTCCTGAGGTGCTCCGCTCGGCGGTCAACGGGACCGACGAGTTGAACCTGCCACCGCTCGCCGCCTGGAACGCCCACCCGTCGAACTCGCGCCTGAGCCGAGCCGGGGCCGTTGCCCGGTCCTGCCTGGCGTCCGAACTGGCAGAACGTCGCATCCGGGAGCCCGCATACGACGAAATGTTGCAGTCCGAGTCATTCCGCCTTGCGCTCGACGAGGCGGCCGTTCGGGACCTGGCACGCCTGTCCCGGTTCCGGACGGTGTCGGCGCTCCCGCGCGCCGCCACTCGCATGGTGCTCGCGGCAGCCGGGCGCAGGACCGCAGGCGAGGAGCCTCCTGCAGCAGCGGGTCGGGTCGCGCGCACCCTCGAAGAGCATGGTTCCGGGGTGGCCTGGTACGTATCGGGCCACACCCACCGTGCCCTCGAAGCGGAGCTGGAGGCGTGCACAACCCGGTACGTCAACACAGGCACGTGGTGTTCGGACGTCCGCGGTCGCGGACCTGACCGGCGGGATCGTCGGGCGTTCCCCTACGCCGTGATAGACGTCGCCAGCGACGGCTCCACGAACGGCGGCTTGCGGTATTGGCGTCCGGACGGCGGTTCAGCCGTACCGGTGTCAGAGTACTGACCGGGCGGGGTGCACACCCACGTGGCGAGGTCCCGGCCCACCTACCCTGGCGTTGAATCAGCCCCCGCTTCGTGACCCGCTGTCAGTCTGCATTCCGCCGGAAACAGCACGGAATTCCCATGTATAAGAGCCGTCAGCCTTAAGGCTCATTCTTAGGTGACCCCATGTGTCGCTAAACCTCTTCTGCACATAAGAGGGGCTGCCGGTGAATTCCCGGAGGCCGATTCCACCAGTGGACACCTGGAATTGCTGCATCCCGTCCGCAACGCACTGGTCCGCGTTGTTCACGGGGCACGTTCGCTCATAATTGTGTTGGCTGCCCGAAAGCAGTATCCGGACCCGGTTTGTCCAGAACACATCAATCCACGGTTTGGCCTCAGCGAAGCGGTCATGGCTGGATGTGTCAGAAGTGAAGTAGGGGTCATGGTAAACGACGGCCAGATGCTTGCCGGCTGCCCTGGCTGCCTTGAGGTCGGCATCCATTTCACGCGTCATGGCCCGCGCGCGCGTCGCGTCATACCGCCAGGTGGCGGTAGGGGCTACCAGGAAATGCCAGTTGCCCTTATCGAATGAGTACCATTCGAGGGCGTCCACGAATCGGCCAAGGTGGCTGTTGGTTGCGCTTTTCGTGGCGGAGACGCACTCACCGTTCATATACTTGTCCAGCTCATCGTTCGTGCCGGGCTTGACGTCGTGGTTCGGTCCTGCCGCCCAGTATGTTTTGGACTTGGCCGGTCCCCACAGCTGGTCATAAGCGCCGAGCGCGGAGCACACTGACTTGTCGTACTGAAAGTCACCCAAAGCGATGAAGTTGTCCAGCGTGCCGTCGTTCAGGCCGGCGACAATGGACGCGGCGTTCCTGCCACTGGGCGACGCCGCGGACGTGTTCCCTTCCGGGTTGATGTCCCCTGCTGCGGCGAAATCGAAAGCGTCAGTGGACGCTTGCTGGGTGGTCCCTCCGCCGTCGGTTGTGGCCGGGGTGGTTGCTGCGTCGTCCGCTGGCACAGTCACCGTTGCTGTCGGGGGCAGAGGTGGAGGTGGAGGGGCCGAGCAGCCGCCCAGGAAGATTGCCGCTGCGCCAAGGGCGACCAAATGTTTACCCATACGTCAGATGATAGGGGCTTCCCCGCCGTGGGAGTTTTCCACATCGCCGCACCAGCGCTTTCCGGGCCGTTGCCGGCCGCCTAGCCTTGGGTCAGGAGCAAATCGCCTATCCGGGCCACATGCACTAAGATGGTGAAGTCTGTGCTGCGCCCTGCCTCCCTTCTGGCGGGGCATCGCACGGAATCGCAAATGAACCTCCTGTTACGGAAATGCCGTAACCGCTTAGCCCAAAGGAGGTGGGTTCACATATGCGTCCTTACGAATTGATGGTAATCATCGACCCCGAGGTCGAAGAGCGTACCGTTGAGCCGTCGCTTCAGAAGTTCCTGAACGTCATCACCAACGATGGTGGAACCATCGAGAAGGTTGACATTTGGGGCCGACGCCGCCTGGCTTACGAAATCAAGAAAAAGTCCGAAGGAATCTACGCCGTGGTGAACTTCACCGCCAAGCCGGAAACCGCCAAGGAACTTGACCGCCAGTTGTCTCTTAACGAGACCATCATGCGCACCAAGATCACCCGCCCCGAAGAGCAGAAGGTTGTTGCTGAGTAATTTCAGCACTGATCTTCATTCTTCACCCGCAGGAACGCACTCTTCACAGGATCGAACAAGGAGGCAGTAGATGGCAGGCGAAACCACCATTACGGTCATCGGTAATCTCACCAATGACCCGGAATTGCGGTTCACACCGTCAGGTTCGGCAGTAGCGAACTTCACCATCGCTTCCACCCCGCGTACCTTTGACCGCCAGTCCAACGAGTGGAAGGACGGGGAAACCCTGTTCCTCCGCGCGGCTGTCTGGCGTGAAGCAGCCGAGAACGTCGCCGAGTCCCTCACCAAGGGCATGCGCGTGATCGTTACCGGCCGCCTGAAGAGCCGTTCCTACGAAACCAAAGAAGGCGAAAAGCGCACCGTTATCGAGCTTGAGGTCGATGAAATCGGCCCCAGCCTGCGCTATGCCAATGCCAAGGTCAACCGCACCCAGCGCTCCGGCGCGGGTGGCCAGGGCGGCTTCGGCGGCGGCAACAGCGGCGGTGGCTTCGGAGGCGGCAACTCTGGTGGAAACCAGGGCGGCAACTCCGGTGGAGGCTGGGGCGGCGGCAACCAGCAGGCTGCGCAGGACGATCCCTGGGCTACGCCCGGCGTGTCCAGTGCAGGTGGCTGGGGCAACGGCCCCGATTCCGAACCTCCCTTCTAACACACCCCATTAAGGTCCGACGCCGGGCCCGCCACAGTGCCAACGCGCACCAAGGCGGCTGCCGCCGTAGGACCACCACCATCCCGTGGATCAACATCCACGGGCTCCCTAGAATAGGAGCTCCACGATGGCTAAGGCTGAACTCCGTAAGCCCAAACCAAAGTCCAACCCCTTGAAGGCCGCTGACATCACTGTCATCGACTACAAGGACGTAGCATTGCTGCGCAAGTTCATCTCCGACCGCGGAAAGATCCGCGCCCGTCGCGTCACTGGCGTTACGGTGCAGGAACAGCGCAAGATCGCCCAGGCAATCAAGAACGCCCGCGAAGTTGCTCTGCTGCCTTACTCCGGCGCTGGCCGCGGCTAAGGAAGGGATTAACTAACATGGCAAAGCTCATTCTGACCCACGAAGTAACCGGACTCGGTGCTGCTGGCGACGTTGTCGAGGTCAAGGACGGTTACGCCCGTAACTACCTGCTGCCCCGCAACTTCGCCCTGACCTGGTCGAAGGGCGGCGAAAAGCAGGTTGAGTCCATCAAGGCTGCCCGCGCTGCCCGCGAGCACGCTTCCCTGGAAGACGCTCAGAAGCAGGCTGCTGCACTGCAGTCCAAGCCGGTCAAGCTCGTCGTCAAGGCTGGCGAAACCGGACGCCTGTTCGGCACCGTCAAGCAGGGCGACGTCGCTGACGCTGTTGAGGCCGCTGGCCTTGGCCGCATCGACAAGCGCAAGGTTGAACTGCCGGTCCACATCAAGTCGGTTGGTTCGTACCAGGCCAACGTCCGTCTGCACGAAGATGTTGCCGCTGTCATCGAACTCGATGTAGTGGCAGGCAAGTAGTCATAACGACTCAACAGTCCTGACTGTACAAAGACCCCCGTCGCCGGATCCCGGCAGCGGGGGTCTCTTGTCTTTGGACCGTGGACGGGCCAACCGGGTCAGACGCCCCAGTGAGCCAGGATTGCTTCGCAGAAGCCGTCGTTCGTACCCGTAGAACCGAAAATCAGCTCGTCGCTGATCACGTTGCCCGACGCTTGGTCGATGGTGAGGAGCCTGCGGACCTGGCCGTCGCCCTTGGCGAGGATCTTGCCGTCACTTCCAATCAGCCGATTCTCTCCGGTGAGCAGCACGGTGATGCTGAGAGTCCCGTCCCCGTTGTCGACGATCTTGAGGTCTTTGGCCAGCGTGTTCGGCTGGATGTCGGTCACGGTCATCCCGTTGTACGTGAATGTCTGGACGATCCTGAGCTTCTCCTGAACCCACAGCAGGCTATCCTCGCCGCGGGTCATGGTTGAGCCCGAACCGGTCCGGTCATAGGTGAATGCGACCTGCAGCCCCGAACCGCAGAAGTCGTCGTTTAGTCCGCTGGTCGAAAAATCGAGGCTGTAGCGTTCCACGAGCTCCGCGTTGGCGGGGGCAGCTCCGGTGACGGCGAGGCCGCCGAGGAGGAGCGCGGTGACGAATGGGCTGAGTTTACTGAGCATGGTGGTGACTTTCGATCGGGCAGACCCTGCGCAAGCATACAGAAGGTGTCGCATCGGACCGCCAGGCACCGGCTGCGACGACGACCCAGCCTGCCGCGATTCTACTCCCCGGCGGGACAAGGGAATAACCTGGCACGTTCCCCGGTTTGCCTGTATGGATGTAAACATGCAAATGCATGTAACTTGTATACGAACTACCGAGCAACAGGAGACCGTCATGGAAACCCGCCGTATCACAGTCCTTTCCGCCGGCTTGGGCGTGCCGTCGTCGAGCCGCCTGCTTGCCGACCAGCTGGCAGCGTCGGCTGAACGTCAGTTGGGCGCGGCCGGCTATGACGTGACCGTGGACGTCGTCGAACTCCGGGACCTTGCCGTGGACATCGCCAACAACTTCGTCACCGGCTACGCTGCTCCGCGCCTCGCAGAGGTCATCGCAGGGGTGGAAGCCGCCGACGGGATCATCGCCGTGACGCCTGTGTTCAGCGCGTCCTACAGTGGCCTGTTCAAATCCTTCATCGACGTCCTCGACCCCAAGTCCTTGGACGGCAAGGCCGTCCTGCTCGGCGCCACCGGCGGCACCGAGCGCCACCAGATGGTCCTGGACTACGCGCTCCGCCCGCTCTTCAGCTACCTGCGCGCCAGAATTGCGCCCACGGGCGTCTTCGCCGGCCCGCAGGACTGGGGAACCGCGGACGACGACGGGTCCTCCCTTGCCGCCCGCATCGACCGCGCTGCCGGCGAATTTACCCGCCTGATGGAGGGGTCCCAGCCGGGCCGGAAGCATGTTCCCATGGAGTCACTGCCATTCGAGCAGCTGCTGGCGGGCATCTCCGGAAACGCCTGAAGTTCCCCGCCGCGAGCGAAGCCAACTTCCAGTAGGCCCTTTCACGAGTCCAGCCGGGCTTAGTCGTCCAGCAGTTCGATGAACTCCCTGGCCTGCTTCATGGAGATATCGGAATGGCGGGTAAGGGCGGTGGCAGCCGCCTCGGTGTCCCCATTGCGGGCCAGGGTGCGGATGCGGCCGTAGATCTCGTCGTTGAGCATATTGCTGCTGACCTCGCGGGTTACGTCGCCTTTACTCGCAATGGCCCGGTAGCGGTAAGGGAACCGCTGCGGCTCATCGTCCTCGTCGTCCTCAGTGGCCGGCGGCACTGCCTCGGGGCCCCGGTAGGGCTGGGGGTGGGCGGCCAGCGCACCGACGGCATCGCGTGACGCGCGCAGCCCATCCCCGGTGACCTCGTAGTAGAGCTTGATGGCGGCCATGGCCTGGCCTTGGGCAATCAGGGCATATAGCCGCCGGTGTTGGTCCTCGGAGAGTTTCGTGGCCGCCTGGCGGGCGAGCTCGGCGGAACTGACGGGCGGCGACGTGGATGCCGCACCGGCGGAAGCCTTTCGCCTGCTGATGGCGCGGGCAGCCAGGGAGACTCCGGCAGCCACGGCCAGGAGGATAAGGACAGGGATCACGAGCGATTCCATTTTCATTGCCGTTCTGTGTACTTCCTGGTGGCAGCCAGATCTGAGTGCATCGCCTGGGCGTTCTGGCTTGGCCGCGTAATGGCCTCGAGGCGGGCCCGCGCGGCGGTGGCCGCCTGGACCTGCGCGGCATAGTGCCGGGCTGAACGTTCGGCGAGGTCCCGCTGGTACTTCTCGGCGTCGGAGACGCCTGAATCGCGTGGGCTGAGGGCCGTGGCAAGCCCCCAAATAAGCGCCGCCAAGACGATCGCCGGCAGCAGAACCAGCAGTAGTTCGCCCATACATAGAGCTTATGCCAGTTCCTGTTTATCCACAGCAATATTCACTGTTGTGCATATGGGGCGGCCTGCCCGACGCCAGACATCCGCAGCGGCATATGACGAAGGCCACGGGTTCGCAGATGAACTGGGTCACTGCCCGCCGCGCGGCGACCTATGGCCACTGGCGGCCATATGGGCTGTGGATGAAATTCCCGGGAAGAAATATTTACTCCACATGCTGGTGCTAATGTTTCCGCAGGTCAAGCGCATATCACCCGGTAAAGTTTTTTGCTGTCCACAACCTTTCCCACAGGCTGTGCACAAGCTATGCCCCTTAGTGCACAGGTTGTCCACAGGGCTCGGGCACCGCTGGCTTTGCAGCTGGAGCGGAGGGGGCTAGCGTAGCGGGGTACCTGTTCTTCAGGGTCCTGCTGGTTCCGCTTTGCTGCTGAAGGCAGCCTGTGGAGCCGCCGGATCCGGAAGAAATCGCCCGCTGTGGAAAACCTGTGGATAGTGGGGATAACTCGCGCCATGCCGTCTCCGGAGGGCGTGGCCCCGCGTTGTCACACCCTGCTGGTAGACCTGAACAGGTAGCGGTGCGCGGTCTTCGGGCAACGCCACACCAGGATGGATCACCGCCGGGACCTCAGGTCCCGGCTCACATGGAGGACGGCAATTTTGTCAATCGCGCATCTTGACCCGGTCGAAACAACCCGCGGATCAGACGCGAGCCGAAAGCCACCGCAGGACATCCCTGCCGAGCAATCCGTCCTGGGCGGCATGATGCTGTCCAAGGATGCCATTGCCGACGTGGTGGAAATTCTCCGGGGACAGGACTTTTACCGCCCCGCCCACGAAACCATCTACGAAGCCATTATCGACCTCTACGGCCGCGGCGAACCGGCGGACGCTGTTACCGTCTCGGACGAACTGACCAAGCGTGCCGAGATCAACCGGATCGGCGGCCCCGCCTACCTGCATGAGTTGATCCAGACCGTCCCCACGGCGGCCAACGCCGGCTACTACGCCGAAATCGTTGCTGAGCGCGCCGTCCTCCGGCGCCTGGTCAATGCCGGAACCAAGATCGTCCAGCTGGGCTACGGCTCGGACGGTGAGGTGGAGGACCTGGTCAACCAGGCCCAGGCCGAGGTTTACGCCGTGGCCGAGCGGCGCACTGCCGAGGATTACGTTGTCCTCAAGGACGTCATGGAGTCCACAGTGGACGAGATCGAGGCCTCCGGGCACCGCGGCGAGGGAATGACCGGCGTCCCCACGGGGTTCTACGAGCTGGATGAGCTCACCCACGGACTGCACCCGGGCCAGATGATCGTCATCGCCGCCCGCCCGGCTGTGGGTAAGTCCACTTTCGCACTGGATTTTGCCCGCTCCGCTGCCATCAAGAACAACCTCTCCACGGTGATGTTCTCCCTCGAAATGGGCCGGAACGAAATCGCCATGCGCCTCCTCTCCGCGGAGGCAACCATCGGACTGCAGGATCTCCGCAAGGGAACCATCAAGGACGAGCAATGGTCCAAGATCGCCACCACCATGGGCCGGATGAACGACGCCCCGCTGTTCATTGACGACAGCCCCAACATGTCCCTGATGGAGATCCGGGCAAAATGCCGGCGCCTGAAGCAGCAGCATGATCTCAAGCTGGTGATCCTCGACTACCTGCAGCTCATGAGCTCCGGCAAGAAGGTGGAGTCCCGCCAGCAGGAAGTATCCGAGTTTTCGCGCGCGCTGAAGCTCCTGGCCAAGGAACTGCAGGTCCCGGTCATCGCACTGTCCCAGCTGAACCGTGGCTCTGAGCAGCGCCAGGACAAGCGGCCCATGGTTTCGGACCTCCGTGAATCCGGATCCATCGAGCAGGACGCGGACATGGTGATCCTGCTCCACCGCGAGGATGTCTATGACAAGGAGTCGCCGCGCGCCGGCGAAGCCGACATCCTGGTTGCGAAGCACCGTAACGGTCCCACGAAGGACATCGTGGTGGCCTTCCAGGGCCATTACTCCCGGTTTGCCAACATGGCGGCCGACGCCGGCGGCGGGGGCTTCTAGGAGCCACGCGCCGGCGGGTGGGGGCGTTTAGCCCTGGGCCAGCAGGTGGTTCGGCAGGCGGTTGCCCGGGGCGGTGCCCCGGATCTCGAGTAGCTCCCGGGCGTGGGCGTGCAGCCGCTTGTCCTCCTCGCTGACCGGCACCCAGGCAGGGATAGGCACCGAGTTGCCTTCGGCGTCGCGCGCCACCATCACCGTCAGGCAATAGGTGGTGAGGTTCATGTCGCGGCTCCTGGGATCGCCGGAACGGACGTGGACTGCGATGTGCATGCCCTTCGTCCCCGTGTACACCAGGCGGGCTTCCACCTCCACAACGTGGCCAATCAGCAACGGGCGGTAGAACCGGACGCCGCCGGAGAATACGGCCACTGTGTTCATGCCGCAGTACCGGGAGGCGCAGACGTAGGCTGCTTCGTCGATCCACTTCATGACGATCCCGCCGTGCACTTTTCCGCCCCAGTTCACGTCCGTGGGCGCAGCCATGAAGCGGAGCGTCACCCGTTCGGCCGTGCCCGCGTCAGTATATTCCTGGCGGTTCATGGCTTCGACAATCTGTTCCCGCACCTTGATCCGGGCCAGGGCGTGGTCCCGCTGCTCGATTTCCGCCGGGGTGACGGGTTCGTACTGCTGCACCGGGATGGGTTTCCCGTCTTCCCCGACGGCTACGAAAATCACCATGCACTGGCTTCGCATAGTGGCCGGACCGCCCTTGGGATCCCCGGAGGAAACCACGGTGCGGATGTGCATCGAGGACCGGCCGGTGTAGACGATGGTGGCCTCCACCTCCACCATGTCCCCGCTGTTGACCGGATCGGCGAAATGGATGTTTCCCACATAGGCAGTCACGCAGTAGGACTTCGCCCACCCCACCGCCGCGGCATACGCGGCCTTGTCCACCCACTCCAGGACCGTCCCGGCATCCACCGAGCCGCTGTGTCCCACGTCCATCGGGGCGGCGAGGAAGCGGAGGGTCACGGAGTTGGAGGCAGGGGTGTCGGTCATGGTGCGATCATACTGACGCCATTGGGTTACCCAGCAGTCAGGCCTGTTTCGGGTGATGAAAAGGCCGACGGCGGGTGCGCACCGGAGTGGGCACCCGCCGTCGAGCGGTTCCCGGCCATGGCCGGAGGTTTGGCTTAGGCGAGGACAGACAACTTGGAGTTGCTGCGGCCAAAGAGGGCCCGGTCCACTGAGAGGCGTCCGGCGCCGGTGAGGGCCAGGGCGAAGGCTGCGGCCGCGAGGAGCAGCACCAGTTCGTACCCGCCGTTGGAGGCAAAAACTCCGGCGGAGGCGTGGACCAGGACCAGGGCCCCCAGCATGTCCAGGACCAGGAGGGCTGCAACCACGCGGGTGAGGATGCCCAGGATCAGGGCGACGCCGCCGGCGAACTCCAGGACGGCGATTGCGGGGGCTGCGATTTCCGCTGCCGGAACGCCCATCTTGGCGAACGACGCCTGGGTGCCGGCGATGGTCCATTCGTTGAACTTCTGCCAGCCGTGGGCGGCGAAGAGGAAGCCCAGGATGATGCGGAGGGCAGTAATGGCGGTGGTGGTAAGTCGTGACTGGTTCATGCATTCCAGTCTTCCGGCCCGATGGTTGAAGTGTCAACTAAATCGTCACAATGTGTTCCTTGTCATCCGCACAGGCCCGATCGCGGCCGGCGGATTAGGCTGGCATCGTGCCCCGCTTACCTGCCCCCACCACTGCTGCGCCATCCAGGGGACAGCGCCGGGAGATCCTCCGGCTTGCCGTCCCCGCTTTTGGTGCGCTTGTGGCCGAGCCGCTGTTCCTGCTCGCCGACTCGGCGATTGTGGGCCACCTGGGCGTGGCCCAGCTGGCCGGCGTCGGACTCGCCTCGGCGGTGCTGCACACCGCCGTCGGCCTGATGGTCTTCCTGGCCTACTCCACTACCCCTGCCGTGGCCCGCGCCATCGGCGACGGCCAGCCGGGCAAGGCCTTGGCAGCCGGCCGCGACGGCGTCTGGCTGGCACTGCTGCTGGGCCTCGTCCTGGCCGTGGCCGGGTTCCTGGCCGCGGACCCGCTGATCGGCCTTCTGGGGGCGGAAGGCGAGGTGCGGGGATTCGCCGTCGATTACCTCCGCTGGTCCATGCCCGGGCTGGTGGCCATGCTCCTGATTCTCGCCGGTACAGGCCTCCTACGCGGCCTTCAGGACACCCGGACCCCGCTGGTGGTGGCCACGGCGGGCTTTGGCCTCAACATCGTCCTGAACCTGTGGCTGGTCTACGGGCTGGGCTGGTCGGTGACCGGCTCCGCGGTGGGAACCAGCGTGGCCCAGTGGGCGATGGCGGGCGTTTACCTGGTCATCGTCAGGGGGAACGCAGTGAACAGCGGGGTGAGCCTGCTGCCAAGCTGGCGGGGGATCCGCAGTATGACGCGGGTGGGGTCCTGGCTCATGCTGCGCACACTGAGCCTCCGGATCGCGATCCTGGCCACAGTGCTGGTGGTCACCGCGCAAGGGGCGGTCAACCTGGCAGCCCACCAGCTGGCAATGACGATTTTTTCCTTCCTGGCCTTCGCCCTGGATGCCCTGGCGATCGCCGCCCAGGCCCTGATCGGCAAGGAGCTGGGCGCATCGAATGCCGCCAAGGCGCGCCTCCTGACCCGCACCATGATCCGCTGGGGCCTGGGCTTTGGCGTGGCGACGGGCGTGCTCCTGGCACTGGCGGCCCCCTGGGCGGGTGCCCTTTTCACGTCCGATCCCGAGGTGCAGTCGGTTCTGGCCACTGCCCTCTGGGTCGTCGCGGCGGGCCAGCCCATAGCCGGCTATGTGTTTGTGCTGGACGGGGTGCTGATCGGCGCCGGGGACGCAAAGTACCTTGCCTTGGCCGGGGTCCTGAATCTTGCCGTCTATGTGCCGCTGTTGATTGCCGTGGCGCTGCCCGGCCTATCGGGTGCCGCAGGCCTTGGCTGGCTGTGGGCCGCCTTTGCCCTCGGCTACATGGCTGCGCGCGCCCTGACCCTGGGCCTGCGTGCCCGGTCCGACCGTTGGATGGTGCTCGGTTCGGGGTAGGGGCAGCGGGAACAGGCGCCGAAGTTCTGCCAGCGCACGGCCGCCACTAAACTGGACCGGTGACGCAACCAAGGACACCCGCAGGCACCGCCCCCGGAACCGCCCCCCGGCCAGACCTCTGGCGGCCCGTCCTGCTGCGCTCGGCGGCAGCGCTGGTGTTCGGCGCAGTCACCATCTTCTGGGCCGCGCCCTCCGTGGAGGTCATGGGCTGGGCCGGCGGGCTGTATCTCCTGGCCACCGGCGCGCTCCTCCTCCGGGGTATCCAGGCTGCAGGCTTCCAGCGGGATGGCGCTCCGGGCAAGATGCTCTCGGCGGCAGGCGCAGTGCTGGCCGGCGCGGGACTTTCCCTGGTCCTGCTGCACGGGGACCTGCTGTTTGGCGTGGTGGCCGCAACGGGCCTTGGTGTGGCGGGAGCGCTTGAACTGCTCTGCGGGTTGATGTTGCGCGGCCGCCACGTGCTCTCCCGGGACTGGATCACCTCCGGAGCCATAGGCCTTGGAACCGCAGCCCTGCTGCCGTTCTTCATCGGCCTGGGTGCCCACGCTTTGCTGGGGGTGGCTGGCGGAGGAGCAATTATTTCCGGCGTGCTGTGGGTACTTTCGGGCCTGACGCTTCGGCACGATGCCGGCCACGCCGCCGGAAAGCCGTAAACTAGGAAAGCGCGGTTCTACTCCTTGTAGAAAATTGGCCGGGCAAACCACCGCAATACTTGATCCAGGCCGGCCGGCGTGCCGCCTGCAGGGAGGAATCACCGTGGCAGACCAGCATCCAGGAAAACCGCGCAGGCTGCGGACCTCGGTGAAGGGGCCCCTGATGTTCTCCGCGTTCTGGGCTGTGGTCGCCTTCCTTGCCGTTGTCGTCTTTGCTTCGGGCGGCAGTGCGCGGACTCCCCGCTTCGACCTGGCCTTCACCGCGGCCGGCATCGCCTTCATTGTCACCCTGGTGGTCGCCGCAATGCTCTCCATGAGCTACAAGGAAAATGCCGAGCATCTGGGTAAAGGGTCCGGCGTGAACCTCAGCTCGGCCCGGAAACCCTCCCACGGCTTTGGCGCCCCGGGCCCCCAGGAGCCACCCGCCTCCGCCGACAGCCCTGATCACCCGGACACGCCGGGCGGCCACTAGCCCGAGGCCGCCTGCCGGGCACGGTAGGCGGCGACATGTGCGCGGTTGGCGCAATTGCCGGTGTCGCAGTAGCGCTTCGACCGGTTCCGGCTCAGGTCCAGCACCGCCGCATCGCAATCCTCTGCGTCGCAGGTGCGCATTCGGTCCATCTCCTTGCCGCGGATGACATCCGCCAGCGCCATCGCGGCCTCCGTGCTCATCCGGTCCACCAGCGGGGCGTCCGGTGTGGTGGCATGCAGGTGCCAGTCCCAGTCGTCGTGCTTGACCAGCTGGGGGAGCGCGCGCGCCTCGCGCAGGAGGCGGTTCACCGTGCGGACAGCCGCATCTTCATCCGCTGTCCAAAGCTCTGCGAGCTGCCGGCGCAACTGCCGGACGCTTTCCAGTTCCTGCTGATCCCTGGTGCGGGAGCCGGTGAAACCCTCAGCCGCCAGGAAACGGTCCAGGTCCGCCTGCGTGGCAAGGCCTTCGGCCCCATTTGCCGCTGAATTGACCAGATTCACCACCGTCCGCAGCGCCACCTCGGTGTCAGGGGCAAAAACCATCTTGACTCCTTACAGTGCCGTCCCGTACTGTCATGACCATAATCCCACTTTACTCCTGACAGGAGGTGCTCAATGTCCGTTGCGAGCAACCGCGCGCCCGGCCGCCTGTCCGCAGGCAAGCTGAACTTCCTCGCCTCCGGCCTGGGCATAGCCCTGTTCTCCTCCGCCGTCTTCGGCCTCTCCGGGTCCTTCGCCAAGGCGCTCCTGGAGACCGGCTGGTCCCCGGGAGCCGCCGTCACTGCCCGGCTCACGGGTGCCGCCCTGATTCTCGCCGTGCCCGCGGTTCCAGCCCTGCGGGGACGCTGGCACCAGCTGCGGAACAACTGGGTGACCATCCTCCTCTTCGGGCTGATCGGCGTGGCGGCCTGCCAGCTCTTCTACTTCAACGCTGTGGCCAGGCTCTCCGTGGGCGTGGCGCTCCTGCTTGAATACCTGGCTCCGGTCATCATCGTGCTGTGGCTGTGGGCTGCCAGCCGCAGGCGGCCGCGTGTCCTGACGTTCGGCGGTACCCTGCTTTCCCTTGCCGGCCTGGTTCTCGTGCTGGACCTCACAGGCGCCGTGAAGATCGACGTCATCGGTGTCCTCTGGGGAATTGCGGCCGCCGTCTGCCTTGCCATGTACTTCTTCATTACGGCCAAGGAGAACGACTCCCTGCCGCCCATCGTCCTGGCCTCCGGCGGGCTGCTGGTGGGTGCGGCCGCTATGTGGCTCTCCGCCGCCACCGGCCTGCTGCCGATGGCCTTCAGCGCAGCCGATACCAGGCTCGGCCCCTGGACCACCCCGTGGTGGGTCCCGCTGGCGGGCCTCGTGGTCCTGGCGACGGTCCTGGCGTACGTGTCCGGGATCATGGCCGCCCGGGCGCTCGGATCGAAGGTGGCCTCTTTCGTGTCGCTGACAGAGGTACTCTTCGCCGTCATCTGGGCCTGGCTGCTGCTTGGTGAGCTTCCGGGCGCCATCCAGCTCGTCGGCGGAGCGCTGATCGTCGGCGGTGTCATCCTGGTCCGGCTGGACGAACTCCGGGGCCCTGCGCCGGCGTCGGCGGGAGCGGGCGGCAAGGAGCCGCCCAGGGCGGCGTCCCCGCTGGAACACGCGAACGACGTCGAGCCCGTCCCTTAAAAGCAGAGGGCCCGGACTGGTGTCCGGGCCCTCTGTGCGTTAGCTTTCGCAGCCGCGTTGCTAGTTGGAAGCCTGATCCTGCTGATCGGCGTTCCGCTTGGCGCGGGTGCTGGCTTCCTTCAAAGCCTCGGCCACCTTGGTCAGCTGGGTGGTGTGGGTTCCGGACCACTCCTCGCGGAACTTGTCCGCGTCCGGCCCCTTCCAGTCGGTGCTGTTCAGCAAGCTGGTGAGATTGGACTTCTGCGTCTCGATCTGTGACGCGCCCTCCTGAAGCTTGCTGCCCAGCTGACGAAGCTGCTGAACGTCTGCACCCCACATGGCCATTGGTTTCTCCTTGTTAGATCGTGGATCCGAACCAGGTCGGCATCCCCCGCGGCCCCCCGGCTCATCCGGAAGATCCATTGCCTAAAACCTACCCCGGTCCGCAAAACAGTGTCGATGGGCAGCCCTGCCCATGCCGGACTCCCCATGGACGGCAGCCCCTGCGGGCCCGCGGAAGGGGTCGATCGCAGGCGTTCCAGAGCCTAGCATGGCTGTATGTGCCGGAATATCCGAACCCTTCACAACTTCGAGCCGCACGCCACGTCCGAGGAGGTCCATGCGGCCGCACTGCAGTATGTGCGGAAGGTCAGCGGCAGCACCAAGCCCTCCAGGGCCAACCAGGAAGCCTTTGAGGAGGCGGTTCACGAGATCGCCCACATCACGCAGCATCTCCTTGACTCGCTGGTGTCGCAGGCGCCTCCCAAGGACCGCGAAACCGAGGCGGCCAAGGCCAAGGCCCGCGCCGCCGTCCGGTACGGCGCGGCCTGAACTCCCGGACTACCTGCCTGCGGGCTGCCTGCCGAAACTCCGCAGCCGCAGCGAGTTGGCCACCACCAGCACCGAACTGGCGGCCATCGCGGCACCTGCGATCATCGGGTTGAGGAGGCCGAGCGCAGCCACGGGAATGCCGACGGCGTTATAGAAGAACGCCCAGAACAGGTTGGTCTTGATGGTGGCCAGCGTCTTCCGTGAGAGCTCGATCGCCTGTGCCACCTGGGCAAGGTCGTTGCCCATCACGGTCAGGTCTGCCGCCTCAATGGCCACGTCCGTGCCGGAGCCCATGGCGATCCCGAGGTCCGCCTGTGCGAGTGCCGCTGCATCATTGACGCCGTCTCCGGCCATGGCCACGGTGGCGCCGCCGGCCTGCAGCCTGCGCACCGCCTCGACTTTCCCCTCCGGCAGCACCCCTGAAAAAACGTCTTCCTCGTCAATGCCGACGGCGGCGGCCACCTGGGCGGCGACGGCCGCATTGTCACCCGTGAGCAGGATGGGGCGCAGGCCCAGCGCCTTCAAGCGCGCGACGGCGGCCGCGGAGCCTTCCTTGACGGTGTCGCGCAGGCTGATGATGCCGGCGGGAGTGCCGTCCACAGCAACCCAAATGGCGGTGGCGCCCGTGGCTTCCGCCGCCGACAATGCGGCGTGCTGTTCCTGCGCAATGGTGACGCCGTTCTCCTGCAGCCACCCCGCGCGGCCGGCAGCAACCAGCCTGCCCTCGACGGTTCCCGAAACGCCCCCGCCGGGGGCGGAACGGAAGCCCTGCACGGCCGGGAGGGCGCCGCCGTCGTCCGCTGGGTGGATCCCCTTGGTGCCCCCATGGGCGGCGGCCGCGATAGCCCTGGCCACCGGATGCTCGGACGCCGCCTCCACGGCGCCGGCCAGCCGCAAGACGCCACCCTCCGCGAAGCCCTCGAAGGCCAGCACCGCGTCCACGGCAAGGACGCCGGTGGTGACGGTCCCCGTTTTGTCCAGCAGGATGGTGTCCACCGTCCGGGTGTCCTCCAGGACCTGCGGCCCCTTGATGAGGATGCCCAGCTGGGCCCCGCGCCCGGTTCCGGTCAGCAGGCCAACCGGGGTGGCAAGCCCCAGGGCGCACGGGCAGGCGATCACCAGGACGGCGACGGCGGCGGTAAAGGCCGAGCGCAGGTCAGCACTGCTTACGTCGGGTCCCGTAAAGAGGAGCCACAACGCGAACGTCAGCGCGGCGATGCCCAGGACCACGGGAACGAACACGGCGCTGATGCGGTCCGCAAGGCGGGCTATGGGCGCTTTGCCGGTCTGGGCCTGGGACACGAGGCGCGCTATTTGGGCGAGGGTTGTTTCAGAGCCGACACGCGTGGCGCGCACCAGCAGGCGGCCGGACGTGTTGATGGTGGCGCCCGTGACGCGGCTGCCGGGGCCTACCTCCACCGGTACCGACTCGCCGGTCACCAGGGAAGCGTCCACGGCCGAAATCCCGTCTGCCACCACGCCGTCGGTGGCAATCTTTTCACCGGGCCGGACCACCAGGATGTCATCCACCTGGAGCCGGTCGGCCGGGATCCGCTGTTCGGTGCCGCCACGCAGGATGGTGGCATCCTTTGCGCCCAGGTTCAGCAGGGCCTGCAGGGCGTCGCCGGCTTTCTGCTTCGCGTTGGCTTCCAGGTAGCGGCCCAGGAGCAGGAAGGTTGTGACAACGGCCGCCACCTCGAAGTAGAGGCCGCCGGCCTCCATCCCTTCCATCCCCGGGTGTTCCGTCATGCGCGGATCCACCAGCAACTGCCCGGCCGAGAACAGGTACGCGGCCGTCACGCCGATGGAAACCAGGGTATCCATGGTGGACGCCAGGTGCCGCGCATTGATGGCCGCCGCGCGGTGGAACGGCCAGGCCGCCCAGGTCACCACCGGCAGCGCCAGGAGCGCGGCCACCCACCCCCAGTGAGGGAACTGGGCCGCGGGAACCATGGAAATAACGAAGACCGGGACGGTCAGGACTGCTGCCAGGATCAACCGGGGGCGGAGCTGCGCGGCGCCGCCATGGGCCGCGTGGTCGCCGACGGCCGCCCCGGTTGCGGGCAGCACCTCGGTTCCTCCGCCGGCAGTGTAAGGTGCTTGCGCTGCCGGAGCCTTGCGAAGCGTGGCCTTGTAACCGGCCGCATTGACCGTGTCTACGAGCTGTTGGTCGGTGACCCCGGCCGGAACGGTCACGTGGGCTGATTCGAGGGGGAGGTTCACCGTGGCCTGCACGCCGTCGAGCTTGCCGAGTTTCTTCTCCACCCGGTTGACGCAGGAGGCGCAGGTCATGCCCTCAATATCGAGCTCCACCACCCGGGTGCCGGGCTGGTGGAGAAGGTCCTGGTTGCTCATGCGGATCCCCGTGTCAGTGGTGGTCTTCAGGCTTCATTGGCGACGACCAGGTAGCCGGCCTCCGCCACTGCCTCGCCGATCTCGGAAGGGGAGAGTTCCTTGCTCGAGGTGATGGTCACCGTGGAAATGCCCCCGGCGTTCAGTTCGACGTCCACTTCTTCGACGCCCGCCAAGGCTTCGAGTTCTTCGCTGACTGCGGAGACGCAGTGGCCGCAGGTCATTCCGGACACGCTGACGATGGTGGTGGCGGGGGAGGTGGTGCTCATGGCTTGCTCCTTTGGGGGTGGCCGGCGGTGGCCGGCACGTAATCGGGTAATGGGCGGGTCAGCGAAGCAACCGGCCGATGGCGTCTGCCGCTTCCTTGACCTTGGCGTCTATTGCTTCCGCGCGTGCTGCCGGGTCCGGTTCGGAGGCGGCTCCCACCACGCAGTGGCCGATGTGTTCCTCCATCAGGCCCAGGCTCACCGCATGCAAGGCCTTGGTGACGGCGGATACCTGGGTGAGGATGTCGATGCAGTACTTGTCCTCATCCACCATGCGCGCAATCCCGCGGACCTGGCCCTCAATGCGCCTGAGCCTGCGAAGGTATGCGTCCTTATTGCCGGTGTAGCCGTGCGTCGGCAGGTGCGCCGTCCCGGGCCCGGGCGCAACCGCTTCTTCGATGCTGTCCATGGCATCAGGCTATACCCCTCAGGGGTATTCGATCAAGTACCCCCAGGGGGTATCTTTGCGAAGGTGTCCACGGCCAAAGAAGGCACAAAAAAGCTCCGGAGTGCGTTATTGGGGGATACGCACTCCGGAGCGGCTTTTGGGCAAATCCGGCGCCAATTGCGGTTGGTGCCGGTCTGCTTGAATCAGCTTACTGGCTGGTAGCGCGGACCGCCAGCGCCCCGAATAACTACTTTCGCTTTATTATCCGAGTCACCACGGAGGCCTGATCGGGGCCGGGATGGCGCCGATCACGGCCGGTCTTCATGGGCGGGCATCCGGTAGGGAACCACCAGGACAGGCCTGCTTTGATGATGGCTGAGCCACGCCCCCACCGATCCATTCAGGGCCTCCGCGAGGCGGTGCGAGAACCCCCGCTCCGAGGTGCCCACGATAATCATCGGCGCATTGGTTTCCGCAGCAAGCTGCGAGAGGCCGCGTGCGGGATCTCCGGCCAGTGTCCGCAGTGTCCACTTCACGCTGTCTGCCCCTCCCGGCACGTTTGCCACCGCGGCTTCGATGACTGCTGTGAGTTCCAAGGTCAGGGACCGGATCTCCTGGTCATCCGCCTCCGGATGGAGGGACAGCCGGTGGGCGGAGCGCGCCGGGTCCCACTCCACGAGATAACTTGCCTCGTCCACGTAGGCGCAGACCAGCGGGACGCCCAGCTGCGCAGCGAGGGTTGCAGCAGTCTGCAGGACTTCGGGATGCTGCTTGGGCATGACACCCACCAGGAGCGGGGCCGTGCCGTTGAATCGATCAGACGTCATAGCTCATTGTCCGCCTAGTGAAAGGCCCTGCACAGGGAGGCGGGCTTCACGCCGCTAAGAAACCGCAGGTGAGGCGGTGACAACGACGTTTTTCCCCCAGGGATCTTCCGTGTAGCAGCTGATGAGGACCAGGCGGTTGGGCACGATCTCCCAAATGGGGCTGTCCTTCAGGCTGGACTTCAGGTAGGTGGTGATGCTGTCCACCTGATAGGTGATGGTGCCTGAGGCCGTGTCAACCTCGAACCGGTCGCCCACCGCGGCGGCTGAACTCAAGTGATTGAAAGGCGCCTCCGCGCCGTCCCAGCTGTGGCCGATCACGTAGGTGGTGTTGGACGAGCCTTCGCCCGGCGTGCCGAAGGGAGTCAGCCAGTAGCCGTCTTTCGTGGCGGGCGGCTCGATGGTCTGGCTCGACTCGGCGGCGCTGTCCGGATCGAGGGGGTGCACGGGCACGTCGAAGCCCGCGGACGGGTACCGGATGCGGCGGGGCTGTGATGCGTCGGGCAGCAGAGGTTCCGGAGCGGCAGCGGCGGGGGATTCCGCAGGTGGCGCAGTTCCTGGTGCGGCAGCGGTTGCGGCGGGCGGCGCCGGCTTGGGGGCCGGAATCCCGGCATTGGCGGATTCGACGGCACGTCCGGCGAATCCGGAGGCAGGGTGCGGTGGGCTGAACAAGGGTGCGCCAAAGGTAAAGGACAGGAAAGCCAGGACGCCGCACAGGAGAATGGCCAGATCTCCCCGGTCCCAGCCCCGCCGCCGGGGTTTTGTCTCAGCGACGTGCCGGCTTTGGGCCTTTTCCATAATGCTCCCCGATGCTCGAGACGGGACCGGAAGGAAGGCGCCCCGCCGGGCACTGGCGGAACGCCTTCCTTGTCAGGTGGCCGCAATTGCGGCTTGGCCGGCGTCAGCCGCCCAGGGGCTGCGTGCGCGACCTGCGGCGGACCGCGACTGCCGCTCCTGCAGCCATCAGGGCACCCAGTCCAGCCAGCCAGGACGGACCGCTGTCAGCACCGCCGACGGCGGTCTGGGCGTTGTACCCCTGGTTGGTTCCCAGGCTGGTGGCTGCCGGGGCAGCCGCCGGGGCGGCGGCAGGTGCCTGCCGCTGGACGGCAGCCTGGGGTGCGGCTGCCACTGGTGCCGCCGCCGGTGGAACGGCTGCGGGCTGCTCGACGACGGGCGTAACAGCAGGGGGCTCGACCACAGGCTGGTTGACGACCGGTTGTTCGACCACGGGCTGCTCCACCACGATGGGGGGTTCCACGACGATCGGCGGCACCACCACAGGCGGCGTGACCACTACGGGCGCTGCGGGCGCCACGCAATCGTTGGCGTGAACGGCGATTCCCTTCGTGTCCCAGTTCCGTGCGCCCATGCCGTCGTTTGGCGGAACGATGTCATCCAGGTGCAGGTCGTGCCCGTCCAAGGCGCTGACGCCGATGGTGACTGCCTTGTAGAAGCCGCCGCCCTCAGCGTGGCAGATGGTGATCTTGTCTTTGGTCTTGTCGCCGGCGGCGGTGGCCGGAGCGGCGACGGTGAACGCCGCGAGCCCCAGCACCCCCAGTGTGGCCATGGTGCGTTTCATGATGATTCTCCCCAGTTCTTTGCCGGAAACGGACCATGCTGAGGAGGAACAGTGCTTGCGCCGAATGCCCCAGCAACACGGTCAGCTTGCTTGAGTTTTCAGGCTAGGCGGGTGCCCCCGGGGCAGTCCTGAGTAGGGGGTACTCGTCTTTTCCCGCCCTTGGCTGGTCCGGTTACTTGCGGGTACCCGCATCACGCAGGGACGACCCGCACCGGCTACCTGCCTTCCACGGGTGGATCTTGTCCGCGGGTGCCGCCGGGCCTAACGTTGAAGCAGACGAAAGGTGCGTGGAGTCATGGAAATCTTCATGTGGTGGCTGGACCTGGACCTGGCAAGTAAGGAATGGCTGCGGGAAAACCTTCGTGCCGAGGAATTGCCCCTTTCGGTGCTCCAGGGGATTGCGGAAGCAGGCGGTCCGCATCCGGAGAATCCTGCGGCCGTCCTCACCGAGGCTGACTGGGATTTCATTGAGACGCAGTCGGAGTTCGTGGACTAGCAGTCCCGTGTGCCGGCCCGGCAGCAAGAAAACCGTTGCGGGCCGCCTTGGGCGGTGGTTGCATGGTGGGCATGGCAACCACCGAGAGTTTTGTCCTTGCAATCGGAACCAAGAAGGGCTTGTGGCTTGCCACGAGCGGGGACCGGCGCCAATGGTCCTTCACCGGCCCGCATTTCCTGATGAGTGAGATCCCCAGCATCGGGATAGACACCAGGGAAGGCCGGACCCGGATCATGGTGGGCGTCCGCAGCGAACACTGGGGGCCCACCGTAGCCCACTCGGATGACCTCGGAGCCAGCTGGTCGGAGCCGGAGCAGGGCGCCGTCAGGTTTCCGGAGGACACCGGCGCAGCGCTGGAGCGCATCTGGCAGATTTACCCGGACGCGGAGTCCCGCCCCGGCGTCGTCTGGGCGGGGGCGGAGCCCATTTCCGTGTGGAAGTCAACGGATGGCGGTGAACACTTCGAACTGAACCGGGGTCTCTGGGACCATCCCCACCGCAGCGAGTGGGGTGCCGGGTACGGCGGCGCCGCCGCGCACTCCATCGTGGTCCATCCCGCGGGGGAGACGGTCCATGTGGCCATGAGTACCGGAGGTGTTTACAGGTCGCTCGACGGCGGCACCTCCTGGGAGCCGCGCAACCGCGGCATTTCCGCCTACTTCATGCCCGACCCCAACCCGGAGTTCGGCCAGTGCGTGCACAAGATCGCCGCGGATGCCGCCGTCGACGGGCGCCTGTACGCCCAGAACCACCACGGCGTCTACCGCACGGATGACAACGGGGAGAGCTGGAACTCCATTGCGGAGGGGCTGCCCGCCGATTTCGGCTTTGTGATGCTGACCCATCCCCGCCGCGAAGGCACCGCATGGGTTGTTCCCCTGAAGGCTGACGGCGAACGCATCCCGCCGGGCGGCGAACTGGCAGTCCACCGCACGGACGATTCCGGCAGCACCTGGAAGAGGCTCAGTAATGGCCTGCCTACACGGGAGTACAACAGTGTGCTGCGTGATGCTGCGTCCGTGGACACCGCGGAGCCGGCAGGGGTCTACTTCGGGACCCGCGGCGGAAGCGTCTACGCCAGCGCTGACGAGGGTGAGGTGTTCCAGGAGGTGGCGTCCCACCTTCCGGATGTGCTGTGTGTCCGGGCAGCCGTGGTTGCCGGTGGCTGACAACAACGCACGGCACATCACTGTGGTGCTCCCCAGTGTCCTGCATCCGCTGGCCGGCGGGCAGTCGGTCCTGACTGCGCCCGCCGACGGGCCGGTGACGGTGGGAAAGCTGCTGGATGCGGTGACCTCGGACTTCGCGGTGCTCGCCCGGCGGCTCCGCGACGAGACGGGCGCGCTGCGGCGTTTCGTGAATGTCTACGTGGGCGGAGACGAGGTGCGGCGGCTGCAGGGCCTGGACACCGAGGTGGCTCCGGGCCAGGAGGTGCTGGTCATCCAGTCCGTGGCCGGAGGCTGAGCGGGCTGGCAGGGGGCGTCCGTTGCGGCGGGCAGCCCTTACTGGCTACGCCCGCGGCAACGGCTTCCGGCTGGGGTCAGGCCACCCGCCAAACACTGCATTCGTCCGTATTGATGGCTTTGCGCAGGCCGGTGAGCCGGTCCAGGATCCAGACGACGCCGATGCCCGGTGCCGTTTCCTGGACGCGGCCGCGGCGGATCACCACGTCGTCGTAGGAGGGCCCGACGGAAAGGCGGGCTTCGATCTCGTCGCCGCGGTGGAGCTGGTCCAGGGCGCGGACTCTGGTCACATGTGGTGTCGCTTTCTGCTTCATGGCGTGGCCTCCTGGCTGGGGCTGGTGCCGGCTCTTGCCTGCAGAATCAAGTGTGCCCAAGCAATGTTGCGCCCGCGTTTCCCCTCGGTTAGGCGCGGGTTAGCTTTTCGCGCCGGAGCTGTTTCCCCTACGGCAGTTCCAGGCTGGTGCGGTAGGCCGCCAGGAACGTGGAGATCCGCCGCACGGCCTCCCGGATATCCAGCACGGACGGAAGGATCACGAACCGGAAGTGGTCCGACGCCGGCCAGTTGAAGGCCGAACCGTGCGAGACAAGGATTTTCTGGTCCTGCAGCAGGTCCAGGACAAATTGCTCGTCGCTGCTGATGGGGTAGAGCTCCGGATCCAGCCGGGGAAACAGGTACATGGCTCCAGCCGCAGGCACGCATGTCACGCCGGGGATGGCCGTCAGCAGTTGGTGGGCAAGGTCCCGCTGTTCGCGGAGCCTGCCGCCGGGCCGCACCAGCGCCTCGATGCTCTGGTAGCCGCCCAGGCAGGTCTGGATGGCGTGCTGGGCCGGGACATTGGCGCACAGGCGCAGGGAGGCAAGCAGTTCCAGTCCCTCCCGGTAGGCGGCGGTTGCGGCGAGCGGTCCGGTGACTGCCACCCAGCCGGCCCGGTAGCCCGGCATCCGGTAGGCCTTGGACAGGCCGCTGAACGTCAGGCAGCAGACGTCCTCCGCCACAGCGGCAGTGTGGATGTGTTTGGCGTCCTCGTACAGCACCTTCTCGTAGATCTCGTCGGAGAACAGGACCAGGTGGTGCTTGCGGGCCAGCTCCGCGAACTGCGCCAGGATGTGGCGCGGGTAGACGGCGCCGGTGGGGTTGTTGGGGTTGATGATCACAATCCCCTTGGTGCGGCTGGTGATCTTGGCTTCCACGTCGGCCATGTCCGGCCACCAGTTCTCCGCCTCGTCGCAGAGGTAGTGCACCGGCTTGCCGCCGGTCAGGGTGACGGCGGCCGTCCAGAGAGGGTAGTCCGGTGCCGGCACCAGGATCTCGTCGCCGTTCTCCATGAACGCCTGCAGGCACATTGAAATGAGCTCGCTGACGCCGTTGCCGATGAAGACGTCCTCCACGCCAATCTGCATCAGGCCGCGGGTCTGGTAGTACTGCGAGATCGCCGTGCGCGCCGTGAAGATGCCCTTCGAGTCGCTGTAGCCCTGGGCACCGCGCAGGTGGTGGATCATGTCCACCACCACGGACTCCGGCGCCTCCAGCCCGAACGGTGCGGTGTCCCCCAGGTTCATCTTGAGGATCCGGTGCCCCTCCGCCTCCATGGCTTTGGCGGCCCGCAGGATGGGCCCGCGGAGTTCGTACCGCACGTTCTGGAGCTTGCTGGAGTGTTGCATGGGGCGCATGGTTGATTTTTTCACAAACGGACGACGCCGGCGCACGGCTAGGGTGCCGGCCGATCGCCCTTGCGGTGCAGGCGGAACCAGCGGTAACCGTAGCGTCCCAGCCCAACCGTGAAGCCGCCGTCGGGATCCAGCGCTGTGTTGTCGCCGTCAAACAGGTCCAGCAGGACAGCGTCCCTGAACGCATTCCGCGGCCCGTCCTCCGCGCCCACCGTGCCCCTGACCTTCACGGGCTCCTCCCCGAAGTTGTGCAGCAGCACCAGGGTGCCGCCGTCCGAGCTGAGCGTGTGGGCGAAGACGGCCGGCTCCGGCTGGTCGATGAGGGCGAACTTGCCCCAGCCCAGCTCCGCCGATTCACGGTAGCGGCGGATCAGCGTGACCATGAAGTTGAACAGCGAACCGGGGTCCCGCTTGGCTTTGGCGGCATTCAGGTTGTCCGGGCCATACTCGTCCCGGACAACGGGCGCCACGAGTCGGGACACGTTGGCGGTGGAGAACCCGCCATTCTTTTCGTCATTCCATTGCATCGGGGTGCGCACGGCGGCGCGGCTCTTCTGCCGCAGGTCCTCGCCCATCCCGATCTCCTCGCCGTAGAACAGCACCGGTGTGCCGGGGAGGGAGAACATCAGCGAGTACACCATCCTGATGCGTTCCTGGTCGCCGCCGAGCATCGGGGGTAGCCGCCGGCGCAGCCCGCGCCCGTAGATCTGCATGTTCTTCTCGGGCCCGAACGCCGCGAAGACCTCTTCGCGTTCGCCGTCGGTGAGCTTGTCCAGGGTGAGTTCGTCATGGTTGCGGACGAACATGGCCCACTGGTTGTCGGGGTGGAGCGGTGGCCGGCTCTTCAGGGTTTCGGCCAGGGGACGGGCGTCCTGGCGGGCCAGCGACAGGTAGATGTGCTGCATGGACATGAAGTCGAACTGCATGTTCAGCTCGTTGCCCTCGGGGCCGCCGAAGTACTCCACCTGTTCCTTGTAGGGCAGGTTCACCTCGCCCAGCAGGACCGCGCTCCCGTTCCGGCGGCTGACGAAACTCCGCAATGCTGCCAGGTATGCGTGCGGATCCAGGTTGGCGGCCTCGTCCCTGGGCTGGCCCCGGGTTTCCAGGAAGAAAGGCACCGCGTCCAGGCGGAACCCGTCCAGGCCCAGCTCAAGCCACAGGCCCATGGCCTTGGCGATTTCATTCCGCACCGATTCGTTGGTCACGTTCAGGTCCGGCTGGTGTTTGGCGAACATGTGCAGGTACCACTCGCCGGTAGCGTCGTCCTGGGTCCAGAGTGAGTTCTCTTCGCCCGGGAACACTACCTCGGAGGACGTATCGGGGGGAGTGTCGCTCCGCCACACGTAGTAGTCCCGGTACCGGTTGTCCGTGGATTGCCGGGCCTCGACAAACCAGGGGTGCTGGTTCGAGGTGTGGTTCACCACAAAGTCCGCGATGACCCGCATGCCGCGGTCCTTGGCGGCCCTGATGAACTCCACCAGGTCCCCCATGGTGCCCAGCCGGGGGTCCACGGTGAAGAAATCCGTGACATCGTAGCCATCGTCCCGGTCCGGCGAGGGGTAGAAGGGCATCAGCCAGATGCAGGTCACGCCCAGGGCTGCCAGGTAGTCCACGCGCTGGGTGAGGCCGGCGAAGTCCCCGGTGCCGTCGCCGTCGTCATCAAAGAACGTCTCGACGTCCAGGCAGTACACCACTGCGTTCTTCCACCAGAGGTCCGAGGTTTCGGCGATCCTCATGCCGGAGCCTGTGCCTGCGCCTGGAGCCGCGAACCGTGCACCTGTGGAAGGACCTCCGCGCCGAACGCATCAATGAACGGCGCCTGCTCCTGCCCCACGAAGTGCAGGTAGAGCTCGTCGAAGCCCAGGTCGGAGTAGCCGGCCAGCCACTCGGCGTGCTGGCCCAGGCTCGCCGAAACGTTGACGGCCTTGCGGACCTGTTCCTCGCCCACCTGCCCGCTGACGCCGTCGAAATGCCCGGCTGTGGGGAGGTCCCACGGGACAGGCGGGGCGAAGGTGTTGGTCCGCCACTGGTCCAGGGCGATCGCTGCCGCGTCCTGTTCACGGGGCGCCCAGGACAGGTGCACCTGCAGCACGGCCTTGCCGCGGCCGCCGTTGTCCCGGTAGGCGGCCAGCATGTCCTTGAGCTTGGCTGCCGGCTGGTTGACGGTGACCAGCCCGTCCGCCCAGGCGGCGGCGCGCCGCGCGGTGTCCACACTGATGGCCGGCGCGATCAGCGGCGGAGGGGGCTCCGGAACGTCCCAGATCCGGGCCTGTTCCACGGTGACCAGGCCGTGGTGCGTTACGTCCTCGCCCCGGTGGAGCCGCCGGATCACCTCAACGCATTCCTCCAGCCGGCGCTGCCGCGTTTCCTTGGGCGGCCACGCATCGCCGGTGATGTGCTCATTCATGTTCTCGCCGCTGCCGGGTGCCATCCAGAACCGGCCCGGGAACATGCTGGCCAGCGTGGCGGAAGCGTGGGCAATGATGGCCGGGTGGTAGCGCTGGCCAGGCGCCGTCACCACTCCAAACCGGAGGCTGGTGGTGGCCAGCGCGGCACCCAGCCAGGACCAGGCAAACCCGGAATGCCCCTGCCGGGCAGACCACGGCTCGATATGGTCCGAGCACATGGCGGCATCGAATCCTGCCCGTTCCGCGTGCTGGACGTCTTTAAGCAGTTGCCCGGGACTGATCTGTTCGTGCGAGGCGTGGAAGCCGACAGTAACCATCGTTAACCTCTACCGTCCGGGGAGGTGTTGTGTCGAGGGGTCGCGGGGCTTCCTGTGTCCAGGGGGCGCGGCGCCTGTCCGGCGGCCGGTCACTTGTCAGATAACTTTGGACTTGTAGTACTGCGCTGCCCCGGACTCGCGCGCAGGCCGCGGAAACGGAAGGAAGTACCCCTGTGGGCGGTGTGCTGATCGGCCTGGCGGTGATCGGCGTCGTCATTGCGGTGGGGTACATCGCCGCACGGTGCGGCCTGGGCGGTGAGCACACTGTCTCCGCACTGACCCGCACTGCCTTCTTCATCACCAACCCCGTCCTGCTGTTTACCGTGGTGCTGGAATCGGACCTCACCGTGGTGTTCTCGGCCTATGTGCCGCTGGCGCTGATCACGGCAGCCGCCACCGCACTGCTGTACGTGCTGGCCAGCCGGCTGTGGTTCCGGCGGCCCCTGGCGGAAACCGCCGTGGGCGCAATGGCCAGTTCCTATGTCAACGCGAACAACATCGGCATCCCCATCACGCTGTATGCCCTGGGCGACGCGACCCCCGTGGCGCCGGTGCTGCTGGTCCAGCTGCTCCTGTTCGCCCCGCTGGTCCTCACCCTACTGGACCTTTCCGCGGCCGGCCGGGTCTCGCCGCGCCTGCTGCTCACCCAGCCCTTCCGGAACCCCATGATCATCGCATCCCTGCTGGGGGTGGTCCTCGCAGCGTTCCGTGTGGAACTTCCGGAACCAGTGATGGCACCGCTGGACCTCCTGGGCGGAGCCGCCGTCCCCGTGGTGCTGCTGGCCTTCGGCATGTCCCTGCACGGGACCCGGATGCTCCAAAGCGGCGGCCACACTGCGGAAATCCTCACTGCCACCGCGCTGAAGTCCGCGGTGATGCCCGTGGTGGCCTTCGTCGTCGGCCGCTTTCTCTTCAACCTGGACCAGCACATGCTCCTGGGCGTGGTGCTGATGGCGGCGCTGCCTTCGGCCCAGAACGTGTTCCTGTTTGCCGCGAAGTACGGGCGGGGCGTTGCGGTGGCCCGGGAAACCATCCTGCTGTCGACGGCGGCCGCGGCCCCGGCGCTGATCCTCATTGTGTGGCTGCTGGCCGGGTGAGCGCCGGTCTTCCGGAAGCGGCTGCCGCCCGGCAAGATGGGGCACATGGAACTTCCCGTGATGCCGCCGGTCCCGCCCATGCTTGCGAAGGCCGTCAGCGGCATCCCGGAGGGGGAGCTCAGTTATGAACCCAAGTGGGACGGGTTCCGGTCCATCATCTTCCGCGACGGCGATGAGCTGGAGATCGGCAGCCGCAACGAAAAACCAATGACCCGCTACTTCCCGGAACTTGTCGAGGCGCTGAAGGAGAACCTGCCGCCACGCTGCGTGGTGGACGGCGAGATCATCCTGATCGGTTCCTCCGGCGACCGGCTGGATTTCGACACCCTCCAGCAGCGCATCCACCCCGCCGCCAGCCGGGTGAAGCTGCTCGCGGCGCAGACGCCGGCCTCCTTCGTGGCGTTCGACCTGCTGGCCCTGGGCGACGACGACTACACGGGCCGGCCCTTCACGGAACGGCGGGCGGCGCTTGAGAAGGCGCTCGCCGGCAGCACGGCCCCGGTCCACCTCACCGCCGCCACCACGGACAAGGACACGGCGGAGCAGTGGTTCCGGCAGTTCGAGGGTGCCGGGCTGGACGGCGTGGTGGCCAAACGCCTGGACGGCAGGTATGAGCCGGACAAGCGTGTGATGTTCAAGACCAAGCACGAGCGCACGGCCGACTGCGTGGTGGCGGGTTACCGGCTGCACAAGAGCGGGCCGGACGCCATCGGATCCCTGCTGCTGGGCCTATACAAGGACGACGGCGGCCTGGCCAGCGTGGGCGTGATCGGCGCCTTCCCCATGAAGCGGCGGCAGGAACTGTTTGAACAGCTCCAGCCGCTGGTGACCACCTTCGATGACCATCCGTGGGCTTGGGCGAAGCAGGAGGAAGGCGAACGGACCCCGCGGAACGCCGAAGGCAGCCGGTGGAGCGCGGGCAAGGACCTGTCCTTCGTCCCGCTGCGCCCGGAACTGGTGGTGGAGGTCCGCTACGACCACATGGAGGGCGAAAGGTTCCGCCACACGGCCCAGTTCAACCGCTGGCGGCCGGACCGGGACCCGGAATCCTGCACCTACGCGCAGCTGGAGGAGCCGGTCAGCTTTGACCTGGCGTCGGTGCTGGAGACCGGCCGGCCGTAGTTGCTGCGAGGTTGCTGCCGAAACAGCCCACTTATAACCAGTAAAGGCCCGCCATTCCGGGGAATGGCGGGCCTTCCGGTCCCGAAACCGGGCTGGTGCGTTACTTCAGGCCGAGCTGCTTGGTGGGGGTCCTGAAGGATTCCTTGGCCGTGAGGGCGGAGATGACCGCGACGGAGCAGATGACGCCGGTAAAGATGCTGATCTGGACCCACCCGCCGGGCTTGATGCCGCCCATGGCCGCGACGATCGCCGGGGCGAAGCCTGCCATCAGGAAGCCCAGCTGGGTGCCGATGGCCAGGCCGGAGAAGCGCACCTTGGTGCTGAACATCTCGGCGTAGAAGGACGGCCAGACGGCGTTGGAGGCTGCGTAGCCGCAGGAGAAGAAGCCGATGGCTGCCAGGAACATCAGCGGCACGCTGCCGGATTCCAGGCTGAGCAGGAACACGGGGGTCAGCGCGGCACTGGCCACGGCACCGTAGATGAACACCGGCTTGCGGCCGATCTTGTCAGCGAGCATGCCGAAGAGCGGCTGGGTGCCCAGTGCCACCAGGTTGGCGCCGACGACGAGCCACAGCGTGGTGGTGCCGTCCACGCCGGCAACCGTCTTGGCGTAGCTGATGGCGAGGGTGCCGAACACGGTGGAGACGGCGGCGATGAAGGCGCAGCAGATGACGCGGAGGACGTCGCGCCAGTGGCCCTTGAGGAGGTCGGCGACAGGGAGCTTGGAGATCTGCGCGGACTTCTGTGCTTCCTCGAAGGCCGGCGGCTCGTGCAGGGTGCGCCGGATGAAGAAGGCAACAACAACCACCACGGCACTCAGCCAGAACGGGATGCGCCAGCCGATGCCGTACTTGATCTCGTCCGGAAGGGCGAGCACGGGGATGAAGACGAGGGCAGCGAGGATCTGGCCGCCCTGGGTACCGGTGAGGGTCCAGGAGGTGAAGAAGGAGCGGCGGTTGTCCGGGGCGTGCTCCAGCGTCATGGAGGAGGCGCCTGCCTGCTCGCCGGCGGCGGAGAGGCCCTGGCAAAGCCGGGCCAGGACCAGCAGGGCCGGAGCCCACCAGCCAACGGTGTTGAAGTCCGGAAGGCAGCCGATCAGGAAGGTGGAGGCACCCATCAGCAGGAGGGTGAACATCAGGACCTTCCGGCGGCCCACCCTGTCGCCGAAGTGGCCCAGGATGACGGCGCCAACCGGCCGCGCCACGTAGGCGAAGCCGAAGGTGGCGAAGGACATGATGGCCGCGTTCGCGTCAGCATTGGGGAAGAAGACCGTGGGGAAGATCAGGGCTGCGGCGGAACCGAAGATGAAGAAGTCGTAGTATTCGACGGCGCTGCCCAGGAAGCTGGCGAGGGCTGCCTTCTTCGGCGTCCCGGCCGGGGCGGCGATGCCTGGCTCAGTGGACGGAAGTAACTGGCTCATGGAGTTCCTTAGATGTGACGACTTTGTCGCGGATGGATCAGGGGGCTCGCAGCCGGCGTGGCCTGGGGTAGGGGCTTGGCCCGGCACGGCTGGACGGTTGGGAAAACCCGAACAGTAGCCACATGGTGGGAGCTACTTGTGCGATACAGCAATGATGGCTGTGAGTGGAGTCACTTGTCAAGAAAATAATCATCATCTAGAAATAGCTCTCACTATGTGGCAACATCGAGGTATGAGTGTGAATCAAACCACAGCTGACGACGATGCAGCTGTCGACATCAAAGCGGACGCCAAGGCGGCCAAGGCGGACCGTACGGACATGGTGGGCAAGGCCCTGGGCCTCCTGGTCCTCCTGGGAGACGAGCCCCGCGGCGCGAGTGCCGCGGAAATCTCCCGCCGTGCGGACCTGCCCTTCAGCACCACTTACCGCCTGCTGGGATCGCTGACGCGGGACGGGTTCGTTGATTATGAACCGGACGGGCGCCGGTACCACCTGGGCCTGAGGATCTTCCAGCTGGGCCAGCGGGTCTCGAACCACCACGGCTTCGCAGGAACGGCCATGCCGGTTTTGCGCCGGGTGACCGAGCAAACGGGTGAGGCAACCATCCTGAGTGTCCGGGACGGCCACCACCACCTGACGGTGAACAAGGTGGACGGCCCGCAGATGTTCAGGGTGACCAGCGACCCCGGACACCTGGGCTCCCTCTCCACTACCGCCGTCGGCAAGGCCCTGGTGGCCTTCGCGGAGGATGCCGAGCGGGAAAAGCTGTTGGCGGAGCTTCCGCTGGAGCGGTTGACGGAAAAGTCCATTACGGACCGCGACGCCTTCCGCGCCGAAATCGAGAAGGTCCGGGCCCAGGGGTATGCGGTGATGGATGAGGAGAACGAGGCCGGCATGCGCGCCGTCGCGGTCCCGCTCCTCAACTCCCAGGGCCACGCGTTCGCCTCGCTGGCCACTGCCGTTCCTGTCTTCCGCCTGAGCCTTGAAGGCCTGGAGGCGCACGTTCCCCTGCTGCAGGAGGCCGCGGCGGAACTGGCCGCGCGCCTTCCGCAGCGGTGAGCCAGGGCGTGCCCCATCGCACGAATACCGCAGATTCAGGCCCATCTGTTCGTATGTAGAACAAGAGTGCGAGAAGTGAACATTTGTTATATCGTTATTCCAGTCACCTGCTGGCTGCGTGTGCCCGAGGGCAACGCCGGCCGCCCGGTGCCGTATCAAAGGAGCTGCACGGATGAGTAATCGAACTGAGTCCTACCTCGTGGGACTGGTCGGCGACGGCGTGATGCCGTCACTCACCCCGCCCATGCACGAACGCGAAGGTGATGTGCAGGGACTGCGCTACCTTTACCGGCCCATCGACCTCCTGGAACTGGGCCTTTCCGGGGAATCCGTGGGAGAGCTCCTCAGGAGCGCCCGGAACCTCGGCTTCAATGGCCTGAACATCACCCACCCCTGCAAGCAGCTGGTCCTGCAGCACCTGGATGAGGTTTCTCCGGACGCCCGCCGGCTGGGCGCCGTCAACACCGTGGTGATCGAGGACGGCCGGTTCGTCGGCCACAACACCGACTTTTCCGGCTTTGCCGCCGCACTGGCTTCCGGCCTCCCTGCCGCAAAGCTGGACCGCGTGGTGCAGCTGGGTGCCGGCGGTGCCGGTTCCGCCGTCGCCTACGCCCTGCTCTCCGCCGGTGTCCGCCACCTGGACCTCGTGGACATGGACGCCGCCCGCGGCGCCGCCCGGGCCGCTGAACTGGCCGGCTTCTTTCCGGACAGCACCGTGACGGCACGGACGACGACGGAGCTGCCGCGGCTGATGCCTTTGGCCGACGGCCTGGTGCACTGCACGCCCGTGGGCATGGCCGCCCACCCCGGCGTTCCCCTCGACCTGGACCTGCTGGAGCCCCGGCACTGGGTGGCGGACATCGTCTACCGGCCCATCGAGACCGAACTTGTCCGCGGCGCCCGCGCCAAGGGCTGCGACGTGCTGGACGGCGGCCGCATGGCCGTGGGCCAGGCCGCCGACGCCTTCCGCATCTTTACCGGCCTCGAAGCGGACCCGGACCGCATGCGCAGCCACTTCCTGGAACTTGTGGCCGCAGAGGAGGTGGCTGCCTGATGCGCACCGGAATTGCCACCGTCTGCCTCTCCGGCACGCTGAAGGAAAAGATGCAGGCCTGCGCCATCGCGGGCTTCGACGGCATCGAGATCTTCGAACAGGACCTGGTCACTTCGCCGCTGAGCCCCGAGGACGTGCGGAAGATGGCCGCAGACCTCGGCCTGGGACTGGACCTCTACCAGCCGTTCCGGGATTTCGACGGCGTCACGCCGGACCTGCTGAAGGCCAACCTTCGGCGTGCTGAAGCGAAGTTCAGGCTCATGGGCCGGCTGGGCATGGACACCATCCTGGTCTGCTCCAACGTTGCCACGGCCACCATCGACGACGACGACCTCCGCGCCTCCCAGCTCTCCGAACTCGCGGAGCTGGCAGGGGAGCACGGCATCAGGGTCGCCTACGAGGCCCTGGCCTGGGGCAAGTACGTCAATGACTACGAGCACGCCTACCGCCTGGTGGAGATGGTGAACCACCCCAACTTCGGCACGTGCCTTGACTCCTTCCACATCCTCTCCCGCGACTGGGACACCGCGCCCATCGAGAAGATCAACGCGGAGAAGATCTTTTTTGTCCAGCTGGCGGACGCCCCCAAGCTCTCCATGGACGTCCTGTCCTGGAGCCGCCACTACCGCGTGTTCCCGGGCGAAGGCCAGTTCGAGCTCGCCAAGTTCATGGGCCACGTGGTCCGAGCCGGCTACGCCGGCCCGGTCTCGCTGGAAGTCTTCAACGACGTCTTCCGCCAGTCCGACGTCGACCGCACGGCCGTGGACGCCATGCGGTCGCTGATCTGGCTGGAGGAACAGAGTGCCAAATGGCTGTCAGGCACCGCGGAAGCCGCAGGCGGCAGCAGTGCTGCCTCCCGCCGTCGTTATCCCATGGAACTGGCCACCCTGCCCAAGGTGAACGAACCCGCCGGCTTCAACTTCGCCGAGGTCAAGGCGGACGACACCGTGCAGCTTGAGAAGCTCCTGGGGCAGCTCGGCTTCGAATTCGAGGGCCGGCACCGCACCAAGGACGTCCAGCTGTGGACCATGGGCCAGGCCCGCGTGATCATCAACGAGCAGGCAGCGTCACACGCGGAGCCGTCCATCGCCGCGCTGGGTTTCGACGTCGATTCCCCCGTGATTGCCTCGGCCCGCGCGCAGCAGCTGAAGGCGCCCGTGGTGGCCCGCAAGGTCCAGGCGGACGAGGAAGTATTCCAGGGCATTTCCGCCCCGGACTCCACTGAGATCTTCCTGTGCCAGGGCAGCCCGGACGGCACGGCCGCATGGACGCATGAATTCGGCGAGGGCCTGGAGCAACCGCGGGTGGCGCGGAACGCGGTCATTGACCATGTGAACCTCGCCCAGCCGTGGCAGCACTTCGACGAAGCCGTCCTCTTCTACACCAGCGCCCTGGCACTGGAGCCGCAGCCGTTCGCCGAAGTCCCCAGCCCCAGCGGGCTGGTGCGCTCCCAGGTCATGCAGACGTCCGACGGCGCGGTGCGGCTGGTGCTGAACCTGGCGCCGGTGCAGCAGGCCGCCGGGCAAGGTACCCAGAGCGTGCCCAAGACTTACCAGGAGCACATCGCCTTCGCCGTGGACGACCTCGTGGCCGCCGCCAGAGCCGCCCGTGACCGGGGGCTGGAATTCCTGCAGATCCCCGCGAACTACTACGAGGACCTGGACGCCCGCTTCGACCTCGAACCCGGATTCCTGGCCACCCTCAAGGACCTCAACCTCCTGTACGACCGCGATGCCGACGGCGAATTCCTCCACTTCTACACGGCCACCGTGGGCAGCGTGTTCTTCGAAATGGTGGAACGCCGCGGCAACTATGACGGCTACGGGGCACCCAACGCCCCGGTCCGCCACGCAGTGCAGTACGACTCGCTGCACCGCACCTGAGCAGCACTGCCTGTACACCTGACAACCGCCCAAACCGAAAACCAGAAAGGAGCCAGCCGTGCCGGAAGACATCAACGCCGAGCTTGAAACGGACGAGTCTGTGCCGCCCGCCGAGCCCAAGGCAGCCCACCTGCCCCTGGACCTCGCCATCGAAACCCAGGCTGACCTCAGTGCGGAGATCAGTGCCCTGGGCGAGGCCTATGCCCGGGCCCTCAAAGACGGTGCGCCCGCCGAGACCCAGCCCCGGCTGGACTACCCGCCCTACCGCTCCAGCATCCTGCGGCATCCCACCAAGAGCCTGCAGCATGCGGACCCGGAGACCGTCGAACTGTACTCCCCGGCCTTCGGGCACCAGGACGTCCATGCACTGGAATCGGACCTGACCATCCAGCACAACGGCGAGCCGCAGGGTGAGCGCATCATCGTGTCCGGCCGGGTCCTGGACGGTGACGGCCGCCCGGTGGCCGGCCAGCTGGTGGAGATCTGGCAGGCCAACTCCTCCGGCCGCTACATCCACAAGCGTGACCAGCACCCCGCTCCGATCGATCCCAACTTCACAGGCATCGGCCGCTGCATCACCGGCCCGGACGGCTCCTACCGGTTCATCACCATCAAGCCCGGCGCCTACCCGTGGAAGAACCACCTGAACGCCTGGCGCCCGGCGCACATCCACTTCTCCCTGTTCGGCACGGAGTTCACCCAGCGCATCATCACCCAGATGTACTTCCCCGGTGACCAGCTCTTCCCGCTGGACCCGATCTACCAGACCATCGTGGACCAGGATGCCCGCGACCGGCTGGTGGCCACATACGACCACAGCCTCACCGAGCCCGAGTGGGCCCTGGGCTACAACTGGGACATCGTCCTGACCGGGCCCAAGCGGACCTGGACCGAAAACGAGGCGTTCGGTACCGCAGGCGACAGCAACGAAGAGGCAGGGGAATAGGCATATGAGCAACCAGACCAAACTTGTCCCGACCCCCGGCCAGACCGTCGGTCCCTTCTACGGCTACGCCCTGCCCTTCGAGAAGGACAACGAGCTGCTGGCCCCGGGTTCACCCGGCTCCATCCGGCTCCAGGGCACGGTGTACGACGGCGCCGGACACACCATCCCCGACGCCATCCTGGAAATCTGGCAGCCCGACGCCCAGGGCAACGTGGTCCAGAAGACCGGCTCCCTGGTCCGCGACGGCTACACCTTCACCGGGTGGGGCCGCGGCGCCGTGGGCAACTCCGGCGTCTTCACCTTCACCACGGTCAACCCCGGCCCCACCAAGCCGGGCGCGGCACCGTTCATCTCCGTGGCGCTCTTCGCCCGCGGCCTGACCAACCGGCTGTTCACCCGCATCTACCTGCCGGAAGACACCGGGGCGCTGGCCAACGACCCCCTGCTCAGCTCCCTGGATCCGGAGCGCCGCAAGACACTCATCGCCCGCCGCGACCCTGACGGCGGCCTCACCTGGGACATCCGCCTGCAGGGTGAGGGCGAGACCGTCTTCCTGGACTTCCAGTGACCGGAGCCGCCGGCCCGGGAGATACGGCCGCCTTCGGAGGAGAGGGCGACGCCGGACTGCTGAGCCCCGTCTCGGCGTCGCCCCTTGTGGCGGCGCTGACCGGGGACCGCGCAGTCCTGGCAGCGATCCTCGCCGTCGAGTCCGGCTGGGCCGCCGTGCTGGAGAAGGAGGGCCTCGCACCTGCCGGTGCCGCCGCCGTCGTGTCCGCTGCCGCGGAACCCGGCCGGTACAGCATGGCCGCCATCGCCCGGCGTGCCCAGGGCGGCGGCAACCCGGTCATCCCGCTGCTTGCCGACTTGCGGAAGCAGGTTGCCGCGCTGGATGCCGCCAATCTTGGGGCGGGGAAAGCGGTGCACACATCGCTGACCAGCCAGGACGTCCTGGACACGGCGCTGATGCTGGTGGCCCGCAACACCGTGGAGGCGCTGCTGGGTGACCTGAAACGCACGACGGCGGCGCTCGCGGCCCTGGCGGAACGGCATGCGGATACGTTGTGCGTGGGCAGGAGCCTGACGCAGCATTCCCTGCCCTTCACGTTCGGACTGCGGGCCGCACAGTGGTTCCAGGGCACGGCTGCCGCAGCCCGGCAGCTGGCGGGCCTGGACTTCCCGGTCCAGTTCGGCGGCGCGGCGGGCACCCTCGCGGCTGCCACTGTACTGACCCGCGGTTCAGCTGCCACCCCCTTCGGGCTCGCCGATGCCCTGGCCTCCCAGCTCGGCCTGGCCGCGGCCCCTGCACCGTGGCACACCAACCGGCTGGCCGTGACGTCGCTGGGCAACGCCCTGGCCGCAGTGCTGGACGCCTTCGGCAAGATCGCGGCGGATGTCCTGTTCCTGAGCCGTCCCGAGGTCGGCGAGCTGGCTGAGCCGCGGGCCGCCGGCCGGGGGGTCTCTTCCGCCATGCCGCAGAAACAGAACCCCGTGTTGTCCGTGCTGGTCCGCAGCGCCGCGCTGCAGGCCCCGGCCCTGGCCGCCCAGCTGCACCTGGCCGCCGCCAACTTCAACGACGAACGCCCGGACGCCGCGTGGCACACCGAGTGGCCTGCGCTTCGGCAGCTCCTGGCCCTGTCCCTCGGGGCGGCCGGCCACGTCCGCGAGCTGGCCGAGGGCCTCCAGGTGTTCCCGGACGCCATGCGCCGGAACCTGGATCTCGCCGGGCCGCTGCTTTTGGCTGAAGGCGTGGGTGCGGCTGTTGCCCCGCTGCTTCCGGACAAGGGCGGGCTCAGCGGAAAGCAGCAGCTCCAGGCCGTGGTGGACCAGACGCTCCAGGCCCCGCCCGCGGAGCAGGCCGCCACGTACCGCAAGCTGCTCCGCGAGGCGGTCCCCGCCGGGGTCCTGAGCGACCTTCGGCTGGAGGAAATCCTCAACCCCGCCAGCTATCTCGGCGAGGCCCCGGAAATCGCGCGGCGGATCCTGGCCGCGTATCCGGACTTTGCCGCCAATCCACCTGCAGACACCGAACCGAATGGAGCTTCCCGTGGCTAAGCCAGCCCTGAAGGCAGCGCTGCTGTCCCCCCAGCGACCCCTCGGAGACCATCCGTTGGTGGTGGCCGGTCCGTCACTGGGCACGTCCACCATTCTTTGGAACCGCACCGCTTCCTTGCTGGGGAACGACTATGACGTGGTGGCCTGGGACCTGCCCGGCCACGGCGTCTCGCCCGCCGCCACCGAAACGTTCGACGTCGGCGCGCTGGCTGACGCCGTGGTGGACCTCGTTGATTCCATCGCCCCCGGCGCATCCTTTCACTACGCCGGCGTCTCGCTGGGCGGCGCCACCGGCCTGCAGCTGGGCATCAAGCACGGGGAACGGCTCAAGAGCCTGTCCGTGCAGTGCAGCGGCGCGAAGCTGGGCACCCCGGAGGGGTGGCTCGAGCGCGCCGAAACCGTGCGCAGCCAGGGCACGCCGGTGATGATCCAGGGCTCGGCCGAGCGCTGGTTCGCGCCGGGCTTCATGGAGCGCGAGCCCGAGCTCAGCAGCCGGCTCCTGCACGCCCTGCGCGACGCCGACCGCTTCAGCTATGCGTTCTGCTGCGAGGCGCTCGCGGCTTTTGACGTGCGTGACGAACTGGGCAGCATCCGGGTGCCAACCCAGGTCATAGCCGGCGCGCTGGACGGGGTGGCCCCGCCGTCGTCCGCGGAGGAAGTGGCCGCAGGCATCATCGCCGGCGGCGGCACTGCCACGGCTGTCACGCTGGAGGGCGTGGCGCACCTGGCCCCCGCCGAGGCGCCTGCCCACGTGGCAGACCTGATGCGCAGCCTCATCTCCTGGGCAGAATCGCGGGGAGCAGGCGCATGAGCGGCTTCGAACAGGCGGGCGCGGAGCGTCACGGCGTGGTCCAGCCGGACGCCACCAGCCGGGACATTTACGACGGCGGCATGGTTGTCCGCCGCGAGGTCCTGGGCGATGCGCACGTGGACCGGGCCAACGCCAACAAGGACGAGTTCACCGAGGACTTCCAGGACATGATCACGCGGATCGCGTGGGGCGGCATCTGGACCCGGCCCGGCCTTTCCCGCCAGATGCGCTCCGCCGTCACCATCACCGCGATGGTGGCGCACGGGCACTGGGAAGAGCTGGCCATGCACATCCGGGCCGCCGTCCGGAACGGCCTCAGCAGGGACGAAATCAAGGAAATCCTGCTCCAGACGGCCATTTACTGTGGCGTCCCCTCGGCGAACACGGCCTTCAAGACAGCCCAAGAGGTCTTCCATGCAATGGACAGCACTGCACTGGACAACGCCGCAATGGACAACGCTGCAACGGACAACACACACACCGACGAACCCCAACCCAACTAGGTAGCGCGAAGTGTCGTTTTGACCCCCGAAAACGACACTTAGCGCTACCTAGTTGGGAAACCCAGACGCAAACCAGAGGAACGAGTTATGAACCAGGCTTTTGTGTACGACGCCGTGCGCACCCCGTTCGGCAAATTCGGGTCCGGCCTTGCCGCCGTCCGCCCGGATGACCTTGCCGCGCACGTCATTAAGGAATCCGTGAAGCGGGCCCCGGGGCTTGATCCCGAGCGGATTGATGAGGTGGTGTTCGGCAACGCGAACGGCGCCGGCGAGGAAAACCGGAACATCGCCCGGATGGGCACCCTGCTCGCGGGGCTGCCGGTGTCCATCCCGGGCACCACGGTCAACCGGCTCTGCGGGTCCTCGCTGGATGCCGCCATTATCGCCTCCCGCCAGGTCAACGCCGGTGATGCCGACCTGATGCTGGTGGGCGGCGCCGAATCGATGTCCCGGGCGCCGTGGGTGCTGCCCAAGACGGAGAAGCCCTACCCGGCCGGGGACATGACCCTGGCCTCCACCACCCTGGGCTGGCGGCTGGTGAACAAGGCTATGCCCAGGGAGTGGACCATCTCCCTCGGCGAGGCCACGGAACGGTTGCGCGAGAAGTACGGGGTGACCCGCGAAGCGCAGGACGAGTTCGCCGCGGCCTCCCACAACCTCTCCGCCGCCGCGTGGGATGAGGGGTTCTACGACAACCTGGTGGCACCGGTTCCGGGCACGGACCTGGTGCGGGATGAGGGCATCCGCCCCGGCTCGTCGGCGGAGAAGCTGGCCGGGTTGAAGACGGTGTTCCGGACCGAGGACGGCACGGTCACCGCGGGGAATGCTTCGCCGTTGTCCGACGGCGCCTCCGCGGCCTGGGTGGGGAGCGAGGCCGCCGCCGGGCTGCTGGGGCTGGACCCTTTGGCCCGGATCGCGGGCCGCGGCGCGCACGCGAACGATCCGCAGTACTTCGGGTACGCCCCGGTGGAGGCGGCGAACAAGGCCCTCGCGAAGGCGGGGATCGGCTGGGACCAGGTGGGCGCCGTCGAACTTAACGAAGCGTTCGCCGCGCAGTCCTTGGCGTGCATCAACGCCTGGGGGATCGACCACGAAATCGTGAACCGGCACGGCGGCGCGATCGCGATGGGCCACCCGCTGGGTGCGTCCGGAACCCGGATCCTGGGCACCCTCGCCCGGAGCCTGCAGGCCTCCGGGGAACGCTGGGGCGTGGCCGCGATCTGCATCGGCGTGGGCCAGGGCCTGGCCGTGGTCCTCGAAAACGTCACCGCCTCCGCAGGCACCAGCACAGGAAAGGCATAAGCGCATGCTGACTTTTGTAGATTCTGTCCGCGAGGCCGTGTCCGGCATCAAGGACGGTTCCACCGTAATGATCGGCGGGTTCGGCAACGCCGGCCAGCCGTTCGAACTGATCGACGCGTTGCTGGACTGCGGCGCCACGGACCTGACCGTGGTCAACAACAACGCCGGCCAGGGCGATCAGGGCCTTGCGCTGCTGATCAAGGAGGGCCGGGTGAAGAAGATGATCTGTTCCTTCCCGCGGCAGTCCGATTCCTGGCACTTTGACGCCAAGTACAAGGCCGGCGAGATCGAACTCGAACTCGTGCCGCAGGGCAACCTGGCCGAGCGGATCCGGGCCGCCGGGGCCGGGATCGGCGGGTTCTTCACCCCCACCGGGTACGGCACGATGCTGGCCGAGGGCAAGGAAACCCGCATCATCGACGGCCGCGGCCAGGTGTTCGAAACACCTATCCACGCCGACGTCGCCCTGATCAAGGCACTGAAGGCCGACGGCAAGGGCAACCTTGTGTATCGCAAGACGGCCCGGAACTTCGGTCCGATCATGGCCGCCGCGGCCAGGCAGACCATCGTCCAGGTCTCCGAGATCGTCCCCGTCGGGGGACTGGACCCGGAAAACGTGGTGACCCCCGGCATTTACGTCAACACTGTGGTCCGCGTGCCCGCGGCCAGTACCGCCTCCCCTGCAGGAAAGGTCGCTTGAGATGAGCACCGCAACAACCCTCCAGACCTCTGCCACACCCCTGGGCCGGGACGACCTCGCCCGGCTCGTGGCCAGGGACATCGCCCCGGGATCGTTCGTGAACCTGGGCATCGGCCAGCCCACCCTGGTATCCAACTACCTCACCGGGGAACAGAACATCACGCTCCACACGGAGAACGGGATGCTCGGCATGGGCCCCGTTGCCAAGGGCGACGAGATCGACGAGGACCTCATCAACGCCGGCAAGATCCCGGTCACCGAACTCCCGGGCGCCTCGTACTTCCACCACGCGGACTCGTTCGCGATCATGCGCGGCGGACACCTGGACATCTGTGTCCTGGGCGCGTTCCAGGTCTCCGCCACCGGTGACCTCGCCAACTGGCACACCGGGGCGCCCGGTGCGATCCCCGCCGTCGGCGGCGCCATGGACCTCGCCACCGGCGCCAAAGACGTGTTCGTGATGATGACCCTGCTGACCCGCGAAGGTGGCTCCAAGATCGTGGAGTCCTGCACCTACCCGCTCACCGGCGTCGGCTGCGTCACCCGCGTCTACACAGATAAAGCCGTCTTCCTCACCGGCCCCGACGGGGTCACCGTCCGGGAAACCTTCGGCTGCACCCTCGAGGAGCTGCAGGAGCTGGTCCCCGTCCCGCTGAGGGCCGCGGCGGCAGCGTAAAGGCCCCTAGGATTGGTTACCATGACCGACGCAGCAGCGGGGGCCCCGCAGGCCAGTGACCAGTATGTCCAGTCCCTGGCCCGCGGGCTCGCGGTGATCCGCGCGTTTGATACGGAGCATCCGGTCATGACCCTCACCGCGGTGGCTGCCCGGACCGGCCTCACCCGCGCCACTGCGCGGCGGTTCCTGCACACCCTGGTGGAGCTGGGCTATGTCAGGACCGACGGCAAGACGTTCGCGCTCACGGCCAAGGTGCTCCAGCTGGGGTACGCGTACCTGTCCGGATTGTCACTGCCGCAGCTGGCCCAGCCGCACCTTGAGGAATTGTCGCTGAAGCTTGGTGAGTCCACCTCCGCCGCCGTGCTGGACGGCACCGACATCGCGTACGTCGCGCGCGTGACGACGCGTCGCATCATGACCATAGGCATCACCGTGGGCACCCGTTTCCCCGCCTATGCCACCTCCATGGGGAGGGTGCTGCTGGCCGCGCTGTCCCCTGCCGACCTCAAGGCGTACCTTGCCGCCGCCGACATCAAGCCGCTGACCCCACGCGCGTTGGGGAGCGTCAAAGAGCTCCTGGCTGTCCTGGACACGGTCCGGGCCCAGGGCTGGTGCCTGCTGGACCAGGAACTCGAACTTGGCCTGATGTCCGTGGCCGCGCCGGTCTACGACGGATCCAAGGTGGTGGCGGCAGTGAACGTGTCCCTGCAGGCCCAGTCCGTGGCTGCCAAGCCGGACCCTGACGCCTACCTTTCATCGGTTGCCGAGGAAATCGTCGCCACCGCAAAGCTGATCTCGGCCGACCTCACGGCCCGGGGCTGACCACGCCCCTTCCGTCCTCAAACTGGAAGAGGCCGACGGCGGGTGCTTCCCGCCGTCGGCCTCTTCCTTTTTGTTGCCCGGCACTTACCGTACGTGGTTGCCCAGCTGCCGCAGCGGGGTTTTGCTCGTTTCGCGGGCCCACAGGGCACCGGCTACCGCGAGGACGGAGGAGCCTGCCACGATCCACGCGGCGGGACCCCAGTTGGCCTTGTCCGCGCCCACCAAGGCCGTGCCCAGCAGCGGGGTGAAGCCGGCGCACAGAATACCGATCTGCAGCCCGATGGCCATGCCGGAATACCGGACCTTGACATTGAAGAGCTCGGAGAACCAAGCAGGGTAGATCGCGTTGGACATGGCGTACGTGCCGGCCGTGATCAGCGTGCTGGTCAGGAAGATCATCGGGATGTTTCCGGTGGAAATCACCGAGAAGTAGACGAAGATCATGGCTCCGGATCCGAGGACGCCGGCGATGAACACCGGACGCCGGCCGAACCGGTCCGAGAAATGGGCCATGAGCGGCTGCGTGCCGATGGCCAGGACGTTTCCGAGGATGCTGACCCAGAGCATGGTTGATGCCGGGACGCCCACGGTGACGGCGTACGCGAGGCCGAAGGACTGCATGAACGTGTTCGTGACGGTTTCGAAGGACATCAGGGCCACCTGGAAGAACTGGGCCGGGTGGGTCTTGAACATCTTGGCGAGAGGGAGCTTCACCAGTTCGCCGTGGTCGTGCTTTTCCTCAAAGACTTCAGGTTCCTCCAGCGAGCGGCGGACCAGGTACGCGACGATCAGCACGATGATGGATCCCCAGAAGGGGATTCGCCAGCCCCAGGCGAGGCGGTCGGCCTCGCTCATGGCGGCCACGGGAAGGAAGGCCAGGGATGCCAGGACGATGCCGGCGGAGATGCCGCTCATGGCGAAGCTGGCGAAGAATCCGCGACGGCCTTCGGGAGCTTCCTCGGTGGAAAGGGCAGATGCGCCGGCGGTTTCCGCTCCTGCTGAGAGTCCTTGCATCAGCCGGAGCAGAACCAGCAGCGCGGGTGCCCAGTAGCCGGCGCTATTGAAGTCCGGCAGGATCCCAATGAGGAAGGTGGCAGCGCCCATGAGCACGAGGGTCAGGACCAGTGTGTTCTTGCGGCCGATTTTGTCGCCCAGATGGCCGAAGACGACAGCACCGAAGGGCCGGGCGACATAGGCGACGCCGAAGGTGGCAAACGACGCGATGAGCGCCACCGTGGGGTCTCCAGTGGGAAAGAAGATCTTGGAGAAGATCAGCGACGCTGCGGTCGCGTAGATAAAGAAGTCGTAATACTCGAGTGCCCCGCCAAGGAACGCGGCCAGGGCCGCTTTCCTGGCGCGCTTGAGCTGCCGTTCGGCCTCGGCAGGTGTCTGGGCCTCGGTGCCTGCTGCGATGTTCGTCATTCCGGTGATCCTTCCACGCTGAAGGCGTTGGGTTTATCGTGGATTTGTACGCATATCGAACATATGTGCGCAATGCGTTTTATCAGAGCATACTAGGTGGTGAGGCCGATCACAACGCCTCCGCCCGCAGCCCCTCCCGGCAGCGCGATGACACGGACACGAAAGGCATCACATGGAAGACCCCACGCCACCGGCCCGGTTGTTCCTGATCGGCTCCGCTGCCTCAGAGGCAATGTCGCCCCGGGTATGGAATCCCGTGCTCCGCCGGCTCGGCATCCCCTGGGCGTATGAAGCCTGGGACGTGCCACCGCAGGGCGGCATGGACCGAGTGCGGAACCGTCTGCGGGAACCGGACATCATCGCCGCGAACGTGACCATGCCCCACAAGCACTGGGCAGCTGAAGCCGCCGACGAGGCCACGGAAGAAGTCCGACTAAGCGGTGCCTGCAACATGCTGCTGCGGAAGGGGACTGCGCTGTTCGGCCACAACACCGACGTCACGGCGGTGCGGGCTCTTCTGGGCAGCGGGCACCAGCGGCATGCCCTTCTGATGGGGGCCGGAGGAGCGGCCAGGGCGGCTTTGATCGCACTCCGGGGGCAGGCCGGCACGGTGACCATTACCGACCGGGATCCCCGTGCCACGGAGGAACTGTCCAGCCTTGCCGGGGAGTTCGGGATGGATGCCCGCAGCGTCGGCTGGGAGCAGGCGCCGGGCCTGGCCGCCGAAGCCTCCCTCATTGTCAACGCCACGCCCATCGGTAAAGGCAGGTCCGACCGGCCCGTATGGGGCGAGGGCCCGCTCGCTGCCGATGCCCTGGTCTACGACTTCGTCTACGCCGGCCACGTCACGGGAACTATTGCCCGCGCCCGTGAACTCGGCGCACGGGTGGTGGACGGCTGGGACCACCTGCGTGAGCAGGCCGTCGCGATGGTTCCCCTCCTGGGCCTGGGCGGGCGGGCCAATTCCCTGCTTGCGGAAACGCTGGAGCAGCTGAGGGACGCCCACTGAAGGATATGATCTAACAGGCCTGGCCCGGGCCACAGGCCCACAGGGCCGAGCCAGGGCGGCCAGGGAGGAACGCACAGGTCATGGAAGAGCAGGCAGCCTACTTTGTGAAGTCGGTTGAGAAGGCCTTTGACGTCCTGCTCGCCTTCACGCCGGACCATCCGCGGCTCACCGTCTCCCAGGTTGCAGCCCGCACCGACATGACACGGGCCTCCGCGCGGCGCTTCCTCATGACCCTGGCTGACCTCGGTTACCTCCGCGCCGACGGTCCCGCCTATGAGCTGACCGCCCGCTCGCTGGATGTTGGCAGGTCCTACCTGGCCGGCCTGACGCTCCCCGGTGTGGCTGAGCCCCACCTCAAGAATCTGGCCGCCGACCTGAACGAAACAACGGCTTTGTGCATCCTGGAGGGTGCCGACGTCGTCTACGTTGCCTGCGTGCCGTCGCCTCGGCTGCTGAGCGTCACCATCACCGTGGGCACCCGGTTCCCGGCCTGGGCAACCTCCATGGGCAGGGTCCTCCTTGGCGGACTGCCGGAGCCTGAGTTCCAGCGGTACCTCGAAGCGGTCCAGCTGCACCGCTATACCCACCGTTCGGTCGCCAGCGTGGAGCACCTCCGTGCCGAAGTTGAGGCAGCCCGGGACAGGGGATGGTCCATGGTGTCCGAGGAGCTGGAGGAGGGCCTGCGGGGCGTGGCCGTACCCGTCTGGCGCGGCAACGACATTGTTGCCGCAGCCAACGTGTCGCTGCAGACCCACCGGGCCTCCGCCGCCGAAGTCGAAAAGACCGTCGTCCCCCGACTCATGGAGACGGCTCGGCGGATTGCCCTCGACTTTGGCGGGCCCGGCACGGCGCACGAGTCCCCGCACCCAGGCCCTGGGCGGCCTGACAGGCGAATCGTTACCGCAACGCCCGGCAGGCCACTCCCGCCGCCGCGGCTTGAGCCATAGACTCTAGCCAACTACGTGCAGCAGAGCCGCTCCGCGACGTTCCCGCCGGTCAGCCGGCAGGGCGCCACCCGTGAGGCCCTGCCGCGAGCTACTGCAGCGAGGGGAGTTGGCGGGTGAAACTGGGCATACCGCGGGAACGCCGGGAGGGTGAACGGCGTGTGGCGGCCACACCGGAAACGGTGAAGCAACTGGCGGCGCTCGGCGTCGAGGTACTCCTGGAGGAAGATGCCGGTGCGGCGGCAGGGTATCCGGACCTGGCATACACCCAGGCCGGTGTGCACCTCGTCCGTGAACTCGACCTGGCCCAACTGGATGTCCTGGCCCACGTCCGGCCCCTGGACCCGGAAACCGCCCGCTCCCTGAAAAGGGGAGCCGTTACGGTGGGGCTCGCATCGCCGTCGTCCGAACTCCCAACGGTTGAAGCGCTCGCCGAGGCCGGGGTGACCGCCTTTGCCCTGGAACTGGTGCCCCGCATCTCCCGGGCCCAGTCCATGGACGCCCTCAGCTCCCAGGCCCTGGTGGCCGGCTATCGGTGCGTCCTGGAAGCGGCCATCCGGCTGCCCAGGTTTTTTCCGCTATACATGACCGCCGCCGGGACCGTTCCGCCCGCCCGTGTCCTGGTGCTCGGCGCCGGCGTGGCGGGCCTCCAGGCCATCGGCACCGCAAAACGCCTGGGTGCGCGCGTCTTCGCCAACGACATCCGCCCGGCCTCCGCGGACGAGGTGGCATCCATGGGCGGCACCTTCGTCCGGCTGGACCTGGAAGCAGGCGAGGCTGCCGGGGGTTACGCCCGCCAGCTCAGTTCCGACGCCGGCACCCGGCAGCGCCAGCTGCTCGCCCCGCATGTGGCCCAGGCGGACGTGCTGATTACGACGGCGGCCGTCCCGGGCAGGCGTGCCCCGCTCCTAGTCACCACCGAAATGGTGCAGGGCATGCGGGCCGGATCCGTCGTCGTCGACCTCGCCGCAGAGTCCGGCGGCAACGTCGAAGGCGTGGTACCCGGCCAGGACATCCCGGTGCCCACGGCGGACGGCTCCGGCTTCGTCACGCTGGTGGGCCTGAAGGATGCCCCCTCGGCCATGGCTTCGGATGCTTCCCGCCTCTACGCGAAGAACGTTGCCAACCTGATTGCGCTCATGGTCCGGGACGGCGCCCTGGTCCACGACTTCAAGGACGAAGTGCTGGCGGGCGCCTGCCTGACCCATGACGGGGAAGTGCAGCACCAGCCGACGGCGCAACTCCTGGCGGAACGGGCCGGCAGCCGGCGGGAAGGGGTGCTCTGATGGACGGGATCAGCCTGCTGACCATCACGGTGCTGGCGGTGTTCGTCGGCTTCGAGGTGGTTTCGAAGGTCTCCAGCACCCTGCACACGCCCCTGATGTCCGGCGCCAACGCCATCCACGGGATCATCCTGGTGGGCGCCATCATTGTGGCCGGCCAGGCAGCGGACCCGTGGGTGCTCGCGGTGGCCCTCCTCGCCGTCGTCCTTGCCACCGCCAACCTGGTGGGCGGTTTCGTGGTGACCGACCGGATGCTGCACATGTTCCATGCAAAGAAACCGGCGGGCACAAAAGGGGCAGCGGGGAAGGTGGACGGCAGATGAGCATCCTCGATCCCGTGTGGACCTCGCTCCTGTACCTCATTGCCGCCGTCTTCTTCATCCTGGCGCTGCGCGGGCTCAGCTCCCCGCGGACGGCCCGCCGCGGCAACCTGGTCGGTGCAGCCGGCGCCCTGATCGCTGTCGTCACGGTGTTCCTGTCCGCCAGGCTGGAGAACATCCCCTGGATCCTGGCGGCCATAGCCGTGGGCTCAGCGGTGGCGGCCCCTGTGGCGCGCCGGGTCAAAATGACGCAGATGCCGCAGCTCGTGGCGCTTTTCAACGGCGTGGGCGGCGGGGCGGCGGCGCTGGTGGCGCTCCTGGAACTCAGCCATGCCGGCGACCCCTGGATGCGGCTGGCGATTGTCTTCACCCTCATGGTGGGCGCCGTGTCCTTCGCGGGCTCGGGGGTCACGTTCGCGAAGCTGCAGGAACTCATGACAACGCGGCCGGTGCTGTTCCCGGGCCTCCCCGTGGTGATGGCCGCGGTGCTGCTCGCCGCCGTCGCGGCCGCGGCCGCCGTCGTTTTCAGCGGCTCCCTCCCGCTCGCGGCGCTGCTGCTGGTCCTCGGCCTGGCGGCGGGCATCCTGCTGGTGCTGCCCGTGGGCGGGGCCGACGTCCCGATCGTCATCTCGCTGCTGAACGCCTTCACGGGCCTGGCCGTGGCGGCGTCCGGCGTGGTGCTGGGTAACGTGCTCCTGGTGGTGGCCGGCACGCTGGTGGGCGCCTCCGGCACCATCCTTACCCGGGCCATGGCGGCTGCCATGGGACGGAGCGTGGCCGGCATCCTGTTCGGTGCCTTCCGGGGAGGTTCGACGGCGGGATCCACCGCCGTGAGCGAGCGTCCGGTGCGGTCCTCCAGCGCGGAGGACGTGGCGGTGCTCCTGGGCTACGCGCAGCGGGTGATCATTGTTCCGGGCTATGGCCTGGCGGTGGCGCAGGGCCAGCACACGGCCGCCGAACTGGCGCTGGCCCTTGAAGGGCGGGGCATCGAGGTGGACTTCGCCATCCATCCCGTGGCAGGCCGGATGCCCGGTCACATGAACGTGCTCCTGGCCGAGGCGAACGTGCCGTACGAGTCGCTGAAGGAAATGGGCGAGATCAACCCGCAGTTCAAAACCGCGGATGTTGCCCTGGTGGTGGGAGCGAACGACGTCGTGAACCCCGCGGCCAAGACGTCCCAGGGCTCGCCCATCTACGGCATGCCCATCCTGGAAGTGGCCGACGCCCGGCAGGTGATCTTCCTCAAGCGGTCCATGCGGCCGGGTTTCGCCGGGATCGAGAATGACCTCCTCTACGAGCCCCAGACCTCCCTGCTGTTCGGCGACGCAAAGGATTCACTGGCGCAGGTGCTCGGGGCGGTCAAGGCGCTGTAGCTTCCTGCCTGCTGCCTGCCCGCTTCGAACCCCTCGCGGGGCAGGCTAGTCTTCTTTCAGAAGTAGCCTTTCCATTCGCCACCAAAGGACGCCATGACTGCCAACAGCTCCACTTCACTCCAGCGCGCTGCAATCATCGTCAATCCAGCCAAGCCCGTGGACATCGACGTGCGCGGCCTGGTGGCCAAGCACTGTGTGGAAAACGGCTGGGGCGAGCCGCTGTGGTTCGAAACCACCAAGGAGGATCCCGGCGTCGGGCAGGCCAAGGACGCACTTGCCCAGGGCGCGGACATTGTCATCGCGGCAGGCGGCGACGGAACCGTCCGGTGCGTCGCCGAGGTCCTCTCCGGGGGCGACGTCCCGATGGGCCTGCTCCCGCTCGGCACGGGGAACCTCCTGGCCCGCAACCTGGGAATGGATGTCACGGACTACGACGGCGCCATGGCCGGTGCCCTGATCGGAACCGAGCGGAAGATCGACGTCGTCCGCGCCCGCCGGAGCGATCCCGACAAGGAGCAGCTGTTCCTGGTCATGGCCGGGGTGGGATACGACGCCACCATCATGGCCGACACCAACGAGGACCTGAAGGACAAGGTGGGCTGGCTGGCCTACGTGGACGCCGGCATCCGCAACCTCCCGGGCAAACCGGTGAAGGCCACCATCGTGATTGACGGCAAGACTGCCGTGCACCGCGGGGTCCGCAGCGTCATGGTGGGCAACTGCGGCAAGGTCCAGGGCGGCCTGGAGATCTTCCCGGAGGCCAAGATGGACGATGGCCTGCTGGACGTTGCCGTGCTGGCCCCGCACCACGGAAAGCTGGGCTGGCTGTCCGTGGTTGCGGGGATGATCGGCAAGGGCCGGGGCAAGGACACCGCGGTGGAGTACTACCAGGGCAAGACCGTTGAGATCACCCTGGAGCACGACGACGACTACCAGCTGGACGGCGACCACGAAGGCCAGGGCAAGCACGTCCTGATGACCATGGACCCGTCGGCTTTGACCGTCCGGATGTAGCCGTCGCTAGGCCAGGAGTTTCCCCCACCGCGGGTCAAGCAGCGGTGCGCCGGCGAGCCTGAGGGCGTGCCAGAGGGTCACTGCCACGGAATCCAGCACGGGCACGCCGGTGCCTTCCTCGATCCCGGCCGTGATGTTGGCACCGTAGAGGTTGGTGCACAGGTAGACAAGGGCGTCCGGCGCGGTCGAAGCGAGTTCCAGGGAACCGGGCCGCATTTCGTCATCGGTTACCCGGGCGAAGGACTCATTGTCGCTCAGGCCCAGGGCGCGGTGGTCCACCGTCTTGATGCCTTCCCGCTCGTAGGAGGCGATCACCTGGTGGTTCACGTCCTCCGTATAGGGCGTGAACAGCGCTATCCGTTCCGTACCGAAGCTCCGGAAGGCCTCGAGGTAGGCCAGGGTGGACGTGGTGGCAGGGATGCCGGTGGCGTCGGTGATTTCGTGCACGAGTTCCTGGTCGTGGGCCGAGCCCAGCCAGGAGCCGGAGGTGCCGTTCCAGGCGATAACGTCCACGTCCGCCGTCGCCAGCAGCCTGGCAGCCTCCCGCATCACGGCGGGATCAAACTGCCGGTCCGAGGAGTCGTCCAGTGCGATCCTGGTGACGGGGATGCGCGTGAAATGGACGGTGACGTCAGTCCGGTCACCGAGGATACGGTAGGTCTGCGGTTCCAGGCAGGTGTTGGAGGACGGCACGATCATGCCGATCCTGTGCGGGCGCGTGGTTGAAGGCATGGGGGGCTCCTAGAGGGCTGCGGCGGCAACGCCGGCGGGGATGGCGGGCTGGTGGTGGCGGAAGCCGTTGCGGGCGACGAAGCGTCCGGCAGCGCCGGGATCATGGAATCCATCGGAATCCAGCACCACGCGGCCGTGGGACACAACGACGGCGGGCCAGCCGGTCAGTGCCATCCCGTGGAAGGGGGAGAAGTCCGTCCCCATGTGCAGGGCGCCGCCGTCGACGGAACGCTCCTCGGCCGGGTCGAAAACCACCAGGTCGGCGTCAAACCCTTCCTCGATGCGGCCCTTGCCGGGAACGGCGTTAATCCGGGCAGGACCGGCGGAAAATACCTCCACGAAGTCCTCCACGCTGGCGCCGGCGGAGGTCATGGCGGTGAAGGTGACAGGCATGCGCGTCTCCACGCCCGGCAGGCCGTGCGGCATGGCCCGGACGTCGTCGGTGCGCTCGCGTTTCTGGGACAGGTCGTAGCAGGAGTGGTCCGAGGACATGGCGTGGATCGCCCCTGAGGTCAGCCGCTCCTTCAGCGCGGCCACTGTTTCGGCATCGCGCATGGGCGGGCAACACGCGTACCACTCCGGAAACCTTGAGGCGTATACGGAGTCATCGAGGGTGACGTAGTGGGGGCAGGTCTCGGAGAAGGCCGCCAGTCCGCGTGCGCGTGCTTCGGTTACCAGGTCCACCGCCCCCGGCGTTGACTGGTGGACAAAGTACACGGGAGCGGAGGTGTATTCCGCCATGGCGAGCGTTTCCTTGACAGACACTTCCTCGGCAAGTCCGGGCCGGGTCCGGTGCAGGTGCCCTATGCCGATCCTGCCGTCCTGTGCGTGTTGTTCCGTGCAGTCGCTGATGATCGGATCATGTTCGGCATGGATATACGTGAGTCCGTCCAACCGGACCATCTCACGCATGACCTTGAGGATAGTGTCCCCGTCCGCCATGGTGGTGCCGCGGTTCGTGGTGTACATCTTCACGGAGCGCACACCCTCCGCGGCGAGCTGTTCGAGCTGCCACGGCACGGTTTCGTCCCAGCTGATGACAGCGCCGTGGAGGGCGACGTCGCACCGGGACTCGGTGGCCAGCTCCTTCTTGTGAAGCACGGCTGCGAGCGGCGTTTCCTGGGCGTCCCGGGGAATGCCGAAGTCGATGATGGTGGTGGTGCCGCCCCAGAGGGCCGCGGTGGACGTGGTGCGGTAGTCGTCCAGGGTGCGGAAGCGCCCGGTCACCTGGGCCACGTGGCAGTGTCCGTCCACGCCCCCGGGGATGACCAGCATCCCGGTGGCGTCGATGGTCCGCACGGCCCGGGGCGCGGGTTCAGTGGCGTCGAGGAGTTGCGTGATCACACCGTCCCGGACAACGATATGGGCGATCCGGCGTCCGAAACTGTTGACGACGGTGGCGTTGGCAATGACAAGGTCTGGCTGGGGGGACATCGGTGTCCTTCTTCTGATGAAAGCGGTCTAAGTGGCTGGTACCGCCGGAGCGGCGCTGTTCCGGGCTGCGGAGAGGGCGGCGTCGAGGTTTTCACTGAGCCCCTTGCGGTCCTTTGGCGGTGGCGGGGCGAAGGCGCCTGCGCGGTGCGGACCGGACTGGAGCCCCACCACGGCCTCCGCCATCCGGATTCCGGCGGAAATGCCGTCAACAACAGGCACGGGAATCTCCCCCTCGAGTTCCCGGGCCAGTCCTGCGAGGGGAGCCCCGGCCAGGATAACGACGTCGGCTCCGTCCTCCGCGACGGCCTGCCGGCTCAGTGCCAGGAGGGTCTCCTTGAAGTCCTGTTGGACTGAGCCGATGCTGTTGAGTGTTTCGTTGATGGATCGGATGGAAGCGAGCCTTCCGAGGAGGCCGAACCGTTCCACGCAGTCGCGGTACCAGGGCTTGATCCGGTCCGAGATGGCAATGATGGAAAACCGGTGCCCCTGCAGGGCGGCGGCGCAGAGCGCGGCTTCGGTGATGCCGATCACCGGCACGCCGGCCAGTTCCTTGAGGGCAGGCATGCCGGGATCGCCGAACGCAGCCACCACCACTCCGTCCACGGGATCGGCGCCGGGCCGGGTATGTTCGGCGATGATTTCGGCGACGGCGCCGGCGGCGATGAGGGATTCGAAGCGGGTCTCGATGTATTCCACGCCGTGGCCGGCGGTACGGACCACCAGTTCGGTGCCCGGTGCAGCAGACCGCAGGGCTTCGGATTCGATCAGGGCAGTGACATCGTCGCTGATGTTGGGGTTGATGACGAGGAGTCTCATTTTTTCTTCCGGTGAAGTTGGGGTTCTGTTTTCTGGAAGTCCTCCGGGAACTGCTCGCGGTACTTGCCGATGTGTGAGGCGGACTGGGCCGCGGCCGTGTCCGGGTCTCCGCTGGCGATCGCGGCATACAGGGCGCGGTGTTCCTGGATGAGTTCGGGCAGGTCGCTGACGTGCCGGAACAGCCAGTGCATGCGCCCCTGGAGCGGTTCAAGCGCGGACTTGAGGAAGTTGTTGTCCGCAATGCGGGTGATGGCGTCGTGGAATTCGCTGTTGGCACGGTGGGCTTCGCGGACGGCGCCCTTCGCGAGGAAACCCTCGGCGTCGTCGAGCAGGCCCTTCAAATATGCCAGGTCCTCCTGGGTTGCCCGCACGGCGGCAAGCCGGCATGCGAGCACTTCAAGGGACTGCCGGACGTCAAAGAGGTCCTCTACGTCCTTGGGGCTCAGGGTGCTGACTTCTGCGCCCCGTGCACCGCGGTCGCTGATGAGGCCCTCCTGGCGGAGCATGCGGAGTGCTTCCCGCACGGGCAGCCTGGAGACGGCGAATTCCGCCGCCAGGTCCCGTTCCACCAGCCGCGTGCCGGGAGCGTAGTGTCCTTCGAAAATCCGGGTGCGGAGGGTATCCCGGACGGCCTCGCGCAGCGGGCGTTCCTTGTCCTGGGTATCTTCTGCGGTAAGCATGGTGCTCCATTCGGATTCTTCGTGTGGCGTTTGCTCCCGGCAGCGGGGGCGTGGATGGAATGTTGCCTTGGATGGCTAGCTTAGACAGGAAGCCGCTTGTTGTAGTTCAGGGTCAGGACGGAGGCGCCCATCACGATCGCGGAGCCTACGAAGTAGAGCAGTGCCCAGGTGTAGGAACCGGTGGCCCCGACGATCAGGCCTACGGCGATGGGAGTGACGAAGCCGGAGATGTTGCCGCTGAAGTTCATGGCACCGCCCAGCACGCCGGCATTGGTACGCCCGCCCAGGATGGAGGGGATGCTCCAGAAGAGGCCCACCCACCGGAGGAAGAACATCACCATCGACAGCAGCACTACAGCGGTTGTGGAATCCGGGACCACCGTGACACCGATGAGGCCGCCGATAACCACGGCGCTGGAGATGCCCAGCAGGGTGCGCATCACACGGTTGGCTGAGGCGCCGGAGGCACGCCACTTGTCGGCGATGGTGCCGCCAATGATTTCGCCCACGAACCCTGCTCCGAAGATCACGAAAGTGGACCAGCCGATGGTCTTGAGGTCAAACCCCTTGGCCTGGGCGAGGTAGAGCGGTCCCCAGGTCAGCAGGCCGTAGAACACGCCGTTGAAGCCCAGCCAGCCGAAGCACATGGCCCAGAAGGAACGGAACCGCAGGTAGGGGAGCAGGGCGCGCTTGCCCTGGCTGCCGTCGAGCTTTGCCTCGGCGTCCTCTGCTGCGTGGGAAGCCTCGATGTAAGCCGCTTCTGCCTCGTTGACGCCGCGGTGGTTACGGGGGTTGTCGCGGACGTACCACCAGACGGCGAGGCCCATGAGGACAGTTGCAGCACCGGCGATGACGAAGGCCATGCGCCAGCTGCCCGTTGACGCGATCAGCCCCGCGATGATGATGCCGCCGAGGCCGGCGCCCAGGGGTGCGCCCGCGTCCAGGATGGTTGCGCCGCGGCCACGCTCGGATTTGTGCATCCAGATGGCGTTCAGTTTGCCGCCGGCAGGCATGACCCCGGCCTCGGTGACCCCGATGCCCATGCGGGCAATGAACATGCTGAGGAAACCGCCGGCCATGCCGGAGGCAGCAGTGGCCGCACCCCAGCCGACGCAGGACGCCGTCATGACCTTGCGGGGTCCGAATTTGTCGATGAGCCAGCCAACGGGAATCTGCATCAGGGCGTATGTCCAGAAGAAGGCGGAAAGCAGGAGGCCCACGAGCTCCGGGGCAAGGTTGAATTCTTTCTGGATGATCGGGAGCGCAACGGAAATGGAACCGCGGTCGATGTAGTTGACTGCGACCAGGACCAGCAGCAGCAGGAAGAGCTTCCAGCGGACAGCGGTGCGTCGTTGCACCCCGTCCTTCTGTGGTTCACCTGCGGTGGCGGAATCCAGGCTGCCGTCAGCGGCGGCTGTTTCAGTATTCGGGAAAGACACGGCTTCTCCTTCACGGGGAAGTTTGCGGATAGGGGAGGAACGAACGGGCGGGCGCGGCCGGCATTCGAGGGGCCCGGCCTGCGGGTGGAGGACAAACGAGAGGGTGGGCGATCCGGAGCGCATACCTGCTCTTTGCCATTTTTGGGATCCCAATTTGGGATCCCAAAATCAAAGGTAGAAGTGACCGGGACCACTGTCAAGGCTTTTTTTCGGTGCGGGACCGTTGCAGCTCGAAAAACCGCTTTGTGACTGCCGCGAGCCCCAACTGAGTAGCGCTAAGTGTCGTTTTGGAGGGTCATAACGACACTTAGCGCTACCTAGTTGGGGAGGCCCGGGGCCGGACGGTGGGCCAGGATTTCGGCCAGCTCGGCCAGGCGGTGGGCGCGGGCTGATTCCGCCGGGGTGAACGGCTCCCCGGGACGCACAAAGGTGATGGGGCCGTGCCAGGCCGTAGGAATCTTGAGCCGCGTTCCGGCGTCGTGCCTTTCCAGGCGCGCCTCGGCCGGGGAAAGAATCCGTGCCCGCAGCAGTTCGGCCACGGCAAGCGGCAGTTCATCCGGCGCGTCGGCGATCCGCGCCGCGAGGCTGAGCGCCTTCGTCTGGCCGTCCGCCATGGCCAGGGCTGTGGTGGGCCAGGCGCGGGACCGGGTGCCGCCGGCCTGCTGCAGCGCCTCGAGCAGCTGGTGTTCGTCCACATCACCGGGCGTCGACAGGACAAACTCGTCCAGCACGCCGCCGGCCACGGGGTGCACGTGGATGCTCAGGATGTTCGTGTCCAGGCGGGCCAGGGCCTTGGTCACCTTCTGCAGCGATCCCGGCTCGTCCCGCAGGACGGTGCGGGCCCGCCACAACGCCGGCGCCACAGCCAGCCGCCGCCGCTGCCGCAGGGCCGGAGCATGCAGCCAGCCGCGGAGCACCCGCGCCGCGGAGGGTTCCGCCACCCAGATGACCAGGACGGTGGCGGTGACGGTCAACACGAGGACCTTGGCCAGGTAGGGGAGCTCGGTGCCCACCACCAGGGCGTGGACCAGGAGTTCGATCGGAAGCATCACGGCCACGTTGGCCAAGGTCAGGCGCGTCCGGGTGGGTTCCGGCATCAGGCCGCAGACCTCGCAGCTCAGTTCAGCCTCGGGAGTGGTCCTTGCGCTGGGCTTCATGGTCCAAGGATTGCGCGGCGCTGTTTCGCGGGTGTTGCCCGGCTGTTCCGATCTCGCGACGCGCGCCGGGCGTAGGATTCTGGAGGAACGTCAGCGCAGCCGCCCCGTCAAACCGGAAACCGGGCCTCCCAGGCACCCTGTCCCGCAGGAAAGGCGCTATTCCACGTGAAGCTGCTCGCTGAAATGTTCAGCATCGCTCCCGGCAACAAGGACCACCACCCGGCCCTGAGGTGCGCGGTGGGCGTCTTCGTTCCGCTCTTCTCCCTGGTGCTGCTGGGCCGGCTGGATTTGGCCATCTTCGCGTCCTTCGGTGCCTTCACCGGGATTTACGGCCGCGGCGAACCCCACGGCACCCGTTTTGCCCTGCAGCTGCGGGCGGGGTCGCTCATGCTGCTGGTTATCCTCCTCGCAGCGCTCGCCGCCCGCGCGGGTGCGGCCTGGGGACTGGATGACGCCGGTGCCACCTGGCTCCTGGTCCTGGCCACCACGCTGGTGGCAGGCGGCTGTTCGGTGGCCATTTCCTGGTTTCGGCTGCGGCCTGCGGGGTCCCTCTTCCACATCTTCGCCTTCGCTGCCATCGCCTCGATCCCCAACCAGCCGCCGCTGTGGGAGGGCATGCTGGTTGCTGCCGCCACCACGGCCTTTTCCCTGCTGGTGGGCTTCTCCTCACGGGTGCTGCCCAGCCACCGCACGGCATGGGTCCGGCCGCGGCCCATCCGCCGCACCCCGGAAGAAAAGCGCGCCGCCTGGCTTGAGGGCATCGGTTACCTGGTGGCTGCCGGGCTGGCCGGTGCGCTGGCCACCTGGGCCGGCAACAGCCTCGGGTTCGGCCATAACTACTGGGCCATGGTGGCGGCCGTCGTTCCGCTGGTGGGCCACACCACGCGGCACCGTGTCCGCCGCGGCGTGCAGAGGATCATCGGCACCGTGCTGGGGCTGGTGGTGATGGCGGGGATCCTGGTGCTGGGGCTTCAGCCGTGGCAGACCGTGCTGGTCATGGCGCTGTGCCAGTTCGGGGCTGAAATGTTCATCATCCGCCAGTACCTGCTGGCCCAGGTATTCGTCACGCCGCTGGCATTGGTGTCCACCCTCCTGGTGGTCCCGTCCTCGCCCGGGATCCTCCTCCGCGACCGCATCATCGAGACGGTCATCGGAGCCGTCGTCGGCATTGCCGTGGTGCTTGCCCCCGGAGCCGGGCGCCGCTTCCGGAAACGGACGACGACGGCGCCTGCCAAGGGTGCGCCGCCCGCCTGAGATTCTGCATGGGTAGGCTTGAACCATCCATTCAACGGAAGCGCGGGTGTGCGATGGCCAATTCTGCCTCGGGTGACTCGGTGGTTGACCGGATCGTCCGGCTGATCTCTGCCTTTCCGGAGGACGTCAGCGCTTTGCAGCTGGCGGAACTCGCTGAACGCGCGGGTTTGCCGCTCACCACCACCCACCGGCTGGTCCGGCAGCTCGCCGGCCACGGTCTGCTGGAGGCCGCTCCTGGAGGCATGGTGCGCCCCGGGCTCCGGCTCTGGGAACTCGTCAACCGCACCGCCCCAACCCTTGCCCTGCGCCAAGCGGCCATGCCGTTCATGGAGGACATCCAGCAGGTCCTTAACCAAAACGTGAACCTGGCGGTGCTGGACGGCTGGGAAGCCCTCTTCGTCGAGCGCCTGTCCCGCCGCGGCTCTGTGGCCAACCGGGCCCGGGTGGCCGGCCGGATGCCCGTGCATACCTCGTCCGCGGGCCTGGCGCTGATGGCGCACCAGGACAAACTGCTCCAAAGCCGGTACCTCGAGCAGTTTGGGGACCCCGACGGGAAGATCGGCACGGACGCTGTCCGGGTGCTGCTCAGCGAAACGTTCCACCAGGGCTATGCGCAGCTGAAGGGCGTTGTGGATCCGGATACCTGGGGCATCGCCGTCCCCGTACTGGACCTGCGCCAGCGCGCGGTGGCCTCGCTCGGCGTCGTGGTTCCCTTGCAGGAGATGCGTCTGCAAGCCCTGGTGCCCGCCCTGCAGACAGCCGCACGGGGTATTGCGCGGAGGCTTGCGGAACCGTAACCGGAAAGATCTGCCTTCCGTTCAACGGAATTGGAATATCACGGTGCGCCGGCCGGCGCGCACACTGGAGGCAGAAGCACCCATCGGCCGGCAGCCGGCCCCGCAACGAAGCGAGAATGCCATGGCACGAACAATCATCACCACCCAGGTGGCCATCATGGGCGCAGGCCCGGCCGGCCTGATGCTGTCCCACCTGCTGGCCAAGGCCGGGATCGACTCCACCGTCATTGAAGTCCGCAGCCACAAGGAGATCTCCGAGACCGTCCGCGCCGGCATCCTGGAGCACGGCACCGTCAACCTGCTGGTGGAAAGCGGCGTCTCGGACCGGGTCCTGCGCGACGGCGACCGGCACGACGGCATTGAACTGCGCTTCAACGGCGAAAGCCACCGGGTGGACTTCAAGGATCTGGTGGGGGAATCCGTGTGGCTGTACCCGCAGACTGACGTTTTCCTGGACCTCGCCGCCCGCAGGAAAGCCGACGGCGGCGACGTCCGCTACAGCGTCACGGACACCACGGTGCATGACCTTGAGGGCAAGCCGAAAGTCTGGTTCACGGACTCCGAGGGCGTGGAGTACGAAGTCCGGGCCGACTTCCTGGTGGGGGCGGACGGGTCCCGCAGCCACTGCCGGTTCCAGATCCCGGAGGCGCACCGCAAGTGGTACTTCCATGAGTACCCCTTCGCCTGGTTCGGCATCCTGGCCGAAGCCCCCCGCAGCGCCGACGAGCTCATCTATGCCAATTCCGCCAACGGCTTCGCCCTGATCAGCCAGCGCACCGAGACAGTCCAGCGGATGTACTTCCAGTGCGACCCCAAGGAGAACGTGGCCGAGTGGGATGACGAACGGATTTGGGCCGAGTTCCGCAGCCGGGTCAACGGCAACGGCTTCGTGCTCAAGGAAGGCCCCGTCATCGACAAGATGGTCCTGCCCTTCAGGAGCTTCGTCCACACGCCCATGCGCTACGGGAACCTGTTCCTCGCGGGAGATGCCGCCCACACGGTCCCGCCCACCGGCGCCAAGGGCCTGAACCTGGCCATCCACGACGTCAAGATGCTCTTCGAAGGGCTGGACAGCCACTACAACTCCGGCTCGGAGCACCTGCTGGAGACGTACAGCAAACGTGCCCTGGAGCGGGTGTGGAAGGCCCAGCAGTTCTCCTACTGGATGACCACCATGCTGCACACCCCTGCCGATGCGGATGACTTCTCCCGCGCCCGCCAGCTAGGGGAACTCAATTCAGTGGTGTCGTCCAGGCACGGCATGGCCTACCTCGCCGAGGCCTACACGGGCTGGCCGGGCACGCCTTAGAAGTACGCGCGCGGAGGTACTCGTGTGGAGGTACGACGGCGGGGCTGGCGCCGCCTCAGGCGGCAGGCCGGCGTCGTGCACGGCAGCGGAAGGCGCGCTCAGGGCGCAAGCAGCCGCCGGACTGCTGCGGCGATGGCTGCAGCATCAGGCTGCCCGTCCCGCCGGACCGTGAGCAGGTGGAGCATCACGCCGTCGCCGTAGTCGGCCACGTCCCGGGCCCGGGCGGCCGCATCGGTTACCCCAAGCGCCGCGAGGGTATTTTCCATGCCGCCCACCAGCCGGAAGTGCCCTGCCTTAACCGCGTCCGGCTGGTCCAGGGACAGGGCAAGGCGGGCGCGGGTGAGGGCCGCATGCTTCCCGGTGAGTGACAGCACCAGCCCGGCCAGCTGGTCTGCCAGTTCCGCAACGGTTCCCGGCGGGCCCGACGGGGCGAGGTCCTGGAGCAGCTGGCCGTCGAGCTGCTCCATGCGGCCCAGCGCGGCCTCCACGAGCGCCGCGCGGGTCCGGTAGTAGTTGGACGTTGTGCCTTCCGCGAGCTGCGCCGCCGCGTCAACGGCCCGGTGCGTGAGGCCCTTCATGCCTTTGTCCGCCACCACCCGGAGGGCGGCGTCCATCAGTTCCGTGCGGCGGTCAGGCATGCGCCCAGTCTAATTGACCGTTTCGCAAAAACTACAAAAGTAGTAAAGTCGCCAGCATGGAGACAATTGCGATTGTTGGCGGCGGCATTGCCGGCCTGGCGCTGGCCGCGGGCCTGGACCACAGCCGGTTCCAGGTGACGGTGTACGAGAAACGGCCCGGGCTGCCGGCCGTGGGCAACACGCTGGGGATGTGGCCCAACGCCCAACGTGCCCTTGCGCGTCTGGGAATCCTTGAAGAGGCGCGGGCGGTCAGCCCGGTGCTCGGCAGCGGATCGGTCCGTGACGCCCAGGGAGAGCCCTGGATCACCGTCAACGCGGGGGAGATGTTCGGCATTTCCCGGGCTGACCTGCTGCGGTTGCTGGACGGTGCCGTCCCGGGAACCGTCCGCCGGATCACCAGCACCGTCAGGTCACTTCCCGACGACGGCAGCCTGGTGGTCGGGGCCGACGGCGTGCACAGCGCAGTCCGGCGGGAGGTCTGGGGCGCCGGAAAGGAGGCCCGCCTCACCCCGTACCTTGCCCTCCGCGGGACCCTGCCTGCTCCGGTCAGCCACGACGAGGTGGGCGAATACTGGGGCCGCGGCGACCTGTTCGGCATGGCTGCCGCCCGGGGAGGGTCCTTCTGGTGGGCCAGCTACCGGTCCGCGATGGGCCCGTACGGAATTGACGCAGCATCAGCCCTGGAATACGCCCGGGAGCGCTATTCCAGCCACGCGCCCGCCATCCGCCGCACGCTGGCCGCAGCCACGCCCGAAGCATGCCTGGTCCAGCGGCTCTGGACAGTTCCGCATCTTGGCTCCTACGTCCGTGGACGTGCCGTGCTCATCGGCGATGCCGCACACGCCATGATGCCCACCTTGGGGCGTGGCGCCTGCGAGTCGTTGGTGGATGCCGTAACACTGGCTGGCCTCCTCAACACGCTGCCAGAAGGCCAGGCACTGCATGCCTACAACCGCCAGCGGTGGCTTCGCACGCGGGCTCTGAGCCTGGCATCCGCCGCGCTGGGACGCGTCGCCTTTGCGGACGGTGCCCAGCCGCTGCGTGACGGCCTCCTCAGGCTTGCCCGACGGCGGAACGGACGCACCGCCGTCGTCAGCGGTTCTGCCGGGTGATCACCGGACGGTAGCGGCCGGCTGCGGCGCGTCCGCCCCGGACCCGGCGGCCCCGGGGACCCCGGGGCCAGGGGCGGCAGATGCGGGCGGAAGGGCCGGCAGCCGCTTTTTCCGCGACCCGCCCCGGCTGGAGCGGCCGTACACCAGGTACATGGTCACCCCGGTGATGATCATCAGGAGCACGGTATACACAAAGGTGTTGGCGACGCCGTCCACACCCTCCGCGCCATCCGTGTTCGCCTTGATGACCAGGCCCAGCGGCTGGACCAGGGGGTGGGCCAGGAAGATCGCGGTGTCGTAGTCGTCGAGCAGGCTGTTGAAGTTCAACGCCGTAATGGCGGCGGCAGCCGGGAGCACCAGCGGCAGGAGGATCCGCCGGAAGACATACAGGGTCTTTGCGCCCATGATGGCCGCCGCTTCCTCCAGGGAGGAATTCACGGAAGCAAAGGACGCTTTGAGCATGCGCAGCGTGAACGGGATTTTGACCGTCACGAAAGCGATCAGCAGGATCACGGTGGTGCCGGTGAGCACTGCCCCGCCCACCAGGGGATTGGGGTGGTCGTAGCTGATGATGAGGCCAAGGGCCAGCAGTGCGGACGGCAGGATCCAGGGGATGTGGAGCAGGTATTCGAAGACCGACGCCACCCAGTTTTTGTACTTCTGCAGCAGCCTGGCCACAAACAGCAGCCCGCCCACGGCAATCACGGCGGCCAGGGCGCTGTACAGCACGCTGACGATGAACGGCCGCAGCCCCGACGGCTGGGTGAGGACCCGCTGGTAGTTCTCGAGCGTCAGGCTGCCGAGCGAAAGCTGGCCGGTCTGGATGGCAGCGCCGTCGGCGAACGAGTACAGGACAATCAGCACCACCGGCAGCGTGTAGACGGCAAACAGCAGGTAGGCAACAGCATGGACAGCCGCATTGGCCACCGGATGGGTGATGTCCTGCTTCTGCAGGGCCGAGGACACCTTGGACACCGAGAAGTAGGTGCCGCCTTTTTCCAGCCGCGACATCACGGCGAGCATCAGGATCGTGGCCAGCCCAAGGATCACCGCCAGCAGCGCCGCCAGGTCCCTGGAGGTGGGGCTGTTGGTGAAGGTCAGGATCATGGGGGTGATGGTCTGGAAGTCACGCCCGCCCAGCACCTGCGGAGCGCTCAGGGCGCCCAGCCCGGTGAGGAAGGACAGGATGGTGACGGCGAACAGGGTGGGCTTGAGCATGGGCAGCACGATCCGCCGCAGGATGGTCCAGGTTGATGCCCCCAGGTTCCGGGCCGCTTCAATGGTCTGGTAGTCAATGCCCTTCAGCGCGTTGGCCACGAACAGCATGTGGTTGGTGGTGGTGGCGAACGTCATCACCACCAGGACCGCGAAGAAGCCCGAGAACCAGCCGGGGTCCATGCCGGGGAACACCTTCACCAGCAGCGAGGTGACGATTCCCTTGTCCCCGTAAATGAACTTGTACCCGGCGGCCAGGACAATGCCGCCGTAGATGAAGGTGGATGCATAGCCGAGGAACAGGATCCTGGAGCCGCGGATCCGGAAGTAGTGCGTCACCAGGACAATGAACACGCCTACCAGGTTCACCGTGATGGACAGGGCCACCGCCAGCAGGAAACTGTTGCCGAGCGCCTTCATGGCCCGCTGCGACGTGAAGAGCTTTTCGGCCGCCCTCCCGGAGAAGCTGCCGTCCGGGAAGAACGTGGCGATCAGGACGTTGATGTTGGGCCACACCAGGAACGCCGCAATGAACCAGGTCAGGACCACGCCAACCACCAGCACGAAGGGGGAGCGGGCCATGCCGCGGACCGCAGTGCTGCTCATGGCAGGACTGCTGCCGGGTCCTGCTGCCGAAGGGCAGCCCCCGTCACCGGGTGGTACTGCAGGACGTGCCCGGGCTGGAGGTAGACCGTGGTTTCCGTGCCCCGTTCCGGGTGGGCGCCGCCGTCCTCCTTCACGAGCAACCGGATGTCCGCTCCGTGGCTGCGCACCACATAGCGGCTGTGCAGGCCGTGGTAGGTGCGGGACACCACCGTGCCGGAAAGTCCGACGGCGCCGCCTCCTTCAGCCCCGCGGGCCAGGGACGCCTTTTCCACCCGAAGGTAGGACTTGGCGTCCGTGCTGAGCCCTGCCCCCGCAAGCCGGTTCAGTTCCGCCACGACCTCCGGGGTCAGTGCGGAGCTGTCGCCGATGAAGTTGCAGACAAACTCGGACGCAGAGTGGTCGTAGATCTCCTGCGGCGTCCCCACCTGTTCCACCACGCCCTTGTTGAACACCGCCACGCGGTCGCTCATGGCCAGGGCCTCGTCCTGGTCGTGGGTGACGTACACAGTGGTGATGCCGAACTCGCTCTGCAGGTCCTTGAGCTGCTGCCGGAGCTGGTGGCGCAGTTTGGCATCCAGGTTGGACAGCGGTTCGTCCAGCAGGAGGATTTTGGGCCGCAGCACGAGCGCCCGTGCCACGGCAACCCTCTGCTGCTGGCCGCCGGACAGTTCCGCCACATTCTTGGACAACTGTTCATCGCTGAGCTCCACCCGCCGCGCGATGTCCCGGACCAGGCGGTCACTGTCCGCCGGTTTCTCCTTCCGGACCCGGAGGCCGAAGGCGATGTTTTCCCACACGCTCATGCTGGGGAAGAGGGCGTAGTTTTGGAACACCATCCCCACCTGCCTCTTGTCGCTGGGAAGCCGGGTAACGTCCTTGCCGTCAACGTGCACCGTGCCGGCGGACGGCTGGATGAAGCCCGCCAACGTCCGCAGGGCCGTCGTTTTCCCGCAGCCGGACGGCCCCAGGAGGGTGAAAAACTCCCCCGGACGCACGTGCAGGTCAAGGTTGGGGATGGCGGTGAAATCACCAAAGGAAACTTCGATGTTGTCCAAGCGGATCATGGCAAACCTGTCTGATGAAGCGAAGTTCGGGTTGACGGGGCCGGCAGCGGACCGGTTACGTCATGTACTCGAGCTCGATCTTCTCCACCCAGGCGCCCATGTTCTCCTGCACGAACTCCCAGTCGATGTCCTGCTGCTTGAGGTCCGCGAAGAAGTCCACCACCTCGGGGTTGGCCTGGGCTTCGGCTTCCTTGTTGACCGGCATGGAATTGAACTGCTTTGCGAACTCGCCCTGGACCTCGGAGCTGCCGAACCAGTCGATGAATTTCCTGGCCTGCTCCTCCTTCTTGGTGCCCTTCACCAGGGCGATCTGTTCCACGGCGAGCGGGACACCCACGGAGGGGACCACTGTCTCGACATTCACCTTGAAGGATTTCTCGCGCTCGGCGATGATCGAGGACGGCATCTGGCCCATGTCCACTTCGCCGGACGCGATACGGGCAAAGAGGTCGGTCTTTGCTACCGCCGGGCTGCCGTTCTGGAAGTACTGCTCCACCTGCTTCCAGCCCTCGTCGGAGATGCCAAGGTCGCCCGAATCGTCACGGTAGCGGCTGAGGATTCCCGCGAAAACGAGCTGGGCGGTGGCGGTGCCCAGGCCTGTCACGCGCTCGTAGCGGTCCTTGAACTCGTCCTTGGCCCACAGGTCGGTCCAGTCCTGCGGGGCCTTGTCCTTCGAGATCTTGTCCGAGTTGTAGCCAAGGAGGATTGCCTGCTTTACCAAGGGCCAGTAGGCCTCGCCGTCACCCAGTCCCTTGTCCACTTCGCCGGCCCAGGCCGGCTCGTAGGGCTCCAGGGCGTCTGCGGCCTTGATCTGCGAGAAGTACATGTTGTTCAGCCCGAACGCGACGTCGGCAATCGGGTTGTTTTTCTCGGCAATCAGTTTGTTGGTGGCATCTGCGCCGCCGGCACCGACGATCTCGATTTTGAAGCCCGCTTCAGCGGCCTTGGCGGTCAGCCAGTCCCCGCGGCCCTCGCCGTTGGAGTTGGTGTAGACAACCAGGGTCTCCCCCGAGCCGCCTTCCGGAGCTGGGGAGGACTCCCCTGACGCCGCGGGAGTAGCGGCCCCACCGCCGCATCCGGCAAGAAGCGTGACGGTGACGGCGGCGGCAACCAGGGTCTTCAATTTACGCACGATCTGGACTCATTTCTGGACTGGAATCGGAGCATGTCCGGCAAGCCTAACGCCGGGCATGCGGAATTCACGGCTGTTATGGCTATCGATTCGATAAACAGCCCGGCTGTCCACTCTGGTCCAGGCAGGAGAACGGTCGGAGGCGCGTGGGTGAACGGGCGGCAAAAGCTGCGCAGGGCTCCGCGGCGGGCGGCTGCAACGGCGGCCCGGCGGCGGAACGGACGCGCCGCCGTCGTCAGTCCTGGCTCAACGTCTCCGTGAGGTGGTGCGTGGGGATCCTGTCCCGGTCGTAGGTGATCTCGGTATAGCCGTGCGGCTCCGGCTTGCCGGATGGGTTGAGGTTCACGAAGACGATTTCCTCGATGGTGAGGATGCTTTGGCGGGTGATCATGTTGCGGACCTCGGCGCGCATGGTCAGCGAAGTCCTGCCGAAGCGCGTGGCGGTCAGCCCCATCTCGATGAGGTCGCCCTGCACCGCCGAGCTGACGAAGTTGATTTCCGAAATGTACTTGGTGACGGCACGGCCGTTGCCGAGCTGGAGGATGGCATAGATGGCAGCTTCCTCATCGATCCACTTCAGCAGGCTGCCGCCGAACAGCGTCCCGTTCGCGTTGAGGTCCTCGGGCCGGACCCACTTGCGGGTGCGGAAAGTGATGTCTGCTGTTTCCATAGGGCGAGGTTAGCTGAGAGCGGCGCCGGCGCACCCATGTGACGCCTCCGCGCCCCTGGCGGGGGCGGACTGCCGGGCGCCGGCGGGCCTAGGCCATGGCGGTATGGGCCGCGCTGCGGGCGTTGATGCTCTTCGCGTAGCAGTAGGAGTGCGCAACACCTATGTAGGGTCCAAAGTTGGGAACGGCTTCAAAACCCGAGTTTTCGTAGAAGTTCCGCCCGTCCGGCTGAGCCGATCCTGCTTCCGCCTTGATCCGCGTGATTCCCTGCTTGAAGGCTTCCGCCTCGAGGGCTGCGAGGATGGAACTGGCCACACCGGAACCCCGGGTGTACGGAACGACGTACAGCCGTTTGATCTCCGCCGTTTCCGCATCGAGCATGCGCAGGCCGCCGCAGCCCACGGGCTGCCCCGAGCCCTTGTCATAGGCAACAAGGAAGACTGCGCAGTCGGCGCCCGACGGCGGCGGCCCGGGTTCGTGGTCCGGGGTGCCAAAGCGGGCGTCCAGTTCGGCCTGCTGGGCGTGGCGCAGAGCGGCGCCCACGGGGTTGGACCAGGGGACCTGCCTGATGTTAAGGCGCGGATTGGTCTGCATTGTGCCTCGATTCGCCGAAGGGTTATGCAAACCCAGAGTAGGAGGCGGCCGTTACGCCGGTGTTTCTTTCCGGTTAGCTCCGGGATAACGTGCCGTTCATGCCGTGGCCAACTCACTTGGCTGTCTAGTTATCAGCTGGTCTAGTATGATTCCATGCGTTCTACGGGTAATGAAGGCTCCGGGTATTGGTACGGGCCGGACGGTCAACTGGACTACGGCGCGGCGGTGCTGAAGTCGTTGCGGGACTACCGGACCGCTGAAACGGCGGTACGCCGGTCCACCCGCGACTCCATGGGAATGGGTGAAACGGACATTCTTGCCCTGCGCTACCTGCTGCGCGTCCAGGCATCCGGCAAAACGGTGGTACCCAAGGACATCAGCCAGTTCCTGGGCATCACCAGCGCCTCCACTACCTCCCTCATTGACAGGCTTGTGGCGAGCGGGCACGTGCGCCGCGAGGCGCATCCCACGGACAGGCGCTCCGTGGTTGTGGTTCCCACCGTCGAATCGGACAAGGAAGTCCGCGTAACGCTCGGCGCCATGCACCGGCAGATGATGTCGGTGGCCGAAGGGCTGACCGCAGAGGAGGCCCGGGTAGTAGTCAAGTTCCTGGAGCGGATGACCGAGGCACTGCAGCAGGCGCAACACGACGAGAAGTAACTAGCCTAGCTAGCTAGATTGGCTAGCAATATGTATGCTTACGATTATTCCCGTAATCCTTACAGCCGGAGTCGTGAGCGTCTTGGTTACCTTTACTGAGCTTTTGCCCTTGGAATCCCTTGCGTGCAGCGCGCCCTTCAACGCTTCGCCCCAGCAGGGCGGGGCTGCCATCAGTCCCGCCGTCCACTGCGGCTCCGCCATGGAACTCGTCACCCCCGCCGTGGGGCCTGCCGCCGTCGGCTATACCTTCGAACCGGAGGACGGCGGTCCCGTGCACCTGCCGCCCGTGTGGCGGTGCGCGTGCGGTTTCCAGCTGGACGCCTGGATCCAGTCCCCTTATGGCCGCGTGTCCCAGCACGGGGCAGTTGTACCGGTTCCGGATCCTGTGGCGCTCTCCGCATGACCGCGCCCGCGCACCTTCGATCAACCGCGGCCCTCAAAGCCGCCGCACCTACAGTGGCGGGGCGCTACCAGCTCAAGGACCTTCTGGGCCGCGGCGCGCTCGCGCAGGTCTTCCGCGCGGCGGACCTGGAAGGCGGGGCCGATGTGGCAGTGAAGGTGGCCGTGGACGTTTCGGCCAAACACTTTGAGCGGATCAGCAACGAAGCCGCCGTCCTGTCGGGCCTGCAGCACCCATCGATCGTCAAATTCATCGGCCAGGGCGTCGTATCCGGGAACTCTGCACTCGCCGGCCGCCCTTTCCTTGTGGAGGAACTTGCATTGGGCCCCAGCCTCGCGGAGGCTGGCCGCACCAGCCAGTACCACCCCGACGTCGTTGCCGGCTGGGCCCGGGGACTCTTCGAGGCCCTGGCCCACCTCCACGGGCAGGGGATGGTGCACCGCGACATCAAGCCCGCCAACCTGATGCTGAGCGGCCTGCGGCGTAGCCCTGTCCGCATCATCGATTTCGGCATCGTGGCGCCCGCCGGCTCGGCCCCGGAACCCGGCATGTCATCCGGAACCGTGCACTACATGAGCCCTGAGCAGGCATCGGGAGGACCGGCGCGCGCCTCCTGGGATGTCTACGCCACGGGGCTGGTCCTGCTGGAGCTGCTTACCGGAGCCAAGGCGTTCCCCGGCACTGCCATCGAGTCCCTCGTGGCCAGGACCCTTCGCAGTCCGCAAGTGCCGGACTCCCTGGGTTCCGGCTGGCGTTCCTTCCTCCGGTCCCTGACGGCCATGGACAGCGCAGAACGTCCGACGGCGGGGGAGGCAGCGGGCATGGCCGCGCGGCTCGTCCCCGTACCCGCCGGCGAAATGGTCAGCCCCTGCCGCGGGAGGGCGGTTTTCCCTGCCCGGCGGATCCACCAGCTCGCCTAGGCCAGGTCCCGGCCGGTGGGGTCCTCCGCGGTTGGGTCGGCGAGGGCAAGTCCGCCCACGGGGCTTCCGTCCCAGTGGATGAGCTTCCACCCGCGGTCCGGATCCCCTTCCAGCGCCACGATTCCGGTATTTGCCAGCACATGGCGTGCGGCGAATTCGTGGTCCGCGTCCTCCGCCCGGCGTCCAGCCCAGGTGCGGATCGCCGCACCGTGGCTGACCACCGCAGCGGCCTCATGCTGCTGGTCGAGTGCCCGCTCCACGACCCGGCGGATGGCAGCGTCGAAGCGGTCAAAGAACGTGTGCCCGTCCGGACCCGCCGGCATCCGCCGGTCCAGGTCCCCGGCGGCCCAGGAGAAGACGGTCCCCATGTAGCGCTTGTGGGCTTCATGGTCCGTCAGTTTCTCGAGGGAACCGGCTTCGATTTCGTGCAGGCCGTCCAGCACCTCGATATCCAGGCCGTGCAGCCGGCCCAGCGGCGCCGCGGTGATCTGGGCCCTGATCAGCGTGGACGCGTACAGCGCCCCGATGGGCTCGTTCGCCAGCGAGCGGGCCATGGCCTCGGCCTGCCGTTCACCGAGTTCCGTCAGCCCGGGGCCGGGATGCGCCGTATCGAGTTGGCCAAGCACGTTACCGGGAGTCTGTCCGTGGCGGATGAGCAGCAGCTTCATGCTTCCAGTTTCGCACTCCCGGCAAGCCGGGATGACCCGGAAGAAAGGCGCCGGGCCCTTGGGAGCCCGGCGCCGTCGTCGTGGTTGCTTCCATCAAGCTGGCTGAGCAACTCCGAAAGCTGTAGGTCTCAACCGCAAAAGGTCGTGAAATACCTCGGCCACCATCTCGCGGTAGCCGTCTCCAGTGTTGTACTCGTCAACGACCTCATGGGGGAAGCTGGGAGCGCCCCCAAGCTTCGAGTAAGAGTTCTGCTCTTGTAAGGCATTTCTGATTTTGTTAATTGCTCGATCTATACTTTCTGCATCCGAAAGTGGTTGATCCGATCGAACCTGAGCGATTCCCACGGTCAGCTCGCTGCCGGGGAAACGCACGAACATATTTTCTACCTTCCGGAGCCACCAAGGACGATTGAAGTTCTCTACAATGAGTATTGAGTAGACAAGTAGCTTGAGGAGAAAATCGCCGTCTGCTTTTTCCGATATCTGACGGCCGTGAATTGACTCCAACTTATCAAACCAATGGATCACGTAAGTCGAGGGCTGTCTCCGGGTGGATGTTGCCGCACTTTTCGTTAGTTTGGTCGAATCTATATATAGCGCAACTAGCAGTGCTGCAAATAGCGATGACCAGAGGTTGTCCCTTAGGCCAGATACGTCGGGCGCAAGCTTGACTAAATAATCATTCTTGTCGAAGAGGGCAACGGCCAATGCAGCACCAAGTGACAGTAGTATGCAAGCAAAGTGTATCCACCGCTCAGCCGGAACGCTGCGTCTCGAGAAAAGGAGGTAGCCACTGCGTGGGGCCGACGAAAGCAGCGCTACTAGAAGTGTGTAAGGATAAACAGGCAGTGCCGGGAAATACTTGTTCAATAGAGCGGCAAGTAAAATCATGATAAGAGCCGGCGGGATTGTACGGAATGCGAAAAAAGATGCCCATCTAATGTGAGGCATGCCAACAGTAGCGCTAACCGAGAGGTAGTTAACCGGACTATACTTAAGTATTGATCTGGGATCGGAACCGGACTTTATTAGCCTGAAGATCAGCTCTACCAGGAATGCCGAACCGGTAGACAGTAATACAGCGAAAAAGATGTCCACAGAATTTAGCAGATTCGTGCCCGAATTGGCAGGGTTGTAATAGTCAATTTCACTTGAGGTGGTCCACCAGCTGGTCCGCGATGCCGGTGTACTTTCCGGGGGTCAGGGCGAGCAGCCGGGCCTCGGCTTCCGGTGACAAGCCAAGGCTTTGCACGAATTCCTGCATGCGGGCCGCGTCCACCCGCTGGCCCCGGGTGAGGTCCTTGAGCCGCTCGTAGGGGTTCTCCATGCCTTCGACGCCGGCGATCGCCTCAGCGCGCATGACCATCTGGATGGCTTCCCCCAGCACTTCCCAGTTGGTGTCCAGGTCGCCGGCCAGGACGTCCTCGGCCACGTCCAGGCGCTCCAGGCCCTTGGCCACGTTGGAGATGGCCAGGAGGGAGTGGCCGAATGCCACACCGATGTTGCGCTGGCTGGAGGAGTCGGTGAGGTCGCGCTGCCAGCGGGACGTCACAAGGGTGGACCCCAGGACGTCCAGCAGGCCCGAGGAGATCTCCAGGTTGGCCTCGGCGTTCTCGAAGCGGATCGGGTTCACCTTGTGCGGCATGGTGGAGGAACCCGTGGCGCCGGCCACCGGGATCTGCGCGAAATAGCCGATGGAGATGTAGCTCCAGATGTCCGTGCAGACGTTGTGGAGGATGCGGTTGAAGCGTGCAACGTCCGCGTACAGCTCTGCCTGCCAGTCGTGGCTCTCGATCTGCGTGGTCAACGGGTTCCAGGTCAGCCCCAGGGCCTCCACGAAGGACTTGGACACCTGCTGCCAGTCTGCGCCGGGGACCGACGCCACGTGCGCCGCGTACGTGCCGGTGGCGCCGTTGATCTTGCCCAGGTATTCGGTTTTCGCGATCCGGTCCAGCTGGCGCGTGAGGCGGTGCGCCATGACGGCCAGTTCCTTGCCCAGGGTGGTGGGGGTGGCCGGCTGGCCGTGGGTCCGGGACAGCATGGGAACCGCCCGGTTTTCCTGGGCCATCTTGCTGATCTGGGCCACCAGGGCCCGCGCGGCGGGCAGCCACACGTCCTCCACAGCGCCCTTGATGCCCAGAGCGTAGGAGAGGTTGTTGATGTCCTCGGACGTGCAGCCGAAGTGGACCATCGCCGTCAGGTTTTCGATCCCGATGGCGGGCAGTCGCCGGCCGATGTAATACTCCACGGCCTTGACGTCGTGGACGGTGACGGCCTCGATGTCAGCAAGTTCTGCCACGGACGCCGCGTCGAATTCAGTGACGATCGCACGCAGCTGCTCCTGCTGTTCCGGGGTGAGCGGGCCGGCCCCGGGAAGGACGTTGTTGCTGGTCAGGTGGATGAGCCATTCAACTTCCACCGCTACGCGGTCCCGGTTGAGGGCCGCCTCCGAAAGGTAGTCCACCAGGGGTGCGACAGCCGACTGGTACCGGCCGTCCAGCGGGCCGAGCGCAATTCTTTCCGGGGACGCGGCAAGGGCCAGGCGTCCTGAGGGCGTACGGGTGTCAGCTGTGGCGGCAGTTTCAGGCATGTGCTGATTCTTTCATGAAGTCCGGCACCCCCTTAAGCGGCGGCTGTCCACGTTACTTGTCCACATACACCACGAGGGATCTTCAGTCCGGAGCGGCCGCTCCGTAGCGTCGGGAATGGAAAGGCAGCTCCCGGATAGGGCGGGGAGTTTCGGATGCAACGGCAAAGGTGTGGTGGAGGGGCAATGGGCAGAGAACTGGCGGGCCCTGACCTGCAGGCCGACATGCTCCGTGCTGCCCAGGTGGACCAGTTGGCCGATCGCATGGCGGCCTGCCTGGTCCGGGCAGAGGAAGTCCTGGCAGGATTCAGGGATATCCAGTTGCTGCAGTGGGAGTCACCGGCCGGCAGGGCCTACCGGGACTCTGTGTCACTGCAGGCCGTTGCCCTGCGCCGTTCCCTTGAATCGTTGATTGAGGCAAGGGCAGCTGTGGCCAGGCACAGCCAGGAGACCTTGGTGGCTGCCTGCTCCTACAGCGGCAGGCCCTGATGGCCGAGGCCACCCCTTCCGGCAGCGGCGGGCCCATCCGGGTTTCCGGCCCGGCGGACGATGGGCCCCTGGCGATCCGGGGCGGCGTGGGCGGTATCCGCTTCCAACTGGAGGAGCTCGCGGGAGGCGCCGAAAAACTGGACGATCTTGCAGGCAGGTTGGCCGCGATCGAGGTTGAGGTCCGCCGCATCTGGGAGGACCTCACTCCTTTCCAGGATCTGCCCCGGTGGACGGGAACCATGGCCCTGAATGCGGTGGGTGAGGCTGGGCGGAGCGTCCAGGTGGTGCGGACAGAGTTGCAGCACATCAGCAGGCAGGTCCGGGCCTGCAAGCACGAGTACGAAATGGCGGAGCGGCTGGCAGGCGCTGCCCGTGGTCTTGGACTGGTCAGTCTCGAAGACATCCACGACTCCATGACCGATATGGCCGCCACCCGCTTCCTCGACGGCAAGTCGATGGAAACCATCGTGGCCCGCCTAGGACTGCAGGCCGCGGACGTAAAACGGCGAACAGAAATGGACCCCTGGGCCTGGGACGTCCTTGAGCAGGTCGGTGTTTTCAGCCGCCCTTTGGCTGTGCACCAGGAAGAGACAGCCCGGGTCGACCTGGACACCTCTCCGGCTGGACTGCTGGAGCGTATTCGGAAGTTGAGTGCGCGGGGTGCCGGATTAATTGAGGTCGTCGAGATCTCCAATGACGGCACCAACGCGTATGTGCTTTTGGTTCCGGGCACGCAGCCTGCCTTTTCGGGCGTCGGTGGGGAGAACCCGTTCGATGAGGCGGGAATCGCTGAGGCAATGGTGTACAGCTCCGACGAAGTGACGGGCGCGGCACTCCAGTCCCTCCAGGCAGCCGGCGCACAGCCCGGATCGCCTGTGGTGGCAGTAGGTTATAGCCAGGGTGGCATCCACGCCATGAACCTCGCCGCGGATCCCCGCTTCCTCGACAATTACGACCTGCCGTATGTCCTGACTGCCGGTTCCCCCGTGGCCGGAATCACCCCCGAGCCGGGCGTGAAGTCCCTGCACCTTGAGCACCGCGCCGACTGGGTGCCAGGTTCGGACGGGGCCCCTAATCCGGACACGAGGGACCGTGTGACAGTCTCCATGACCAACACCCCAAGGGTCTTTGAAGGGGAAGGCGGGATCGGACCAGCCCATTCTCTCAGCACCTACCAGGACGGTGCCCGGCTGGTGTCACAAAGCCGCGACCCTTCGCTGGTGGAGTCCACCGCGGCGCTGGGCGCCATACTCGGGACGGGAGGCGCCGCCACGGCCACGCGGTTTTCCCTGTCGAGGACAAAGGCCCCGGCACCTGCTGCGGCGTCGGCGGATTCCCACAAACCGGCACGTGGTTATGCAGGACGTTAGGCCCGGGCAAGGCCGGGCGGTGAAGTGCAGGCTTACCGGCGGACGCCGACGAGCCGGCCGGCCACCAGCGAGATCAGGGTGATGATGATGGCTCCGAGCACTGCAGTCCAGAAGAACGAATCAATGGTGAAGTGGACCGGCGTGAAACTGCTGATCCAGGACGTCACGTACAGCATCGCGGCGCTGATGACGATGGTGAAGAGACCCAGCGTCAGGATGGTGATTGGGAGGGACAGGAAGCTCACTAAAGGGCGGATGAACGCATTGACCAATCCGAAGATCAGGCCGATGAACAAGTACGCCAGGACAGTTCCTGCCACGTCCGTTCCCTCTGCCACGCCGGTCTTGGCTACCGCGTCTGTTGTAGCCGATGTGGTGATATCCAAGCCGGGAAGAACCCAGCTGGCAATCCACAAGGCCAGCGCGTTGATGAGGACCCGGCCGATGAATGAACGCATGGTCCTATGTTTCCATACCTCCCTGTCAGCTGCTTGAGGGAGGGGGCAGCCTGCGCTTCCCTCCTGCATCCAGCGAAGTAGGCTGGTCTGCATGACGTCATCTGAGACAGTGACGGGCGGCGTCCAGCCCCGTCCCGTGGTGGCCCGGTTACCCCGCTACGCCGCCGGAAAACCCCCCGCCGCCGTTGACGGGCTGGCCAGTTACAAGCTGTCTTCCAATGAGAATCCGCTGCCCCCGCTCCCCGCGGTCCTGGATGCCATTGCGCACCAGACCGACTTCAACCGGTACCCGGACCCGCTGAGCAGCAGGCTCCGCGGTGAGCTGTCCGCATTCCTGGGTGTCCCCGCGGAGGACATCGTCACGGGCGCCGGCAGCCTCGGCGCCCTGAACCAGCTCCTGGCAACTTTCGTGGGACGGAACGACGACGGTTCGCCGGATGAGGTGATCTACGCGTGGCGCTCCTTTGAGGCGTACCCCATCAGTGTGGGCCTCTCCGGGGGTGAAGGCGTGCGCATCCCCGTCACTGCCGAGGGCCGGCACGACCTTCCCGCGATGGCCGCCGCCGTGACGCCCCGGACCAAAATGGTCCTCCTCTGCACACCCAACAATCCCACCGGCCCGGCCCTTCGCGCAGCGGAAACCGAGGAATTCATCCGGCTCGTCCCCCCTCACGTGGTGGTAGTGATTGACGAGGCCTACCAGGAGTTCGTGCGGGACGACGAAGCGGTGGATGGACTCGACATGTACCGCAGGTACCCCAACGTGGTGGTGCTCCGGACCTTCTCCAAGGCGCACGGACTGGCCGGGCTGCGGGTTGGTTACAGCGTGTCCAACCCTGCGCTGACGCAGCACCTTAGGGTGGCCGCAACCCCCTTCGCCGTGTCGCAGATTGCCGAAAAGGCCGCGATTGTGTCGCTGCAGAACTTCCCCCAGGTTGTAGAAAGGGTACAAAGCCTGGTTGATGAGCGGGAGCGGGTCACGGCAGGCCTGCGAAGCCTGGGGTGGGCCGTTCCCGACGCCCAAGGGAACTTCGTCTGGCTGGACCTGGGCGAGCACAGTGCCGAGTTCGCCGAGGCGGCCGGGGCACAGGCGCTGTCCGTCCGCGCATTCCCGGGCGAAGGCGTGAGGGTGAGCATCGGCGAGGTCGAGGCGAACTCCCGGTTCCTTCGGCTGTGTGCGAACTATACAAAGGCGCCACGGGGTTCCTAGCGCTTAACAAGTAGCTCTGCGGCTACCTACTGAAGATAAAGTTAGGATCAGTACAGCAATATATATGCCCCGCAGGGAATCTATTCCTTATGAGGCATATATCCCAGCGACATTGCACTGCATCCGCATGCGGCAAGCGAGGAGACGGTATGGGCACACATCTGCCTTCCACCGAGTTCGACGAAACAGCGGTAGACGACCAGCGCGAGGCTGATGCCGAGGCGGTCATGGGGGAACCCCCGGCGCAGATGGTCCAGCTCCTGGGCCCGGACGGAAAGCTTGGGTTCGATCCCGTCTTCACCGAGTACGCGGAGAAGATCACTCCTGAAGCCCTGCGCGGCCTTTATGCGGACATGGCGGCCATCCGCCGGTTCGACGTCGAGGCAACGGCCCTGCAGCGCCAGGGACAGCTTGCACTCTGGGTCCCGCTGACCGGCCAGGAAGCCGCGCAGATCGGTTCCGGCAGGGCCAGCCGGCCGCAGGACTACATCTTCCCCACCTACCGCGAACACGGCGTGGCACTGACCCGCGACGTGGACCTCGCCGAACTCCTCCGGCAGTTCCGCGGAGTGTCGAACGGCGGCTGGAACCCGAAGGACACCAACTTCCACCTCTACACGCTGGTCCTTGCCGCCCAGACGCTCCACGCCGTGGGCTACGCCATGGGAATCCAGCGCGACCAGAAGCTGGCGGCAGCTACGGGAGCCTCCGGTTCAGGGGAGGACGCTGCCGTCATCGCCTATTTCGGTGACGGCGCCAGCTCCGAGGGCGATGTCCACGAGTCCATGGTTTTCGCTTCCTCCTACAACGCCCCGGTGGTGTTCTTCTGCCAGAACAACCACTGGGCCATTTCCGTGCCCACCAACGTCCAGACCCGTGTGCCGCTGTCCAACCGCGCCAAGGGGTACGGCTTCCCGGGCATCCGCGTGGACGGCAACGACGTGATCGCCGTCCATGCCGTCACCGAATGGGCTTTGGAGCACGCGCGCCAAGGCAAGGGCCCGGTCCTGATCGAGGCCTTCACCTACCGTGTGGGCGCCCACACCACTGCCGATGACCCCACCAAGTACCGCCAGTCGTCAGAAGAAGACGCCTGGCGGGCAAAGGACCCGCTGGCCCGCGTGGAGAAATACCTCCGCTCCGAGGGCCTGGCCGACGACGCCTTCTTCGCGAAGGTGAAGGCCGACGGCGATGAGCTCGCCGCCTACGTCCGGCGCACCACCCACGACCTCGAGACTCCTGACATCCGCTCTGCTTTCGCCAACACCTACGCAGAAGCCCACCCCCTCGTGGCGGAGGAGCTTGCATGGTTCGAGGAATACAGTGCAGGGTTCGCAGCCGGTGAGCATGGCGAAGAATCGGCGCAGGCAGCAGCAAAGGCAGGCCACTGATGACCACAATGACTATCGCCAAGGCCATCAACGAAGGCCTCCGCGCGACGCTCACGCAAGACCCCAAGTCACTGCTGATGGGTGAAGACATCGGGCCCCTGGGCGGGGTGTACAGGGTGACCGACGGACTGATCGGCGAGTTCGGCCCGGACCGCGTGGTGGATACACCACTGGCCGAATCCGGGATCATCGGAACCGCGATTGGCCTCGCGCTGCGCGGCTACCGGCCGGTCTGCGAAATCCAGTTCGACGGTTTTGTCTTCCCCGGCTTCAACCAGATCACCACCCAGTTGGCCAAGATGCACGCCCGCAGCAACGGCAACCTCACGGTCCCGGTGGTCATCCGCATCCCGTACGGCGGAGGCATCGGTTCGGTTGAGCACCACTCGGAGTCCCCGGAGGCGCTGTTCGCGCACACCGCAGGCCTGCGTATCATCACGCCGTCCAATGCGCATGACGCGTACTGGATGGTCCAGCAGGCCGTGGAGTGCCAGGATCCTGTCATCATTTTCGAACCCAAGCGCCGGTACTGGCTCAAGGGCGAGGTGGACGTGCAGGCGCCGGGCCGGGCGGGGGACCCCTTCAAGGCCCACGTCCTCCGCAGCGGCACGGATGCGACCCTGGTTGCCTACGGCCCGCTGGTTCCGGTTGCGCTGGCCGCCGCCAACGCAGCCGAGGAGGACGGCCACAGCGTGGAGGTGATCGACCTCCGGTCCATCTCGCCGCTGGACTTCGATACCGTCACGGCCTCCGTTCAGAAGACCGGACGGTTGGTCGTTGCCCATGAGGCACCCACGTTCGGCGGTATCGGCGGTGAAATCGCGGCCCGGATCAGCGAGCGTGCCTTCCATTCACTGGAGGCTCCGGTGATCCGCGTTGGCGGATTCCACATGCCCTATCCGGTTGCCAAGGTGGAGGAAGACTACCTTCCGGACATTGACCGCATCCTGGAGGCGCTGGACCGCGCCCTCTCCTACTGAGGCTTTCCAACCAAGGACACCATGACTCTCAACAAGTTCAACCTGCCCGACGTCGGCGAGGGACTCACCGAGGCCGAAATCGTCTCCTGGAAGGTCAAGCCGGGCGACGCCGTCGCCATTAACGACGTCCTCTGCGAAATCGAAACGGCTAAGTCCCTCGTGGAACTGCCGTCTCCTTTCGCGGGAACGGTCACTGAACTGCTGGTCCCTGAAGGCGTGACCATCGATGTCGGCACCGCGATCATCAGCGTCAGCGATGACGTCGCGGGGGACCCGACACCCGCGGACGTCCCTGCGCCTGAGATGCCTGTCCAGCCGCTCTACGGAAAGCTTCCGGCGTCCGACGCCGACTCAACGGGAAGTGCCCCCGCCGCCGACAGTGCGTTGGCCGGAGGGCCCCTGGTTGGCTCCGGGCCAAAGGCGGACGCCGTCAAGCGGCGGCCAAGGATTTCGACCAGCTCCACCACCAGGGGCCCGGCGGGTGCACTGTCCGTCAACGCGCCGGAGGTGGAGCCGGTCCAGCCCCGCACGCCGGCCGAGGTGTCCGCAAGGCCGGGGACACCGGCAGGCACTGCCACCCGGGTGCCAGGCGAAACCGCCGTCGACGCCGTGGACAACCGCCCTACGCTGGGCGGCACCATCACCGGCCTGGTCAACAAGGTCCTGGCGAAGCCCCCGGTCCGCAAGATCGCCCGGGACCTGGGCATTAACCTGGCGGACGTGGTGGCAACCGGATCACGCGGCGAGGTCACCCGGGAGGACCTGGTCAGCTACCAGGCCCAGCGGGACGCGGAACTGGACAAGGCGGACGGGTTCTGGGGGAAGGCCGGCAAGCCGCAGGACCAGAGGATCGAACGGATTCCCGTCAAGGGCGTCCGGAAAGCCACGGCGAAGGCCATGGTGGATTCCGCATTCGCGGCGCCGCACGTCAGTATTTTCGTCGACGTTGATGCCAGCCGCACCATGGAATTCGTCAAGCGGCTCAAGGCGTCCAGGGATTTTGAGGGCATCAAAGTCTCGCCGCTGCTTATCCTTGCCAAGGCCGTGATCTGGGCGGCCGCACGGAACCCCAGCGTCAATGCCACGTGGGTGGACAACGCGGACGGAACCGGCGGCGCCGAGATCCATGTGAAGCATTACATGAACCTGGGCATCGCGGCAGCCACACCCCGCGGGCTGATGGTGCCCAACATCAAGAACGCCCAGGACCTGTCCCTGAAGGAACTGGCGCTGGCGCTCAACAACCTGGCCGTCACCGCCAGGGCCGGCAAAACCCAGCCCGCCGAGATGCAGGGCGGCACGCTCACCATCACCAACATCGGTGCCCTCGGGATTGATACCGGCACGCCCATCATCAATCCGGGCGAGGTTGCCATCGTGGCCTTCGGAACCATCAAGCAGAAGCCCTGGGTCCTGGACGGGGAAGTGATCCCGCGCTGGATCACCACCCTTGGCGGATCATTCGACCACCGCGTGGTGGACGGCGACCTCTCCGCCCGCTTTATGGCCGACGTCGCTGCCATCCTTGAGGAGCCGGCGCTCCTCCTGGACTAGGGCAGCACTGTGGCCGCCGACAGCAGCAGCACCATCCGGCTGAAAAACCGTGCCGCACGATGGCTGACGGAGGTGTTCCAGCCGCCCGTGGTGGTGAGCATCCAGTTGCTGATCAGCCCCATGACGCAGCCGGGGTTCCCCGGAACCATCGGCTACGGAGCGCTGGCCGCCCTGTTCGTCTGCGTGCTACCGCTGTTCCTGCTCCTCCTGCTGGTACGGATGGGGAAGGTGACGGACCACCACGTCAGCGACCGCCGGCAGCGTGCGCCTGTGCTGCTGATGGCGTTGGCCTGCATCCTGGCCGGGCTCCTGGTGCTGGAAGCGGTGGGGGCGCCGCAAAGCGTGGTGGCAATGGTCCTTGCGGTGGTGGCGGGGGTCGTGGTGCTGGCGGCCGTGAGCCCGTTCTGGAAGATCAGCGGGCATGCGGCTGCGGTGTCCTCTTCAGCCGTGATCGCCGTGCTCATGCTTGGGCCGGTCTGGCTTCCGCTGCTGCTTCTGGTACCCGCCGTGGGCTGGTCCCGCGTGGTGCTGCGCGCGCATTCACGGGCACAGGTGATCGCCGGCGCGCTCTTTGGCGGCGTGGTGATGGGCGGGATCTGGTGGGCCCTCGAAGGCTGGATGGTTCCTTAGCCAAGCACCCGGCAGGACGGGTGTCCGCTCCCTAGTAGGAGGTATGCGCGGCCAGCATCTCGAGGGTTGCCGGGTCTGCGGTGGTACCCAGGACCACTGCGGCACCCGTCATGAGTACAGCCATGGCCGCTGCCATGCCGGCCCAGGCCGTCAGGAGCTTCCAATCCTCCCGCAACACGCTGCCCACGGTCTCGGGAAGCCTCAGGCCTGGGGCGATGAGGTTCGGCGCGCTGTCCACGCTGCCGTCGTCCAGCAAGGCGACCACCCGGTCATTGCTGCGGTCAACCCGCATGGAGCAGATGTGGTTGCCGTGGCGGGCAAGGAGGATGTCGTGGCCTGCCAGATGGCGGCGCTGGAGGGTAATCATTGGGGCCCCTTGATGGTGGTGGTAGTGGGTGTCCGCACCGTTGGGGGCTTATCCAATTTTATCGTCGGGGCAGCACCGGAAAGGCGCTTTCGGGCGTGAGAACGGACACCATGCAGGGGCCTGGCTCCCGCATGGTGTCCGTAAAGCCGCTACTCGGCGTCGTACGTGTTTGCGATGTAAACGTCGCAGGGGGCATTGTGGGCAACGCTGTTGGCTACGCTGCCAAGCACGCGGCCAATACCGTGCATCCTGCGGTTTCCCACCACGATGATCCGGGCTTCCATCCGCAGGGCCTCCTTGATGAGTGCATCGGCCGGCCGGCCGCGGGCGGCGGAGTACGTCACCTTGATGTCCCTCCCCAGCGATTCTGCGACTGTCCGTGCCACGTGCTCGGCGGCATCCGCGTCGGACACGATCCACCGGTCGCTGCCGCTGCCGAACACCTCGGTCTTGTCGCTGTCGAAGGCGGACACCACATGGAGGGAGGCGCCGAGGGCCGCGGCGAGGTCCCGCGCCGCTTCGGCTGCTTTCTTTGCCGTCCCGCTGCCGTCCACCCCTACAACGATGATTCCGCTCATGTGTGCTCCTTTGCTTGGTTTCGGTGGCGCTTGGTCAGGCCAAGGCTACAGCGCGGCGATGGCTTCCTGCAGCACCGGCGCCAGGCGGCGCACGCCTTCGGTGATGGCTTCCGGGGGCACGGCGCTGAACGCCAGGCGCAGCTTGTTGGACGGTTCGTCCGACGGCGTGAAGGCGGCCCCGGGGATGAACACCACTCCGGCGTCGATCGCCTTCTGCAACAGGGGATAAGTGTCCACCCCCTCCGGGAGGGTCACCCATACGAAGAAGCCGCCCTCGGGGCTGGTCCAGGTGGTTCCGGCCGGCATGTGCTCGGCCAGGGCGGCGAGCATGGCGCTGCAGCGTTCGGCGTACAGCTCGCGGTAGGTCTGGATCTGGCCCCTCCAGTCATAGTCGCGGAGGTACGCCGAGACCAGCATCTGGTTGAAGGCCGGCGGGCAGAGCGTCACGGCCTCGGCTGCCAGGTAATACCGGCGCTGCAGGTGTTCGGGAACCAGGGCCCAGCCGATCCGCAGGCCGGGGGCGAAAATCTTGGAGAAGGAACCCATGTAGATGACGTCGTCCGGGTTTTCTGCGCGGAGCGGCTTAAGTGGCTCACCGCCGAAGCGGAGCAGGCCGTAGGGGTTGTCCTCGATCACCAGGATATTCGCTTTGCGGCATATGTCCACCACCTGCTGGCGGCGCTCCTTGGCCAGCGTTATCCCTGAGGGGTTGTTGAAGTTGGGGATGGTGTACAGGAACTTGACGTTCTTTCCGGCCGTCTGGAGGGCGGCAATCCGCGCCTCCAGCAGTTCCGGCACCAGGCCGGACTGGTCCATCCCTATGGTTTCCACCTGCACCTGGTACGCCTCGAAGGTGTTGAGTGCGCCCACGTAGGTGGGCTCCTCCACGAGGACCACGTCGCCCGGATTGCAGAAGACCTTGGTGGCCACGTCCTGCGCAGACTGCGAACCGGCGGTGATCACCACGTTCTGCGGAAGGGCGTCGAGAATGCCTTCTGCCGCCATCACCTCGCAGATCTGGGCGCGGAGCTCCTCGGATCCTTGCCCGCTGCCGTACTGCAGTGCGGTCAGCCCGTCGTCGGCGATGATTTTCGCGGCCGTCGCGGCGAGCCGGTCCAGCGGGAGGGACTGCAGGTAGGGGCTTCCGCCGGCAAGCGAGACAAGCCCTGGACGCATGGAAATGTCAAAGACATCCCTCACCGCTGACTGTCGGATGTTCGCGGCGCGTGCTGAAAACAGTTCTTCATGGCGGTGGGCGGAGGTTGCCGCCCGCTCGATGGCATCAATGGCTTCGGCCGGCAGCGTCCCTGCTGCGGCGTCAAGTGTTTCGTGGGTCACATCATCAGGATACCGCGGAGTGTTGCCTAAAAAGCAACACCTGTATATCAATGAGTCACCCGGGTTGTGTGCCCGGCCCTTGGAAGCAGGGCAGCCCTAGTCGAGCTCCAGCGCCTCCGCCAGGCTGCGTCCGTTCACGTAGATCTCTGCCCTGATGGCGCCGGCGGCCGCTACGGCTGTTTGCGTGAGCTGTGCTTCCATGCGGGGCACATCGCAGGTCCCTCCGGGCCTAAGGACGCCGGTGAGGTACACCGTGACGGTGGTGCCGTCGAAGCTGCCGGAAAGGAACTTCAGCCGCGACCCGGACAGGGCGTTGTAGGCCTTCGGTTCATGCTCGGACAGCGCCTCCCCGGGCGGGTCCAGCAGCGCGCCGATGGCAGCAGGAAGCGCCTCCGCGGCAGGGCCGGCGTGGGCTATGCCCACCAGGCTGTCATTGCAGCCAAAGCGCACTCCGTTCCTGCCGCCGTCGTCCACGAGCACGTAGTACGCGGTGACCGTGCCGGCCTCGGATTCGCCATGGATGGTGCCGTCCGGGAGCCCAGCTTGCGCCGCCCCGGCTTCGGAGCTGCCGGTTGCCGGAACGGATGTAGCCGGCGCGTCCGGTCCGGCAGCGGGGCCGGATGAGTCCGGCGGCACGGCGGGAGCCTCCGGCGGCGCGGCGTCCCGGGGCTGCGGTGCGGGGGTAAGGGACTGCGGGGCTTCTGCCGTCGCGCCCCTGTTGACTGCCAGCGGGGCGGAAGGCGCCTGCCTGGGCTCCTGGGGGGCCTGGACTACGCAGGCGCCGAGCCACAATGGAAGCGTGAGGCTGGCCACTGCTGCTGCCCGCAGCCTGGCCCTGCGTTCTCCTGCATTCCACCCTGCTGGCATGCCTGCACCGCAATCCTTGTCCGGTCCGGTGGATTAACGTTACGGCCGGGGTTTTGGAGCGGGAATGCCGGGAAGGTACCGGTTGGGATAAGAGTTGGTCACGGGAGCGCGGCAGGCAGCGCCGCAGTCAGGACGTCGGCTGGCCCGGCCATACCCTGCCCTCCCATGGATCGTAGTCCGCAATGAGTTCCTCCTGCTCCGGGCGCTCCGCCTCCGGGACGTGCTGCAGGTTCACCCGCACCCGGTACCAGAGCGAGCTCGATCCGCGCATCCCGTCCACCATGACGTCTGCTGGATGGAGGTCTTGGACAAGGCCGGCATGCCGGGACTTCCACTCCCCAAGGGCGGCCAGCGCCTCGGGCTTGGTCCTGGTCCGGGCCACTTCGATGAGCGGCATCACCGATTGCCGGCGGCCGGAGCCGTCCCCGGCACGCGGCGCCTTCTCGGCGGGTCCCAGCTCGGCAGCCAGGGCCAGGAGTGCATCCAGGGTGCCCACGGCGTCGTCGATCCCCGCGTGGGGGTCGCCCATATCAGCGAAGCGCCCGGGCACTGTTAGGACCGTAAACTGTTCGGGCCGGGCGGAGCGGACTTCATCCCACGTCAACGGCGTGGAGACCCGGGCGTCGGGCAGGGGTCGGATCGAGTAGGCCGATGCCACGGTGCGGTCCTTGGCGTTCTGGTTGAAGTCCACAAACACACTCTCACCGCGCTCCTCCTTCCACCACCGCGCGGTGGCCAGGCCCGGAGCGCGGTTCTCAACCTCACGGGCGAGGGTCTCTGCGGCGAGCCGGACGTCACGGTAGGACCACTGCGGCGCGATCCGCACCAGGATGTGGAGCCCGCGCGAGCCGCTGGTTTTTGGCCACCCCGCCAGGCCGACGTCGTCGAGCACCTCCCGCGCCACATAGGCGACGTCGACGATCTGCGACCAGTCCACGCCCGGCATCGGGTCAAGGTCCACGCGGAGCTCATCGGGGTGCTCCAGGTCCTCGGCGCGCACGGGATGCGGGTTAAGGTCCAGGCACCCGAGATTCACCACCCAGGCCAGGCCGGCGGCGTCCCGGATGACCGCCTCTTCGGCCGATGTCCCGGACGCGTAGTGCAGTGTTGCGGTGTCAATGAAGTCCGGGTGGTTTTCCGGCACGCGCTTCTGGAAAAACGGCTCTGCGCCGATGCCCTTGGGGAAGCGCTTGAGGACCATCGGCCGCCCGCCTGCACCGCGCAGTGCGCCCTCCGCGACGGAAAGGTAGTACCGCACCAGGTCCAGCTTCGTCAGCCCCGGTTCCGGGAACACCATCTTGTCGGGGCTTGAGATGCGGACTTCTGTCCCGGCAATGGAAAGGGTCTCGGCCGGGGTCTTCGACGGGCTCATTCCGTCACGCTAGCAACGATCGGATGCGGCAGCCAGAGCGGGAGCGGCCGCCGCGTTAAACCGAAGTGCCCGCGGACGGCCAGCTGGCTAGGCTGCCGGCCGGGCGGCCGCGAGGGCGTCGAACACACCCTTGATCTGCTCCACCACCTCAGCGTCGTCCTTCGGGTGGATCTCAGCGAAGCGCACCATGGAGCCGGGCACGGCGAGCTTGACGTCCTCGAGAACCCGGGCGCCGGCGATGCCTGCAGCCTTGCGGGCCTCGTCCTGGGCCCAGACCCCGCCGTACTGGCCAAAGGCAGTTCCGACGACGGCGGTGGGCTTGCCGGCGAGGGCGCCGGCGCCGAAGGGGCGGGACAGCCAGTCGATGGCGTTCTTCAGGGCGGCCGGCACCGTGCCGTTGTGCTCCGGAGTGACGAGCAGCAGCGTGTCCGCCTCATTGGCGGCGGCGCGCAGCGCGGCAGCCGCCTCGGGCACCTGGCCCTCGACGTCGATGTCCTCGTTGTAGAACGGAATGTTGCCCAGGCTCTCGTGGATCACCACGTCCACCTGCTCCGGTGCGTTCAGCTGGATTGCCTCGGCAAGTTTCTGGTTGGTGGAGTCGGCGCGGAGGCTGCCGACGAGGGTGAGGACGGTGCTCTTGGTCATGGGAACTCCTGGATCAGGGCTGCGGGAGGGCCGCTGCCGTTAGAAAGCTGGGGCAGTTACTGCCTTCACAATAATAAACGGACCGTAGTCCGTTTATTATTCCCGGGCCTTAGAATAGCTGATGTGAGCTTCATCCCACTGCGGCCCGGCCTGACCCCGGAGCCCTCCCCCGAACGTAGCGACGCCGCGCGGAACCGGGAACGACTGCTGAAGGCTGCGCAGGAACTTATTGAGGAGTGCGGCGCCCAGGGCTTGACCATGGACCGGCTCGCTGAACACGCCGGTGTGGGGAAAGGCACCGTTTTCCGCCGGTTTGGCAGCCGGGCCGGGCTGATGCTTACCCTCCTGAGTGAATCGGAGGCTGCCTTCCAGGCGCGCTTCATGTTTGGACCGCCGCCGCTAGGGCCGGGCGCTCCCGGGCTGGAACGGCTCATCGCGTTCGGTGCCGAAAGAATCGCGTACGTGATGGAATTCGGCGAGCTTGTGCTCGCGGCGGAGAACGCAGCCCGGGGCCGCTTCGAAGCGCCTCCCGCGGCGCTCTGGCACCGCCATATCGAGGTGCTGCTCCGGGAAGAGGGATTCGAGCCCGACCCCTGGCTGATGGCGGGATCCTTGAGCGCAACCCTTGATCCGGAGCGGCTGCTGACCCTGGTGAGGGTGCACGGAGTTACCCCCGAACGGTTGGCGGCTTCGTGGCGGGAGCTTGTCACACGGGTGGTCCGCGGCGCGTAGATTACGCCAGTTTCGTGCCGGCCGTCCAGTCACACGAACTTCACAAACTTATTCATAACGATCTGATACGGGCGGGTAGCTTTCCGGGCGTCCGCCCGCATTTTCGCTCGGGGCTTGTGATAGTTTCCTCTGGAATGTGACCCGCGACATAGTCCATCAGGACCTGGCCTGCCAAGGCTGCGGGAGGCCAGCCACCCGCTGGTGAAGGACCCGATGACGCGGCACAACCCCCGCTGAACCGGGGATGACGGAAGGATCCAGCACGTGATTGTTGACAGGGCCAAGAACCCGGCGCGCCAGTGGATACCGCTGTGCTCCTTCCCCCGGCCCGTGGCGGCGAAACGGAAATAGCGCCCCATGCTCAGGTACCTCGCCAAGCGCGGCATCACGTACATCTTCATGATCTTCCTGACTACCTCGGCGGGGTATTTCCTGGCGGTCAGTTCCCTGAAGCCCGCGCTGCTTGAGCAGGAACGGATTCCCCGGCCCACCCCCGAGCAGGTGGCAAACTCCATGCGGCTGAAGGGCCTCGATCCAGATCTCAGCCCGTGGGAACGGTACGTCGAATGGCTGACCGGGATCGTGACTCGCTGGGACTGGGGCCGGAGCCCCAACGGCGCCTTCATCAACGCCGAGTTCGGAGACCGTGTCTGGATCTCGACGCGGCTCTTCCTGGCCTCCATCATCCTGACGCTGGTGATTGGCGTGGCCCTGGGGGTCTACTCGGCCGCACGCCAGTACAAGTTCCAGGACCGGGCCATCACTTCGTACAGCTACCTTGCCTACATCGTTCCCGCCCCGATTGCCTACTTCCTGGTGCAGCTGGGTGCCATTAACATCAACGAAACCGTAGGCGAGCGCATCTTCTTCGTCACCGGCATCTCCACACCCGGCATAGAGCCGGGCTGGGCCCAGTTCATCGACATGCTCGCGCACTACGCCGTTCCCACGGTGGCCATCACACTGGTGGGCTGGGGGTCCTACCAGATCGCCCAGCGCCAGTACCTCCTGGACAACGTTAACGCGGACTTCGTCCGGACGGCCCGCGCCAAGGGGCTCACCCGCAACCAGGCGATCTCCCGGCATGCACTGCGCGTCTCCTTCATCCCGGTGGCCCAAAGCATCGCCTTCACCATCCCGGCCATCTTTGCCGGCGGCTTCTTCGCCGAGAAGATCTTCGCGTGGCCGGGCGTGGGTTCGTGGAGCATCGACGCCATCTCGCTCCAGGACGTGAATGCCGCCACCGCCACCCTGGCGTACGGTTCGGTCATCTTCGCCCTGGGCGCCATCCTGGCGGATTTCGCCACCACCCTTGTTGACCCGAGAGTGCGGGTGCAGTAGCCGTGACCAACCTCAATGCAGTGGATCCGGCCGCCGTCGCGCAGGACGCGCACCTGGAGAACGCCGACGTCGTCATTGGCAAGAACACCATCATCTTCCGCCGCTTCATGCGGAACAAGACGGCCGTGGCGGGCCTTGCCATCTTCCTTGCCCTGACCCTCTTTTCCTTTGTGGGCGGATACTTCACCCAATGGGACAAGGAAACCATCGACCCCTTCAACATCGGCATGCCGCCGTCGGCCGAGCACTTCCTGGGGACCTCCCAGGCGGGCATAGACCTCTACGCGATGACGGTGGAAGGCACGCGGATCTCCATCCTGATCGGCCTGATTGTCGGTCTCGTTTCTGTCCTCGTCGCCGCCGTCTACGGCTGCACCATGGCCTACTTCGGCGGCAAGGTGGACAAGGTGATGCTCTTCATCCTGGAAGCGCTCATCATGATGCCGGCCCTCCTGGTAGTGGCGGTGGCCACCAGCGGCGGAGGTGAGGGGCTCAGGCGGAACCTGCCGTCGTGGCTGCTGCTCATCATCGTGCTGCTCGTCTTCAGCTGGATGGGCACGGCACGGCTGATCCGGTCCATGTCCATGTCACTGATGCAGCGGGACTTCGTCAAGGCAGCCCAGTACATGGGCGTCCCGGCGCGCAGGATCGTGTGGCGGCACCTGGTCCCCAACATCGGATCGCTGCTGGTCCTGGACATCACCCGCGGCGTTACCGGTGCCATCCTCGCGGAAGTGGCCTTCTCCTTCATCGGCATCGGCATCAAGGTTCCGGATGTGAGCCTCGGCGTGCTGATCGGCGGCGCCACGTCCCAGGTGCAGACCTTCCCCTGGATGTTCTGGGTGCCGCTGACCGTCATGTTCCTCCTCACCGGGTCCCTGGCCATGATGAACGACGGCCTGCGGGACGCCTTCGACCCCAGCTCAAGTTCATCCGGCAGCGCCAGGAAACGCACCGCCCTGAAAACCCGCGTAAAGGGGAACGCCTCATGAGCAGCGAAACTGCCGCCGGTCCGGTTGGGCAGCCCCAGTCAGCGGTGGAGCGGCTGCACGTCGCGGGCCTGCACGCGCCCACGGACGCAGTCCTGTCCGTCCGGGACCTGAACGTCCGCTTCAACACCGAGAACGGCGTGGTGCACGCCGTCCGGGGAGTGGACTTCGACCTGATGCCAGGAAGGACGCTGGGCATCGTGGGTGAGTCGGGCTCCGGCAAGTCGGTGACGTCCCTCGCCATCATGGGCCTGCTCCCCGCCACAGCCGAGGTCACCGGCTCGGTCCGGCTCAAGGGCAAGGAACTGCTGGGGCTCAGCGACAAAGCCATGTGCGGGTACCGCGGCAATGAGCTGGCCATGGTCTTCCAGGATCCGCTGTCTTCCCTGACGCCCGTCTACACGGTGGGCACGCAGATCATCGAGGCGCTGACCATCCACAACCCCACCATGAGCAAGCAGGCGAAGGAGGCGCGCGCCGTCGAACTTCTTGCCATGGTGGGCATCCCCAGCCCCAAGGAGCGGCTCAGGGCCTTCCCGCACGAGTTCTCCGGCGGCATGCGCCAGCGGGTGATGATCGCCATCGCCATCGCCAACAACCCGCGGGTCCTCATCGCGGATGAGCCGACGACGGCCCTGGACGTGACCATCCAGGCCCAGGTGCTGGAGGTGCTGCATACCGCGCAGGAGGAGACCGGCGCCGCCGTCGTCATGATCACGCACGACCTCGGCGTGGTGGCCGGCATGGCTGACGACATCATGGTGATGTATGCCGGCAGGCCGGTGGAGACGGGTGCAGTGGATGACCTCTACTACAACCCGCGGATGCCCTACACCATGGGCCTGCTCGGCGCCGTACCCCGCGTTGATGTCGCGGAAAAGGCATCGCTGGTCCCCATTGAGGGAATGCCGCCCAACCTGGTCCACACACCCACCGGCTGCTCGTTCGCCCCCCGCTGCCCGCTCGCGGAGGACGCGTGCCTCGATGGCGAACCGGCGCTCCTCCCGGTACCGGGCAGCGCGTACCACAGCGCGGCCTGCATCAAATCGGAGTCCCTGGGCGGTGACGTTGATGCCCACGATGTCTTCGCCGCCCCGCCCGTGCCCGTCTCACGTTTCGACGCCATCCCGCGGGAGGAGCGCTCAACAGTCCTGCAGCTCAAGGACGTGCGCAAACACTTCCCGCTGACCCGGGGCGCGCTGCTCAAGAAGCGGATCGGCACCATCAAGGCAGTGGACGGACTGACCTTCGATATCCGCGAAGGGGAGTGCTTCTCCATCGTGGGGGAGTCCGGCTCAGGCAAGACCACCACGCTGCTGGAAATCATGGAATTCCACAAGGACCAGGATGGCGAAGTGGTGATTGGCGGCATCAGCAACAAGCAGGCCGCCGATGCCCGGACCAAGAGCGCCATGCGCCGTGAACTCCAGATGGTGTTCCAGGACCCCACCGGCGCACTGGATCCGCGATTCACGGTCTATGAAGTGCTCGCCGAGCCGCTCCAGAACGCGGGCATGGACCGGCAGGCCATCAAGAAGCGCATCATGGAGCTCATGAAGCTGGTGGGCCTGCAGCCGGACCACGTCAACCGCTTCCCCAACCAGTTCTCCGGCGGCCAGCGCCAGCGCATCGGAATAGCCCGCGCCCTGGCCGTGAACCCGAAGCTCGTTGTCCTGGACGAGCCTGTCTCCGCCCTGGATGTCTCCGTCCAGGCCGGCGTCATCAACCTCCTCGACAAGCTCCGCGCTGAACTGGGCCTCAGCTACCTTCTGGTGGCCCACGACCTCTCCGTGGTCCGGCACATCTCCAACCGGGTAGCCGTGATGTACCTGGGGAAGATCGTGGAGATCGGCGAGGTGGACCGCGTGTTCGACAACCCCCGCCACCCCTACACCCGCGCCCTGCTCTCGGCCATCCCGGTTCCGGACCCGCAGCTGGAACGCACGCGGGAACGCATCATTCTCCGGGGGGAGCTGCCCTCGCCGCTGGACGCCCCCAAGGGCTGCAACTTCGCCACACGCTGCCCCGTTTTCGCAGCGCTGCCGGCGGCGAAGCAGGAAAAATGCCTGACTCTCGAACCACCACTGGAGCCCGTACCGCCGTCGCCGGCGGCCCAGGCCTTGGCGGCGCACCCGCTGCCCGCCGTGGACCAACGCTTCGCCTGCTTCTTCCCCGACGGGGAGCTGGACGAGGACATGCTGGTGGTCCATGACGCGGCGGACCACCATGCATCCTAGGTTTTACCGGCCCATCACCAGCACCACCACTCGCACCAACGAAGGGAACACCATGAGGAATCTGAACAGGATCGGCGGAGCGGCGGCAATTGCCGCAGCTCTGGCGCTGACTGCCTGCGGCGGCGGTGGCGGGTCCACCGGGCCGGAAACGGCCAAGGGCCAGGAGGCAGGCAGCGACCTGTCCAAGCTCATCAGCATCAATGAGAAGCCTGCGGCCGATCTTAAACAGGGCGGCAAGGTCACCCTTCCGCTGGGCAACATCGGCCCGGACTTCAATGGGTTCTCCAACAACGGCAACAGCGCGGACAACACCGCGCTGCACCGTCCCATCGACCAGGCGGGAACCTGGGGATGCTGGGACATTGCCTTCGACGGAAAAGTGACTCCGAACAAGGACTTCTGCGAGTCCGTGGAAAACAAGGTAGAAGACGGCAAGCAGACCATTACCATCACGGTCAATGAGAAGGCCGCGTACAACGACGGCACGCCGATTGACGTCAAGGCCTTCCAGAACACCTGGAACATCCTCAAGAGCCCGGACGCCGGTTACGACATTGTCAGCTCAGGAAACTACGAGTTCGTTGAATCCGTGGAGGCCGGCAGCAATGACAAGGAAGTCATCGTCAAGACGAGCCGGCCGGTCTACCCGCTGGACTCCCTCTTCACCGGACTGATCCATCCGGCCGTGAACAGCCCCGAAATCTTCAACGAGGGCTTCAACGGCGAACTGCACCCTGAATGGATGGCAGGGCCCTTCAAGGTGGACCAGTACGACGCCGCCGCAAAGACGGTATCCCTGGTTCCCAACGAGAAGTGGTGGGGCAACAAGCCGGTGTTGGAGAGTGTCGTGTTCCGACAGCTGGAAACCAGCGCCCAGATCGCAGCCTTCAAGAACGGCGAGATCGACGCCATGTCTGCCAACACCATCTCCCTCTACAAGCAGCTTGACGGCACCAAGGACTCCGAGGTCCGCCGCGGCCAGCGCCTGTTCGCCGGTGGCATGAACCTCAACGCCCAGCGCATCACCGACGTGGCTGTCCGCGAGGCGATATTCGCCGCCGTTGACCGCGAAGCCCTCCGGAAGGTCCGCTTCAACGGCCTTAACTGGGAAGAGCCCAGCTCCGGCTCCATGATGCTGCTGCCCTTCTCCGAGTACTACCAGGACAACTACCCCGTGAAGGAAACCGGTCCGGACGCCGCCAAGAAGGTACTGACCGACGCCGGCTACACCGCGAATGCAAACGGCATCATGGAAAAGGACGGCAAGCCTGCCGCCTTCAAGATCAGCAACTTCGGTGACGACCCCACCACCCTAGCCTTCACCCAGACCCTGCAGAAGCAGTTGCAGGCCGGCGGCATGGATGTTGGAATCGACCAGCGGGCTTCTGCCGATTTCGGCAAGGTGCTGGGTTCCCGGGAGTTCGATATGAGCGTTTCCGGCTACACCGTCAGCGCGGACGCCACTGAAGCCGTCAAGCAGTACTACGACTCCAAGACCAACGAGAACCAGTTGGGCGACGCCGAACTGGACAAGAAGATTGCCGACCTGGCTTCCATCGAGGACAACGCCGAGCGCAACAAGGCGGCCATGGAGGTGGAGAAGGAGCACATGGCGAAGTACTTCTCCATGGGCGTGGTCATGAACGGCCCGCAGATCTCCTTCGTCCGTACCGGCCTGGCCAACTACGGCCCGTCCCTTTTCCGCAGCCTGTCCCAGGTTCCGGACTGGACCGCCATCGGCTGGGAAAAGAAGTAGACCCCACCCGCTCTGTAGCGAAGGCCGGCACTCCCTGGGGACAGGGGGTGCCGGCCTTCGCCGTCTGCCCGAACCCTCAACGCTCTCTCACTTAACGTGGGTTTCTTTGGAATGCTCTCTCACCTAAGGCCCCCATTTCGGCGCCTCGCATCCAGGCCTGCGGGAGTAGCGTAGGAATATGACCGGGGACCCAGCTTCGCAGCGCACCATCCGTACCGCCGTCGTGGGTTTCGGGCTTTCGGGAAGTGTGTTCCACGCTCCCCTGATAGCGGCGGACCCCCGTTTTTCGCTGGACCTCATTGCCACCTCCAACGCCGGAAGGGACGCCGCGGCAACCGCCCGGTATCCGGGGGTGAGGACAGTGCCGGACGGCCATGCGGTCCTTGCCCGCGCGGACGAAGTGGACCTCGTGGTTCTGGGAACGCCGCCTGCCACCCACTACCCGTTGGCCAAGGCTGCCTTGGAGGCAGGCCTGGATGTTGTGGTGGACAAGCCGTTCGCCGTGACCAGTGGACAAGGCCGGGAGTTGATCACGCTGGCAGGGGAGCTGGGGCGGGTCTTGACGGTGTTCCAGAACCGGCGGTGGGACGGCGACTTCCTGACGGTGCAAAAACTCCTGTCCGCTGACGCGCTGGGCAAGGTCACGCGGTTCGAGTCCCGCTTCGAGCGGTGGTCCCCGGCCATCGCGAAGGCTTGGAAGGCGCGCGCCACGGCGGCGGAGGGCGGCGGTACCTTGTTCGATCTAGGCAGCCACCTGATCGACCAGGCACTCCAGCTCTTTGGCCCGGCCTCCGTGGTCCACGCAGAGTTGAAGGCACGCAGGTCGGACGAGCGGGCGGACGACGACGTGTTCCTGGTACTTCGGCACGAATCCGGTGTATTGAGCCACCTCACCATGAACATGATGTGCGCCCAGCAGGGACCGCGGTTCCGGGTGCTGGGTTCCGTTGGCGGATTCACCAAGAAAGGCGTGGACCCGCAGGAGCCGTACATTGCCGCGGGCGGCAGCCCGTTGGACGCCGAGTACGGCGAGGAGGCGCCGGAGTGGGCAGGACTGCTGGGCCGCGATGGCCACCTCGACCCCCTGCCCACCGAACGCGGCGCCTACCCCGAGTTCTACCGCATCCTCGCGGACAAGATCCTCGACGGCGGCACGGCATCAGCCCTGCCGCTTCCGGTGAAGCCGGAAGACGCCGTCGAGGCCCTCAAACTAATAGAAGAAGCACGAAAGCTCGCGCATTAAGCATCGATTGCTCCGTAAATGTCGTTTAGGGGGTTCAAAACGACGCGTACGGAGCAATCGATGGACTACTTAAGCCGAAACGAGTTCGTGCCAGTCGGCGACGAGCGGCAGGTTGTGTGCCTCGGACACGGAGTGGTGTGCCACGTGGCCGGCGGCGATGTTCAGGCCTGCGGCCAGGGCGGGGTCGCGGTCGAAGGCGGCCTTGACGCCCAGGTTGGCCAGGGACACCGCGTAGCGCAGCGTGACGTTGGTCAGCGCGTAGGTGGACGTGTTCGGCACGGCGCCGGGCATGTTGGCCACGCAGTAGAAGATGGTGTTGTGCACCTTGTACGTGGGTTCCTGGTGCGTGGTGGGGTGGGTGTCCTCGAAGCAGCCGCCCTGGTCCACGGCGATGTCAACGAGGACTGAGCCGGGCTTCATGCGGGCCACGAGGTCGTTGGTGACCAGCTTGGGGGCCTTGGCGCCGGGGATCAGGACGGACCCGATCACCAGGTCGGCATCCACCACGGACTTCTCGATCTCGTACTTGTTGGACGCCACCGTCTTGAGCCGGCCCTGGTACTGGGCGTCCAGCTCGCGCAGGCGGTTGATGTTGATGTCCATGATGGTGACGTCGGCACCCAGGCCCAGTGCCATGGCTGCGGCATTGGTTCCCGCAACGCCGGCGCCCAGGACAACCACCTTGGCGGGGCGGACCCCGGGAACGCCGCCCAGCAGCACGCCCTTTCCGCCGGCGGGTGCCATCAGGGAAGCGGCGCCCACCTGGACGGACAGCCGGCCTGCTACCTCGGACATGGGGGCCAGCAGCGGGAGGGTCCGGCCTTCCTGGACGGTTTCGTAGGCGATGGCGGTGACGCCGGAGTTGATGAGCTCGCGGGTGAGTTCGGGCTCCGCGGCGAGGTGGAGGTAGGTGAAGAGGATCAGGCCCTTGCGGAAGCGGTGGTACTCGGCCTTGATGGGCTCCTTGACCTTCATGACCATGTCGGCGCGGGCCCAGACGTCGTCAGCCTCATTGACGATCTCGGCACCGGCAATGGCGTATTCCTCGTCGGTGATGCCGGAGCCCAGCCCTGCGCCGCGTTCCACCAGAACGGTGTGGCCGTTGCTGCGGAACTCGTGGACTCCGGCGGCGGTGATGGCCACCCGGAACTCGTTGTTCTTGATTTCTTTGGGGACGCCGATGATCATCGTGGGCTCCAGGTTCTCGGCTTGATAAGCCGGAAAGTGCGGAAGGATTTCGTATATCAACGATAAATCCGGTTGTGAGCCAGCCGACACGAGACCTAGCAGCCGCTAGCGAAGAAACCGCGTATTTCCGGGAATTTTCCTCCTAGCAGCTGGACATTTGTCGAGCAGTGGGGCGGCAGGTGTCGCCTCGTGTCCGTTCGTCCCGGAGGCTGCCCAGGCAGTAATGTTGGCCCATGCAGCAGCAGGGTGTGGAACAGCTGGTTGAACAGGTGGCTCAGAAGTTGGGCCGTGGCCTGTCACTGGAGGACCTGGACGGGGTGCTGCTGGCTTACAGCTCCAACCAGTCCCACGCGGACCGGGTGCGGGTCAACTTCCTGCTGAGCAAGAAAGTCCCGGCCGACGTCAGCGCCTGGCAGCTCTCGCACGGCATCGCCACCGCCGTCCGTCCGGTGGTGGTGCCGGCCAACCAGGACCTGGGCATGCTGGGCCGGGTGTGCGTACCGCTGATGGTGCGCGGCTTCCGGGTGGGGTACCTGTGGGTGCAGCAGGACTCCGCCGATGAAAATCCGACGGCGATCCTCACCCAGTTGCCGGCCGTCAACCACGAGCTTGAAACGCTGTCCGGGCTCCTGCTCGATTCGAACACGGCCGAGTCTGAATTCCGGCGGGGGCGTGAACGGGAGTTCCTGGCCGCCTGCGCCGGCGAGCCAAACGCCGTGGCCGCCATTGCAGGCTGGAAGGAAATCCAGGGCCGCGGTCCCTGGCAGGTGGTGACAGTGCTCGACGCCGATGGCTGGTCCGGCGGATCCGACCCCATCGCCTCCACCCTCATCCACCGCTCTGCCGCGCTCCAGGCGACCATCGGCGTCGACGCTGCCCTGTTCAGCGCCGGCACGGACACCCATTCCGTCGTGCTGTTCCGCGAATTGTCCGGCCGGGCCAACCACGCCCAGGTGCTGGTCCACTACCAGCTGGAGCTTGCCAAGCGCTCCGGCCGTCCGGTGCAGCGCATCATTCTGGGCATCAGCGAGGGCTTCGGCCGGCCGCGTGAGCTCGCCGCGGCGTACCGCCAATCCAAGCTGGCGGCCCAGGCTGCCGCCGTGGACCCGCAGCTCGGGGAACTCGTGGACTGCAGGGCCACGGGCGTCTACCAGTTGCTTGCGTCCGCGGGGGGAGGCGCGAGTGCCTGGGCTGACTCGGCGTCGGTCTACTTCCGCATGCTTGAGGACCAGGACCGGAACGGTGAGCTGCTTCCGGTCCTGGAACTCCTGTACGACAACGACGGCTCCGTCCAGGACGTGGCCACCAAGCTCCACCTGCACCGCAGCAGCATCTACAACCGGCTGGGCCGGATCCGCCAGCTGCTCGGCGTTGATCCGCTCAAGGGGATGCCCCGCCTGGAGCTCCATGCAGCGTTGAAGATGCGACGCTGGGCGGGCCGGCCACGGATCTAGGGCGGGCAGAACCTAGGCGTCCTTCCCGGGACCCTTCGCGTCGTCGCCCTGTTCGGACTTCTTCTGCCCCTCCAGCCAGGCCATGACGGCGGCCCGCGGTATCCGCCGGTGGGTGCCGCGATATTCCACCGGGATCTCCCCGCGGTCCGTCATGTTGCGCAGGTACGTATGGGAAATACCCGCCAGCTCGGCTGCCTTGGACGTGGTGAGCATGTCCTCCACGCTGCTGACGGTCACCGCTTCGCCGCGGCTGAAGCGGTGCAGGAGGTCGACGACGGCGTCCCTCGCCAGTGGCGGCAGCCGATGGACCGTGCCGTCCACGAAGACGGTGATGTCATCGCTGCCCGCAAGCGCCCGGCCCAGCTTCTCAGCATCCTCCGACGGGAGGGCGCCAGTTACCCGGGGAGCTATCAGTGCCATGCACCCAGCCTACCGGCGGCCACCCCGCCCCGGGGGTAAGCTCGGCAAATGGAACTTACTGGCGGCCGGGACGTGGAAGCGGGCGGACTCCGGGGCAGGCTGTACGCCTCAGTCCTCCCCGCGGGAGCCCCGAACCGGCCTGCCTACGTCCTGCTGCACGGCATCGGAGTTTCGCACCGTTACCTGGCCCGGCTCCATCTTGAGCTGGCCGAGGAGGCGGACGTCTATACGTTCGACCTCCCGGGCTTCGGCAAGGCTTCAAGGCCGCCCCGCCAGCTCCAGATCGATGATTTTGCGGAGTTCGTGGGCGCTGTCCTGGCTGACTCCGGCGTTTCCAGCTATGTGGTTGTGGGTCATTCCATGGGCACGCAGTTCGCAGTGGAACTGGCGCTCCGGGAACCTGCCAGGGCGGCCGGTGCCGTCCTGATGGGGCCGGTGGTGGATTCCCCCAGGAAGACCGTCACCAGGCAGGCGCTGGCCCTTACCCGCGATGCACTCCTGCGGGAGAGCCTGACATCGAACGCCCTCGTGTTCAGCGACTACTTCAGGGCGGGACCGCGCTGGTACCTCACGGAACTTCCGGTAATGATGGACTACCCCATGGAGGAAAGGCTGGCCGCCGTCAGCCAGCCCGTCCTGGTCCTTCGCGGCGCCAAGGATCCCATTGCGCGCCGCCCCTGGTGCGAACGCCTCGCCGCCATTGCGCAGCAGGGCACAATGGCTGAAATCCCGGGACAAGGCCACGTTTTGCAGCACACCGCCCCCGGAACGGCGGCCGAGACCATCAGCGGCTGGGTCCGTGCCCTGGATGGCTTCGGCGTGACCGCCTAGGACGGCACGAGCCGGACGGCGCCGCTAGAGCCCGAGTTCTTCCAGGACCGGCAGCTTCTCCCGGACCCAGGCCCGCGCTTCCGTGGCGCTGGGAGCGGACAGTGCCAGCTTGGCCAGCTGCTGGGCTTCCTCGAGTGTGACGGTCTTCAGCACTGCTGCCACGGCAGCAAGGGAGCGGGCCGTCATGGACAGGGTGCTTACGCCCAGGCCGGTAAGGACGACGGCGAGGGCAGGGTCGGCAGCCGCCTCACCGCACACGCCCACGGGTTTGTTGTTCCCTTCCGCGCGGGATCCTTCAACGGTCAGGCCCACGAGGCGCAGGACGGCCGGCTGCCAGGGCGTGTTGAGGTTGGCGAGCGGGCCGAGCTGGCGGTCTGCGGCCATGGCGTACTGGGTGAGGTCATTGGTGCCCAGGCTGGCGAAGGCAACTTCGCGAAGGATGGCCTCGGCGGTCAGGGCGGCGGAGGGGACCTCCACCATCACGCCGGGGGTCTTGATGCCGGCGTCCGCGCACATCGCGGCAAACCGGGCGGCCTCTTCCGCCGTCGAAATCATGGGGGCCATGACCCAGACGTCCGCGTCGGACTGCTTCTCCGCAAGTGCGATCGCCTCCAGCTGGCGGTCCAGGACACCGGGGGTGGTGAAGTCCGTGCGGTAGCCGCGGACACCCAGGGCAGGATTCGGCTCGGTGGAGTCGGTCAGGAACGGGAGCGGCTTGTCGGCCCCGGCGTCGAGGGTGCGCAGGACCACCTTCTTTCCCGGGAAGGCGTCAAATACGCTCTTGTAGGCCGCGGCCTGCTCTTCGACGCTGGGTTCGGTGTCGCGCTCCAGGAAGCAGAACTCGGTGCGGAAGAGGCCTACGCCCTGGGCGCCCAGCTTGGCGGCCGCCTCGGCATCCTTGCCGCCGCCCACGTTGGCGAGCAGCGGCACCAGGTGGCCGTCCGCCGTCGCGCCCGTGCCGCTGAACTCGGCCAGCAGGGAAGCCGTGGCCGCCCACGCCTCCGCTGCTGCGCGCAGGGATTCGTCCGGTTCGGAGGTGATGTTGCCGGCGGCGCCGTCCACATAGACTTCGGTGCCGTCGGGGAGCTCATCAACACCCACGGCGGCAACAACGGCGGGGAGGCCGAGGGACCGGGCGATGATGGCCGTGTGGGACTGCGGGCCGCCGCCTGCGGTGACGAGGGCGAGGACCTTGTTCGGGTCAAGGGTGGCGGTGTCCGCCGGGGCCAGGTCCTCCGCCACCAGGACGAACGGGGTGCTGGATGCCGGGATGCCGGGTGCCGGCACGCCCCGCAGCTCGGCGACAATCCGGGCACGGACATCGAGGACGTCCGTGGCGCGTTCTGCCATGTAGCCGCCCAGGTTGTGGAGCATTTCGGAGACCGACGAGCCGGACTCCCAGATGGCGCGTTCGGCGGACGTGCCGCGGGCCACGAGCTTGGCGGCACCCTTGATCAGCATGGTGTCCTTGGCCATCAGGGCGGTTGCTTCGAGGACGGCTTTGCCGTCACCGGTGGCGTGGGCTGCACGGTGCTTCAGTTCATCGTGCACGGCCTGGGATGCCGCCTTCAGGGCTGCGGTTGCTTCCTCCGCGGTGGTCCCTGCCGCCAGCTGCTCGCCGGCAGGAGGTTCGCTGATGGGTTTGGGCATCTGCCGGACGGTGCCGATGACGCGGCCTGGGCTGACGCCTACTCCTGGGAAGTTCTGCACTGAAGGTCCTCATTCTCTGCCGGTTGCCAGGCCCGCCGATACGTCCGGCGCCATGCCGGTCCGCCGTTGGACTGCTTACGTCCGGAGGCGGGAAACGTGCCTGAAAAAAATTGTATGTGATTCAGTTCATATAGCAATGCTATAGGTGCTAGGGTAGCGGTTATGAGTTTGGATGGCCAGCTTCCCCCCAAAATGCGACTGCTCCGTGCTGCCGCGGAGCTGCTGGCAAACTCGGGGGGTGCTCCCGTGTCCACGCGCCAGATCACGCAGCTGGCGGGGGTTACAGCACCCACCCTGTACCACCACTTCGGTGACAAGGAAGGTCTGTTTGACGCCGTCGTCACCGCAGGGTTTGAAGAATATGTAGCGGGCGAAAGGGACTTCGCCCCCTCCGGGCAGCCGCTTGAGGACATCCGGAGAATGTGGGACAACCACGTGCAGTTCGGGCTGAAACAGCCGGAACTGTACTTGGTCATGTTCGGCAACATCCGACCGGAAAGCCGCCCGGCAATCGTCGCAGATGCCGAGGCGCTCATGGAGGAGATGCTGAACAAGGCAGCGGCGGCAGGCCAGTTGAACGTCCAGCCCAGGGAAGCGGCCAGGTCAATCCTGGCGGCCAACGTGGGGGTGACGCTGATGCTGATTGCGGAGCCCGCCTCCGAACGGAACCTCGAACTGTCCACCATGACCCGGGACGCCATGATCTTTGCGGTGTCAGCCGAGCCCGCCAGCGGCCCGGCCCCGGGCGGCGCCGGGAAATCCTCGGTAGTGGTGGCAGCGATCGCCCTGAACGCCGCACTTCAGGCCTCGCACTCTGACCAGCTTTCAAGCTCGGAACTCAAGCTTTTCCTCGAATGGCTCCACCGCATCTCCACCAGCCCGGCCGGCTGAATCCAGGCCGGCACTACGTCGTCGTAAGTATCGGACCATCCTGCGGAGCAGCAGGAATGACGGTTAGGAAATCACATGGCAACAGAGACAGTTGCAAAGCCCCGCACCAGCGCGCGCGTGCACGTCCAAAAGTTCGGGACCTTCCTGTCCGGAATGATCATGCCCAACATCGGCGCTTTCATTGCCTGGGGCCTTATCACCGCCCTGTTCATTGAAAAGGGCTGGCTGCCCGTGCCCCAGCTGGGCGGTTTTGGCGAGACGGGCGGAAAGCCGAACACCGGCCTCGTCGGGCCGATGATCACCTACCTGCTGCCCCTGCTGATTGCGTACACCGGCGGCCGGATGGTCTACGACGTCCGCGGCGGCGTGGTGGGCGCCATCGGCACCATGGGCGTGATTGTGGGTGCCGGCATCCCCATGTTCATCGGGGCCATGATCATGGGCCCGCTGGGCGGCTGGACCATGAAGAAGATCGACTCGATCTGGGACGGCAAGATCCGTCCCGGCTTTGAGATGCTGGTCAACAACTTCTCGGCCGGCATCTGGGGCGCCCTGCTGGCCATGCTTGGCTTCTACGGCATCGCCCCCCTGGTTTCGGCGTTCAGCACAGGCGCCGGAAACGTGGTCCAGTTCCTGGTGGACAACGGCCTGCTGCCGCTCACCAGCATCTTCATCGAACCCGCCAAGGTGCTGTTCCTCAACAACGCCATCAACCACGGCGTGCTCACCCCGCTGGGCGTCCAGCAGTCGCTGGAGCAGGGCAAGTCCATCCTGTTCCTGCTCGAAGCCAACCCGGGCCCCGGCCTGGGCATCCTGCTCGCCTACATGTTCTTTGGCCGGGGAGCCGCAAAGGCTTCCGCCCCGGGTGCAGCCATCATCCACTTCCTGGGCGGCATCCACGAAATCTACTTCCCGTACGTCCTGATGCGCCCGCTGCTGATCCTTGCTGCGATCGCAGGCGGCATGACGGGCATCGCCACGCTGGCCATCACCGGTTCGGGACTGGTGGCGCCGGCCGCCCCCGGTTCCATCTTTGCCGTGCTCGCCCAGACCTCCCGCGACAGCTACCTAGGAGTGATTCTCGCGGTCCTGCTGGCCACGACGGCCTCCTTCCTGGTGGCCTCCATCATCATGAAGACCACCAAGCACAGCGACGAAGTGGACCTCAGTGACGCCACCTCAAAGATGGAACAGATGAAGGGCAAGAAGAGCTCAGTAGCCTCCACCCTGACCGGCGCCGGTGCGGCTGCCGGCGCGGGCGGTGTGGCCGTCCTGGCCGGTCCGGTGCGCAACATCGTGTTCGCGTGCGACGCCGGCATGGGCTCCAGTGCCATGGGCGCCTCGGTGCTGCGGAACAAGATCAAGGCGGCCGGGTTCCCGGACGTCAAGGTCACCAACGCGGCCATCGCCAACCTTCGCGACGACTACGACGTCGTGATCACCCACCAGGACCTGACCGAACGCGCCAAGCCGGCCACGTCCAGTGCCGTCCACTACTCGGTGGACAACTTCATGAGCAGCCCGCGCTACGACGAGATCGTGGAACTGGTGCGGGAGAGCAACACCGAGGGCGGGCAGGCGGGCGGTGCCGACGCAGCCGAGGCTCCGGTGGCAGCCGCCCCCGGTGCCGGCACCCATGAGATCCTGGCCCGCGAGAGCGTGGTGCTGGAGGGATCGGCCACCACGCGCGACGCCGCCATCGACGAGGCCGGCCGGCTCCTGCTGGACCGGGGTGCCGTGGACGAGGGTTACATCGCAGCCATGCACGAGCGGGAGCAGTCGGTGTCCACGTACATGGGCAGCTTCCTGGCCATCCCGCACGGCACCAATGCCGCCAAGGACCACATCCGGAAGTCTGCGGTGTCCGTGATCCGCTACCCGGAGGGCATCGACTGGAACGGCAAGCAGGTCAAGTTCGTCGTCGGCGTCGCAGGAGTCAACAACGAACACCTGCACATCCTGTCCTCCATCGCAAAAGTCTTCACCAACAAGGAACAGGTTGCCCGGCTTGAGGCTGCCACCTCCGTGGACGAAGTCCTGGAGCTCTTCGGAAAGGTCAACGCATAGTGAAGGCTGTACATTTCGGAGCTGGAAACATCGGCCGCGGCTTTGTTGGGCTGCTCCTGCACGACGCCGGCTACGAGGTGGTGTTCGCGGACGTTGCCGAGGAACTCATCAACCAGCTCGCTGCAGCGGACAGCTACGCCGTACACGAGGTGGGGGAAAACCCTGCAGTGCGGACAGTCACCAATTTCCGCGCGCTGAACTCCACCACGCAGGAAGCGGAGCTCGTCGCGGAAATCGCGACGGCGGACATCGTCACCACCGCAGTGGGCCCGCACATCCTGAAGTTCGTGGCACCCGTCATTGCCAGGGGCATCGTGGCACGGGAACCCGGCCTTCCGCCGCTGCAGGTCATGGCGTGTGAAAACGCCATCAACGCCACGGACATCCTTGCCAAGGAGGTGGCCTCCCAGCCGGGGGCCGCCGCCGGGGCGCTGGACGGGAAAGTCGTGTTCGCCAACACCGCCGTGGACCGGATCGTGCCCAACCAGGAACCCGGGCAGGGCCTGGACGTCACCGTGGAGACCTTTTACGAATGGGTCATCGACCGCTCCGCCTTCGGTGATTCCGCACCGGTGATCCCGGGCGCCACCTTTGTGGATGACCTCTCGCCGTACATCGAGCGGAAGCTGTTCACCGTCAACACCGGCCACGCCTCGGCCGCCTACTTCGGGTTCGAGGCGGGGCTGGAGAAGATCTCCGACGCCATGGCTGACCAGGACGTGGCCGAGGATGTCCGGGCAGTGCTGGAGGAAACCAAACAGCTCCTGGTCAGCAAGCACGGCTTCAGCAACGACGAGCAGGAAGCCTACGTCCAGAAGATCCTGGTCCGGTTCTCCAACCCCTACCTGCCGGACACCGTCCACCGGGTGGGCCGTGCCCCGCTGCGGAAGCTGAGCCGGCACGAACGGTTCATCGGCCCCGCAGCAGAACTCGCGGAACGTGGCATAGTGCCCGAGGCGCTCCTGGGCGCCATCGCGGCGGCACTGCGCTTCAATGATCCCGCCGACGCCGAAGCGACGGAACTCGAGGGGATACTGGCGTCCTCCAGCCCGGCGGAGGCCACCGCCCGCATTACCGGCCTGGAACCGGACCATCCGCTGTTCAACGCCGTGGTAACGCTGGTGGAAGAGCGGCAGGCAGAGGCCGCCAGCGCCCCGGCCTGAACGCTCTCGCACTTCCTGCGGCTTTTTCGCCAACCCTCTCGCAGATAACGCGGGTTTTCCCCCAACCCTCCTGCAATCACGACGCCGGCACTCACCCGAGTGCCGGCGTCGTGATTTGTCATGTCCCCACGTGTGGAATGCTGGTCCGGTGATTCGCAACCCAGGTGCCCAGCCCTTCCTGTTGACCGCCGGCGTCGACGGCGGGACCTTCCGCCTCCGCCCCGCCGCACCCGCAGACCTTCCGGCCATTGTGCAGCTGCTCGCGGATGATTCGCTGGGCGCAGGGCGGGAGCGCCGGGAAGACATGGCGCCTTATGAGCGTGCCATGGAAGCGATCGACGCCGACCCCTGCCACCTGCTGGTCGTGGGGGAGTTCGTGCCGGACGGCGCAGCGGACGGTCCCTTGGTGGCCACCTTCCAGCTGAGTTTCCTCCCGGGTATGTCGCGGCAGGGCGCCTGGCGCTCGCAGATCGAGGGCGTGCGGGTGGCCGCGGGCCTCCGTGGCAAAGGGCTCGGGAACCTGATGGTGCGGTGGGCCATCGATGAATCCCGGCGCCGCGGCTGCACGCTCATGCAACTGACCACCCACAAGACGCGGAAAGGGGCGCACCGGTTCTACGAGCGCCTCGGCTTTGAAGCCTCCCATGAAGGCATGAAGCTTCCGCTCTGATCGCTGCGCACCCACAAACGGACATTGCACCCGGGCGTTCCGGGGTGCAATGCCCGTTGAAGGGTGCAATGCCCGTTGAAGGGTGCAGAACGGGGGCGGGCGCTAGGCCTTCTTCGAGCCCTTGGCCACGAACAGGGTCTCCGCCTGCTCCAGGGACATGCCGTTGGTCTCCGGCACCTTGAACATGACAAAGAAGAACGACGCCGCGGCGAACAGCGCGTACATGGCATACGTCAGCGGCAGCGAGCCGGCGGCCATCACGGGGAAGCTGAGCGTGATCACAAAGTTCGCCACCCACTGCGCGGCCGCAGCCAGGCCAAGGGCGCGGGCACGGATCCTGGACGGGAAGATCTCGCCCAGGAGCACCCACACCAGCGGTCCCCAGGACGCGCCGAAGCTCACCACAAAAACATTCGCAGCCACCAGGGCCACCGGACCCCACGCGCCGGGCAGGGAAATCTCGGAACCGGAGCCCACGGCGGTGGAGAAGGCAAGGGCCATGGCGCCCAGTGATACGGCCATGCCCACGGAACCGGCCAGCAGGATGGGCCGGCGGCCGATGCGGTCCACCAGGGCAATGGCCACCAGGGTGACGAGGATGTTGGTGACGGACGTGGCCACCGAGATGGCCAGGGAGTCCTTCTCCTCGAAGCCCACGGCCTTCCACAGGGTGGTGGAGTAGTAGAAAATCACGTTGATGCCCACGAACTGCTGCAAAACAGACAGGACGATGCCCACCCATACCACTGCCTGCAGGCCAAAGGTCCTGCCGCGCAGGGAGCCCTTCTGGCCCGCCAGCTTGTCCTCCTCGATGGCGTCCTGGATCTCCCGGATGTGCCGGTCTGTGTCCTCTGCCGGAGCAATCGAATCAAAGACCGCACGCGCTTCATCCTCCTTGCCCAGGAACACCAGGAAGCGCGGGGACTCGGGAAGGGTGAAGGCTACCCAGCCGTACACCACGGCGGGCAGGGCTGCGGCCAGGAACATCCAGCGCCAGGCCTCGATCCCCAGCCAGTACGGCTGGTCCGCGCCGCCGGCGCTGGTGGCCAGGAGCGCATCGGACAGCAGCGCTGCGAAGATACCCGTGGTGATGGCCAGTTGCTGCAGCGAGGCCAGCCGGCCCCTGACGTGCCGCGGGGAGATCTCCGAGATGTAGGCGGGGGCGATCACCGAAGCCAGGCCGATTCCGAGCCCGCCCACCAGGCGCCAGAAGATCAGGTCCCAGACGCCGAAGGCAAAGCCGGTGCCCAGCGCGCTGACCAGGAAGAGTAGCGCACCAAGCTTCATGGCGGGGATGCGCCCGTAGTGGTCCGCCACCTTGCCCGCAAGGAACGCGCCGGCGGCGCACCCCAGCAGGGCGATGGCAACCGCGAAGCCGGTCACGGCCTCGGACAGTGCGAACTCGTCCTTCATGGCATCCACCGCGCCGTTGACCACCGACGAATCGAAGCCGAACAGGAATCCGCCCACCGCCCCTGCGAGCGCCAGCCAGATCACCCGCTGCGGTATCCGTGCGGTTGTCTGCTCCTGTGCAGTGGGCATGGTTCTCCCTTGGTCTGGGTTTAGGTGGATGCGGTGCGGACGTCGTCGGCTGCGGGACCGGCCGAGACGGCCGGCGCACACGCGCTACACAGTGTGGCACGTCACCGCCCGCGGTTCCACTTACGGACTGTCGCCCTCCGAAACAGAAGACGACGACGGCGGTGCGCGCCGCCGTCGTCGTCCCTGTCTGGTGCGGGTCAGCTTAGTGGACCGCCGCGGGCTCCTGCGGGGCAGCCAACTGGTCCGTGAGCTTCTTGTCGGGCAGGGCGAAGCTGATGAGGAACGCGACGCCGGTGAGCACCGCCGCGGTGAGCATCACTGCGTCGATGGCGTAGGCGAAGCCCTCCGTGATGGGACGGGTCAGCGTGCTGTTGGCGGTGTGGAGCCAGCTGGTGTCGTTGAGGGACTCGTTGGACGCGCCGTTCCGGAAGAATTCGTACAGCTTGGCGTTGGCGGGGTCGGCTGCGACGGACGGGTCGCGGAGCACTGCCTGGTAGTCCGGGCTCTCCATGGCGGCCCGCATGCTGTCCGCGATCCGGCTCGCCGCCAGGCTGAACAGCATGGAGATGAACACGGCAGTGCCCACCGCGCCGCCCATGGAGCGGAAAAACGCCGCTGAGGAGGTGCCCACGCCCATGTCGCGGCGCGGCACGGACACCTGCATGGCCAGGGTGAGCGGCTGCATGCAGAAGCCCAGGCCCATGCCGAAGAACACCGCGATCACGCCGGGAACCCACAGTCTGGTGTCCACCCCGAGGGACAGTCCCATGACTGTGGCGGCAGCCGTGAGGATGGCCGTGCCCAGGATGGGGAAGATCCGGTAGGTCCCGGACGAGGAGATGGTGCGCCCGGCCGTGATGGACCCGGTGAGGATGCCCACGGTGAAGGTGATCATCATCAGGCCGGCCTCGGTGGGGGTGAGGCCCTTCACCAGCTGCAGGTACATCGGCAGCATGGCGATGGCGCCGAACATGCCGATGCCGATGATGAAGTTCAGCAGCGAGGACAGGCCAAACGTGGCATTCCGGAAGAGCCGCAGGGGAATCAGGGCGTAGTCGCCGGCACGCTTTTCGGCCAGCAGGAACCAGGCAATGCCCACCACACCCAAGCCGTAGCAAAGGAAGGAGTTGAAGGAAGCCCAACCCCAGCTGCGGCCCTGCTCCGCCACCAGCAGCAGCGGCACGATGGCCAGGGTGATGGCTGCCGCGCCCCAGTAGTCGATCTTCTGCTTCACGTGCTTGGCCGGCAGGTGAAGGAAGAGGAAGACCACTGCCAGCGCTGCCAGGCCGATGGGCAGGTTGATGAAGAACACCCAGCGCCAGCCGTCGAACCCCAGGATGGTGGCGGAACCGGCGAACGCGCCGCCCACCACGGGGCCGAGCACGGAGGAGATGCCGAACACGGACATGAAGTAGCCCTGGTACTTGGCACGGTCCTTGAGGGACACGATGTCGCCGATGATGGTCAGCGCGAGGGCCAGCAGGCCGCCGGCGCCCAGGCCTTGGATACCCCGGGCAATGGCGAGCTCCGTCATGGAGTGGACCGAGCCGGCGTACAGGGAACCGGCCAGGAAGATGATGATGGCGGTCAGGTACAGCGGGCGGCGGCCGAAGATGTCGCTCAGCTTGCCGTACAGCGGGGTGCTGACAGTGGAGGTGATGAGGTAGGCGGTGGTGGCCCAGGCCTGGAGCGAGAGCCCGTCCAGGTCGTTGGCGATGGTGTAGATGGACGTGGACACGATGGTCTGGTCCAGCGACGCCAGGAACATGCCCAGCATCAGGCCCACCATCACGGTGACAATCTGGCGCTGCGTCAGGGTTTCTCCGGCGGCGCGCGCGGCGGGGGTTTTGGACATGGCTGCTCCAGGGGTAAGGAAGAGGATCAAGCATTGATAGTTGCTTTCAGTAACTATCTTACGCCGGGTCCTATTCCTGGCAGCCGAAAAAACTTCCTGCGCCCGGGACGCTACCGTTCCACCAAAATGCCGTCAGGGTCGCACCAGATCATGGCGCCGGTCCGGATCGTCACGTCGCCGATCTTCACATCCACGTCAACTTCGCCGGCTCCTGCCTTGGCGCTCTTGCGGGGGTTGCTGCCCAGGGCCTTTACGCCGAGGTCCAGCCGGGCGATCGCTTCCCGGTCACGGATTGCCCCGTTGATGACGACGCCGGCCCAGCCGTTCGCCACCGCGCTTTCTGCGATCATGTCCCCCATCAGGGCCGTGCCCAGCGAGCCTCCGCCGTCCACCACCAGCACGCTGCCGTTGCCCGGCGTGGCCAACGTGGATTTCACCAGCGCGTTGTCCTGGAAGCAGCGGATGGTCCGCGCCCGGCCACTGAAGTGCGAGCGGCCGCCCAGGGACTGGAACTGCAATGAAATCGATGCCAGTTCGTCGCCGCGTTCGTCGTAGAGGTCTGCGGTGTTGATGGCGGTGCCCTCCGCGGGCGTGGACGCTGCACTCATGTGGTTCTCTCCCTGATCCTCGGTGAAGCTTGTGGCGCCGTTCCGGTGTAAGGCACGGCCGCACGCTTACGCCCACGATAGTCTGATTCCGTCGCCTGTCAGCCGTCCCCGGGGAGCACGTCATGAGCCTGTCCGATACTCCCGCACCGCTGGATCAGGGCGCAGGGACGCAGAGTACGACGGCGGCGCTCGCCGAGCCAACCCAAAAGGTCACCGCGCGCTGGGTCGCAGGGCTGGTGCTGGTCAACGTCGGTATCAACGCCGCATTCTTCGGCCCCATTAACGTCTTCATCGGGCAGCAGGCCATCAGCATCGATGCGCCCAGCAAGGAAGCCATCCTTTCCCTGGTCACTGCCTGCGGCGCTGCGGTATCCCTGGTGGCCAATCCGCTCTTCGGCGCGTTGTCGGACCGGACCACGTCGCGGTTCGGCCGCCGTTCACCGTGGATCCTGGCCGGTGCCGTGCTGGCTGCCGCCGCGCTCCTGGCCATGTCCGGAGCCCCCACCGTGGCGCTGATGGTGATCTTTTGGTGCCTGGTACAGCTCGGCGCCAACGCCGCGTACGCCGCCATCACCGCCGCTGTGCCGGACCGCGTGCCGGTCACGCAGCGCGGCGGAGTGGGCGGTCTGGCCGCCATGGGCCAGACGCTGGGAATCCTGACCGGCGCCGTCTTCGGAGCTGTTGTGGCCGGCAACTTCATGGTGGGCTACTGGCTGTGCGCTGTGGCACTGCTGCTGTCCGTGCTTCCCTACCTGTTCCACCGGAACGATCCCGCACTGCCACGGGGGGAGCACCCGGAGTTTCGGCTGCGGCAATTCCTCCGGGGCTTCTGGATCAGCCCGCGGCTGTATCCGGACTTCGCGTGGGCCTGGCTGACCCGCTTCCTGGTGAACGTGGGCAACCAGCTGACCATCGTCTACCTGCTCTTCTTCCTTCGCGACATCATCAGGCACGAGGACCCGGCGGCGGGAGTGCTGGTCCTCACCGGCATCTATGCCGCGATGGTGATAATCACCGCGGTTGTGGCCGGGCCTTGGAGCGACAGGGTTGGCCGGCGCAAGCCGTTTGTCATAGGTTCCTCTGCCGTCATCGCCATGGCCGGCATGATCCTGGCCTTCTTTCCAGTGTGGCCCGGAGCGCTGGTAGGCGCGGCTGTCTTGGGAATTGGCTTCGGAGCGTACCTTGCGGTGGACTTCGCGCTGCTGACCCAGGTCCTGCCCCAAGCGGCCCACCGCGGCAAGGACATGGGAGTCATCAATGTGGCCGCCTCGCTGCCCCAGGTGGTGGCACCGGCGCTGGCGTTCGTGGCGGTACGGTATGCCGGCGGTTACGTCTCGCTGTTTATCACTGCAACCGTCATCGGGCTGCTCGGGGCCGTTTTTGTAGTGAAGATCAAGAGCGTCCGCTGACGCTCTGACGGGCCGGAAGTAAGGCACCTGACTGATTAGGGCATATTGGTGTGCCGTATAGTTGAACCGGATTGCAGGCGGTCCGGCATGGGGAGGACCGCACCATAGGAACACAACCCCGGAATGCTGATGCCCGAGATTCTTCCAGACCATCCGCCCATGGCCCCCAGGCCCACCGCACCGCGCCAGCGGTTCCGCTACGCCAAGATCCTGGAAGCTGCGGGAGGCTTCGCGCGCAAGGGCCTGGACTCGGTTGACCTTCCTGAGGTGGCCGCCAAGGCCGATGTCCCGCTCGGCACGCTTTACCGCTACTTCCCTTCCCCCACCCACCTGATGCTCGCCCTGTACCGCCACCAGCTGGAGGAACTCCAAGGGCCGGCCGGGACCAGCGCCGCCCGTTTCCGCGGCCGGGCGCTCGCCGGGCTGGTGATGGAGATCTTCCACATGCGCGTCATGCAGCCGGCTGTGGAGCAGTGCCTGACCCGCGGCGTCTACCTCCCGGACAGGGACACCACCGGCCTCCTCCGTGAGATCGATGCCTTGGGGGAGAAGGCACTGACTGCGGCGTGCGGTGATGCCACGGCCGCCCGGGTGCTGCTGCTGACTGTCACTGGTCTGGTCCAGTCCGTGCGAAACCGGCGGCTGTCCCTCTTCGAGGCCGAGGAAGACCTCAAAAAAGCCTGTGCACGCCTGTCCGGAACCGGCCAGCCCGGCTACACACTTCACCAAAGCGCGTAACAGGTCTAGACCAATCCGCCATTAAATCAGCCATATTGGCGTGGCGTACCTCACAAAAAGCCGTGCTAAAACGTTGTGGCACTGGTGTCTTGCCGTCAAATCGGATCGGCGTCCCTTCTGTCCCGCCTACCATGGTTCAAACGGAGCAGCAGGGACCATCCCCCAAGCTCCCACGGACCCGCCACCCCTTGGGTTTCCTGCCGCACCATCGCCACTGCCTCGAGCCGTTCCGGACTTGAGCCCCACGTGCCGTGCGCCCACGGCCAGCACCAGGAGACAACGACGTGTCCATTGACGCATTTGCAGCCACTGACAATTCCGCAGCCACCGCCCTGAGCGAAGCCGAGATCTTCGACGCCCACCAGGGCGGCAAGCTCTCCATTGCCAGCACCGTTCCGCTGTCCAACAAACGCGATCTTTCCATCGCCTACACGCCGGGAGTGGCCGAGGTCAGCCGCGCCATCCACGCCAAGCCCGAGCTCGCCCGCACCCTCACCTGGGCCCAGCGCCTGGTGGTGGTAGTCAGTGACGGCACTGCCGTCCTGGGCCTGGGCAACATCGGGGCCAGCGCTTCCCTGCCCGTCATGGAGGGCAAGTCCGCCCTGTTTAAGACCTTCGGCGACCTCGACTCGATCCCCCTGGTCCTCAACACCACCGATGTGGACGAAATCGTGGAGACCCTGGTCCGCCTGCGCCCCAGCTTCGGAGCCGTCAACCTCGAGGACATCTCCGCGCCCCGCTGCTTCGAGCTGGAAGAGAAGCTCATCGAGGCCCTGGACTGCCCCGTCATGCACGATGACCAGCACGGCACCGCCGTCGTCGCCCTTGCTGCCCTGACCAACGCCGCCAAAGTCACAGGCCGCGCCCTGGAGGGCCTGCGCGTTGTGGTCTCCGGCGCAGGGGCAGCCGGCATCGCCGTCGCTGAAATCCTGCTCGCAGCCGGGATCACGGACGTCGTCCTGCTCGACTCCCGGGGCGTCATCAACAGCGGCCGCGCCGACCTCGCCGCGGACACGGCCAGCAAGAAGGCTGACATCGCGGCCCGCAGCAATCCCCGCGGGGTGGAAGGCGGCCCGGCCGAGGCCCTCGCCGGCGCGGACGTGTTCATCGGCGTCTCCTCCTCCAAGCTGGACGAGGAACACCTGAAGCTCATGAACCAGGACGCCATCGTCTTCGCGCTCTCCAACCCGGACCCCGAAGTCCTGCCCGAGGTGGCAGCCAAGTACGCTGCCGTCGTCGCCACCGGCCGCAGCGACTTCCCCAACCAGATCAACAACGTGCTTGCCTTCCCGGGCATCTTCCGCGGCGCCCTGGATGCCGGCGCCCGGCGCATCACCCCCGCCATGAAGCTGGCCGCGGCGTACGCCATCGCCGAGCTCGCGGCGGAGGACCTGTCGGCCGACTACATCGTGCCCAGCCCGCTGGACCCGCGCGTTGCCCCGGCGGTCACCGCCGCCGTCGCAGCTGCGGTGGAAGCGGAGTAGCAGCCCTTCCGCTGGCAGACCTACCCCTTAGTGGAATGTACGACGGCGGTGCCTCCCCTGCGCGGGAGGCACCGCCGTCGGGGGTTGACAGGGCGCCAACCATAGACTGGAGTCCATGACCTCCGAAACTGTCGTGACCATCCTGTGCGGCCTGGCTATCCTCGTAGGCGTGGCGGGGACAGTCATTCCGGTGCTTCCGGGCAGCATCCTGATTGGCGCAAGCCTGCTGGCCTGGGCAATCTGGGGCGGCGCCGGCACCGCGGGCTGGGTGGTGTTCGCGATTGCCATGATGTTCGTGGTGGCGGGCATGGCTGCCAGCGCTGTCCTTACCGGCAGGAAACTGAAGGAACATTCCATCCCCAGCCGAAGCATCGTGGCCGCGCTGGTGGCCGGCGTGGCGGGAATGTTCATCATCCCCGTGGTGGGACTCTTCGTGGGCTTCGCCGCCGGACTCCTGCTCAGCGAATTCCTCCGCACCCGGAACGTGGGTTCCGCCGCGACCTCCAGCTGGGCAGCCCTCAAGGCCACCGGCCTGGGCATGCTCGCCGAGTTCGGCCTGGCATGCCTGGCGGGCAGCACCTGGGTGATCGGCGTGTGGATCGCTGCCGCAAGCGGCTGAGTGCTTGCGGGCCGGGACTGCGGGGCGTAGAACGGCACCATGACTGAACCGACTTCAGCACGCGAGCACGTGCAGGGCTGGATGGACAAGTACCAGGCCGCCTGGACCAGCAACGAGCCAGAGGACATCCGGGCCCTGTTCACGGAAGATGCGCGGTATGAAACGCGGCCGGGCGATCCGGACCCGTGGCTGGGCCAGGACGGCATTGTGGAGGGCTGGCTCGCCGCCCGGGACCAACCGGGCGACTGGACGTTCAGCTGGGAGCTGGCGGGGGCCGACGCCGACACCGCTTTCGTGCAGGGCGTCACCGTTTATTCGGGCGACCGTCCCAGCTACGACAACCTCTGGGTCATCCGGTTCGACGGGGCAGGCCGCGCCGCTTCCTTCACCGAATGGTACATGGAGCGGGCCTAGGCGCTGGCGGCATCCGCGCGGGGCAGCCGCCGGTTAGCATGGAAAGATGACCGCCGGGGATACTGCACCGATCTACTGGGACAGCCGGGACCTCACCCCCTTCGGGCAGCCGCAGCTGCGCACGCCGGTCCATGAACTTGCCGGGGGAGTGGGCGACATTCTCAGCGGCGTGCTGGGTGGACGCCACCCGGCCCTGCTGTCTGTGGACGGGGAGATCCCCCGGCTCAAGCGGATGCTGCCCAAGCCCGCCAAAATAGTCCACGAGGCCATCTTCACCAGCCGGGAGCCCGAACGGCTGATCACCCTGGCGCGTGCCTATCCCGGCTGGGCCGGGATCTGCTACCTGATGTCAGGCCTCCTCGTCTACAAGCACGGCGGCTACCTCCGGGCTTCGGAACTGCTGCAGCGCGGGCTGACCACCAGGAACGACGACGACGCCAACCGCTACTCGTCCACGTACCTGACGCGGATTGTGACCCGGATCGAACTCGCCGAACGCGTGGAGGTGCCGGTCCTCTTCAGCGAGGAGTCGGTGTTCCTGGCACTCGCCCATGCACTGCGCGAGACGGGCCGCGCCGAAGCCGCACTGGACGCACTGGGCGGACTGCCGCCGTCGCTCCCCATGGCATTGGCGCGCTGCTCGCTGGCGCTGAGCCTGGGCCGCAGCCGTACGGTGATCGACTGGACCGAAGGCCTCCTGAACGCGGACGACCTCTCGGCAGCGTTGCTGCTGGTCCGGGCCCGCGCCCTGCGCAGGGAAGGCCGGCTGGAGGCTGCCCACCAGGCGATCGCCGAGGTGCTGCGCCGGCGCAAGACCCATATGGTGCTGCGCAATGACGCCCTCACGGACCGCGCACTGCTCGTGCTGGATTCCAGCAGGCGCTCGCTCAACCCGCGCGACTGGGGGCGTCGCCGCGAGGACCCGGTGCCGCAGAAGGAGATCGCCGCACCCGTGCCCATCCGCAAGGACGAAGAGATGCGCCGGATCTGGGAACAGGACTGGAAACGGCTCAGCGACGAATAGCCCGGCCTAGCCGGCGGCCGGGCCGGCGAGCACCGGCAGCAGCTGTTCACCCAGCAGCACCACGCCCAGGGCCACCATGATCACCCCGCTGGCGAGCGTCACCGTGCGGGCGGCGCCCGGCCGGCTTTGCAGCAGGGTGCGGGACAGCAACGCGACGGCGGTGTACACGAGTCCCGCGAGCAGCACGAAGGTCATGCCCAGCAGGCCGGACTGCACCGGTACGGGCAGCGGCGCCTCTGCGCTCACGAACTGGGGGACGAGCGCCACATAGAAAAGCAGGCCCTTGGGGTTGATGCCGCTGGTGCCCATACCCTGCAGGAAGGTGCGGAGCCGCGTCTGGCCGTCACGGCCCGGCCCGGCCGTGAAACTCGCCCCGCGCCAGGAGCGCAGCGTGTTGATGCCCAGCCACATCAGGTAGCCGGCGCCGGCCAGGGTTATCCAGCCCAACACCCCGGGCGCTCCCGTCAGGACGGCAGCCAATCCCGCCACCAGCAGGACCGTGTGGAGCACGTACCCGCCGCACAGCCCTGCCACCGCGGGGACGAAGCTGCGCTGCCGGAGGCCCGCCGCGATGGAGTACGCCCAGTCCACCCCGGGCGTGCAGGCCAAGGCGGCCGCCACCAGCACAAAGGCCAAAAACAGCTCCGGGTTCATTCTTTCTCCTGCCACGAGGTCCGACAGAAGAAACCCTAGATACTTCGGCTCCGGAAGTGCTGTCCTTTTTCGCCCGCTAAAGCACCAAGAATGTAAGATTCTTGCGTGATAGACCATATCGACAGAAATATCTTGCGTTACCTCAAGGAGGACGGCAGGATGACGGCCACCGCGCTCGCCGCCAAGGTGGGCTTGACTGTGGCGCCGTGCCACCGGCGGCTCCGGGACCTGGAAAAATCGGGCGTCATCCGGGGCTACAAGGCGGACATCGATCCTGCCGCCGTGGGGCTGGGGTTTGAAGCGATTGTTTTTGTCACGCTGCGCCAGGTGGACCAGGCCACCATGGCGATTTTCGAGAGCCGCGTGGCGGAGGACCCCAACATCGTGGAGGCCCAGCGCCTCTTCGGCTCGCCTGATTACCTGCTCAAGGTCATCGCCGAGGACCTGCCCGCGTACCAGCGTTTCTACGACGCCGAGCTTACGTCCCTGCCCGGCGTTGAGCGCCTGACGTCCACGCTGGTGATGAAGAACCTGAAGTCCAACGCTGGACCCCCGGTGTAGCGCGCCGGACTGCTGCTAGTCCCTGAGCAGCCCGGTGGTGCGGTAGGGGATGACCTCGCGCAGGAACATGCTGGTGGAGGTGCGCACAATGCCGGGGCAGAGCCTGATTTCCTCCGACACGCGGTAGAGGTCGTCCGGACTGGTGGCCACCACCCGGATGAGGAGGTCGGTGTCGCCGGCCGGCGCGTGGCATTCCAGGACTTCCGGAATTTCACGGAGGGCGGCAATGGCCTCGTTGAGGTGGCTCTGGTCCAGTTCGGCACTGACGGCCGCCGCCACCCCGCGCCCGAGCGCTCCGGGAACCACCCTGCTGCTGTTGGGCCTTAATGCCCCGGATGAGGACATCCGCTCGAGCCGGGACTGCACCGTGCCCCGGGCCAGCCCCAGCCGCTGGGCCAGCACCATGATGGGAACGCGGGGATCCTCGTCCAGGGCCCTCAGGATCCGCTTGTCGGTGGAGTCCAGTTGCTGCAATCTGATCATTTCCTGTCGGTTCGGGGGGCGGCGGGTGGTCAAACTGATCAATAACGCGCCTGCCGGTTGCACCAACTGTAGGTCTGCTGGTCAAATGTTGGCAACGGTCAGGCTACCGCCGGCCCCGTAGGCTACCGCTTCCCGGCACACCACCCGGACGGCGGAACATCGTTTCCCGCAAGGAGACTGCCCTGATTGACTCTTGTTCACACTATGGTCACTCTGCATACACGGCAAGAGCCCCTGAGCTACCGGCGTCGGATTCCCGAAAGTCATCGGTAGCTGAGGGGCTCTTGTGCTGTCCCCGACATCGCGCCGCCCGCATAGTGTTGATCCATGACCCCAGCCGGCCGCTTTGCCCCCAGTCCCTCCGGCGAGCTGCATGTAGGCAACCTCCGGACGGCCGTCCTTGCGTGGCTGTTTGCCCGCTCCACCGGCCGGAGGTTCCTCCTCCGAGTGGAGGACCTGGACCGTGCGAGGGCAGGTGCGGAGGCGGTGCAGCTGCGCGACCTGACAGCCGTCGGCGTGACCTGGGACGGCGGCATCGTCCACCAGACGGGCCGCGGAACCCTTTATGCCGCGGCGATCTCCAGGCTGCAGGATGCAGGCCTCACCTACGAGTGCTTCTGCACCCGCAGGGAAATCCAGGAGGCCCCGTCCGCTCCGCACGCGCCCCAGGGGGCGTACCCGGGGACGTGCCGGAACCTCGGCCCGGCAGAGCGGGAATTCAAGCGCTCCACCCGCCCCGCTGCCATCCGCCTGCGTGCCGACGTCGCGGAGTACCGCGTACATGATGTGCTGCATGGGGAGTTCACCGGAATAGTGGATGATTTCGTGCTGCGCCGCAACGATGGAGTGACCGCCTATAACCTCGCCGTGGTGGTCGACGATGCCGAGCAGGGCATCGACCAGGTGGTCCGCGGCGACGACCTCCTGCCCTCCACTCCCCGCCAGGCGTATCTGGCGTCGCTGCTGAATATTCCTTCTCCGGAATATGCCCACGTGCCGCTGGTGGTGAATAAGGACGGCGCCAGGCTGGCAAAGCGCGACGGTGCGGTTACGCTTGCAGACCTTGCGGCGTTGGGTGTGGATGCGGCCGCCGTGCGGGACCGGCTGCTGGAGTCCCTTGGCCTGCCTTCGGGTCCGCTGTCCACGGCGTTGGCCGCATTTGATCCGGCTGCCCTGCCCAAAGCGCCTTGGGTTTGGTCCGGCCCGTAGGCTGGAGTCATGCCAGAAACCACGGAACAACCGCCCGCCAGCAGTTTCACACCCGAGACGGCCAAGGTGCTGGCCGAGGTGGCGCACAACCGCCAGAAGGACAAACTGAAGCGGCCCTACAAGGACCACGTACTGGCGGTGGGGGACGCTCTAGCTGATTTTGACGACGACATCCGCATCGCAGGCTATCTCCACGACATTGCCGAGGACACCCCAATGACCAGGCAGGCCCTGCTGGACATGGGCGTCTCCGACCGGGCCGTGCAGATCATTGAACGGGTCACCAGCCGCCTGCACAGCAACCCGGACGACTACCAGGCCGTCATCCGCGAGATCGCCGAGGACCATGACGCTGCCTTGGTCAAGATTGCGGATAACGCGCACAACTCGCTGCCTGAGCGCGTCCAGGCGCTGGCCGAGAAGTGGCCGGACAAGCCGCCGGTCACCAAATACCGTGACGCCCGCCCGGTACTCTATGCCGCCGTCGAGGTTGACGAGGTGCGGAAGATCCTGGCCCGGGTGAATCCGTGGCTGCTGGCGGAATTCGACGACCAGTTGGATGAGGATGACACCACGGACTACGAGAACCTGTCCTATGAGGAGCCGGATGCCGCCGGCGGGGCTGCTCGGCAGGCGGACGCAGAGGAAAGGGAGGCTCCCGGCGCTACGCCCTCCGGGGAGCGGTAGTTCCTGCCTCCAGCTTCTGAAGGGCAAGGTGTAGCCGTTCGGAGCCGTGGCGTTCGTCGATCACGATAGAGGCGCCGAGCGCCAGCACAATCACGAAGAGGCTGACGGGGACTGAGGCGCCCGCCGCGGCCAGGCCAACGGCAGCAGCCATTGCTGCCAGTACGCCGCCGGCCACAGTGATCACGGTGCGGTCTGCTCCCACCATGACGCTGTACAGCCATGTTATGGAGCCCTTGAACAGTGCCACCGGAATGGCAATGCTGGCCACGGCCGCGGCGGCGCTGATCCGGGCCTCGTGGTCAATATAGTAGGCGGCCACGTGGAGGCCGGCGCCGGTGGCTGCGATGGCGGCGAAAACGGGGATGTGGCCGTAGCCGAAGAGGAACGACCGGTGCCGGCGCAGGTGCAGGGCGCGTCCGGCCGGCAGCATGAAGTAGATCCACCACATGGCAAACGCCAGGGCCGTGCCGCCGAAGCCCACCAGCGCCGCATCAACACTCCAGCCGTGGTTGGCCACGATGGCCCGAAGCGTTTCAATGGCGCCGATCAGGCATTCGCCCAAGGCAATGATCGCCAGCAGCCCGTACCGTTCGGCAATGTGGTGTGCGTGCCAAGGGGTCCTGGTTTTCCGTTCGGCGGCGAAGGGGGTGGCCATCTCCAGGGCAACCAGCGGGACGATCATGAGGAACGAGGTCAAAACGTCCGCCTCGATGAAAAGCACGGCGATCCACCCGAGCTGCACCAGGGCCAGGTATCTGGCGTACCGCAGGCAGGTCTCACGGCGGGCCGGATCCTGCCGCGCGGCCCGGAGCCACTGCGACACCAGTGCCAGCCGCATGATCACGTAGCCGCCCACAATCACCGCGTTGTCCACGTGCTTGCCCTCCACCAGCGAGTGGAACATGGGCTCAATGCCCATGGCGAGGATCAGGACACCCACGATCTGGACCATGGTGACCACCCGGAAGATCCAGTCATCGGTGTCGTAGGCGCTGGCAAACCAGGTGAAGTTGATCCATGCCCAGACCACGGCGAACATCGCGAAGGAGAACCCCAACAGGCCGGGGACGACGTGGGCTGCCGCGATTTCATGGGCAAACTGGCTGCCTGCCACACCGAACGCGATCACAAACGTCAGGTCGAAGAAGAGCTCAAGCGGGGTGGCGGCGCGGTGCTTCTCATGCGGGTCGCGGCCGCCCATCCGCGCCATGGCATGACGGAGGGGGTTGGAGGACATAAATAAAAGCTACACGCGCCCCAAAGCGTCGATGTCCTCCAGGAAGTCCTGGTGCACCTCGGCGCTGACGGTGGTCCGGGTGTCGGCGATGGCGTCGAGGTAATCCTGCGTGGAGGGCCCCTTCCGGACCGCCTCGCGGACAGAGGCCGTGCCGCCGGAAGCCAGCCCGCCGTCGTCGTACACTGCTTTTTCCAGCGCACGCTGGGACGCGCTGCGGGCCGCATACTCGATATCCGCGGGGGAGAAGCCTTCGGTTTTGTCCACCAGCAACTCCACGTCCACGGCGTCCACCACGGGGGCAGGGATGAAGCGCTGCCACATGGCTTCGCGGGCCTGCCGGTCCGGCAGCCCGATAGGAATTACGTAGTCGAACCGGCCGTGCCGCAGGAAGGCGGAATCCAGGGCGCGGATAAAGTTGGTGGCGCACACCAGCAGCCGGCCGGGCTGTTCGCGGAAGGCCGGGATGATCTTGAGGAGCTCGTTGGTGACGCCCTGCAGGGGTGACGGCGGCTCGCCCGAGCGCTGGGCGGCGATCTCTTCCACCTCGTCGATGAACACCACGGCGTGCTCCAGCTCGGCGATTTCCAGGAATGTTTCGCGCAGTGCCCCGGCCAGGCCCTGCGGGTCGGCCGCGAGCCGGGAGGGGAACACCTCAACGAAGGGCCATTCCAGGCGGGAGGCGATGGCCTTGGCGAAGGTGGTCTTGCCGGTGCCGGGCGGGCCGAAGAGCACGACGGCGCGCGGCGGCACTACGCCGAATTCATCGGCTAGATCGGCCTCGGCCAGGGGAAGGACCAGGCGGCGTTCCAGCAGTTCCTTCTCCTTGCGCATGCCCGCCACGTTTTCCCACAGGTCCCGCGCCAGCACACGCCCGCCGAGCTGGCCCAGCGCGCCGAGTTCCTGCCGCTGGACGGGAATGGTGCGCTCGAAGTAGCGCAGGTTCTTCTTCAACGCGAAGCCCCGGCTGAGGAATGCCTCCACCCGGGTTTCCGATTCCGGCATGAGGGCCGAGAGCTTGTTCAGGCCGTGGGGCGCCATCCGGTTTTCGACGGCGGCGAGCAGCGAGGTGCCGATGCCCCGGCCGCGGTACTCGGGCAGCGTTGCCAGGAAGACAATCCAGCCCTGGTCGTGGGCGGCGCGTCCGACCGCGGCGCCCACCACCTGCTCGCCCTGCACCGCCACCACGGCATGGTCCTTCTCACAGGAAGCCAGCACCTCGGAGAGGGCATAGACGGGTTCCACATTGTTCGCTTTGAGGGTCTCCCACAGGTGAAGGATCCCGTCCAGGTCCGCCGAGTGGAAGTCCCTGATCCGCCAGTTGGTCATGCCGTGTCTCCCGGGTGGTTCGTCGTTGAACTGCGTCGCTGGCTTGCACAGAGCAGCAAGGTAAAGCGCTCTGCTGAGCATAGGCGATCAGCCCGCGACGAAGGGTTGCGGGGACGTTGCATTACATGGCGGCCAACGGGCCAGTGGTCAGACCTTGATCGGAACAGGATGTACTTCGTCTGCGGGGTGGCCCGCGCGCTCATGGATACGACGCACAGCGTCAGCAGAGGGGGCTTCTGACAGGCAGTAGACATAACCTGATTCGGGATCGGCCCAGGCCGATTTGAAGTCAACGCTCTCGTCGCCTTGGATGGCAAGGTCCGCGTTGTGGGCCTCCTGGAGGGCCTCCTTGGTGATTCCGACCATATTGTGGTGGACGTCCATGAATTCCGGCATGCTGGCTGTGCTCCTTAACTAGGTTCATCGTTGAAACAGCAGGATGTGCCCGAGGCTAGACCTAAGCCCGCGGGCCGTCAACAGGGTGGACGTGTTGACTCAAAGAATGCCTCTGGCACGAGGGCCTCTTGGAGGACAGGGAGGGGGCAGGCCGGTCAGATCCCTCAGATCCCCAGGGTGCCCAGCGTGTTCCGGAGGGTATCCGCGGAATGCTGCAGGGCCGCCACTTCACCGTCGTCCATGGGCATTTCGAGGACGGTGCGGACGCCGCCGCGTCCCACGATGCTCGGCAGGGAGAGCGCCACCCCTGAGATTCCGTGCTGTCCCGCCAGGACCGTGGACACGGGCAGCACCGCGTTCTCGTCCCGAAGGAGCGCTTCCACGATGCGTGCGCCGGAGAGGCCGATGGCGTAGTTGGTTGCGCCCTTTCCGGCAATGACCTTGTAGGCCGCCTGCGTCACTTCGCGTGCCGTTTCGGCAAGGTAATCGGGGGTGAAGACGCGCTCGCCGTCCACCTTCCAGTCGCGGACCGGGATGGGGCCGATGGTGGCGGTGGACCAGGCCGGGAACTCCGTATCTCCGTGCTCGCCAATAATGCTGGCGTGGACGCTGGCCACGGCCACGCCGGCACGGCGTGCCAGCAGCCACCGCAGCCGGGAGGTGTCCAGGACGGTTCCTGACGAAAAGATGCGTCCCGTTGGAAGTCCGGAGATTTGCTGCGCTGCCACCGTGAGCACATCGCAGGGATTGGTGACCAGGACGTAGACGGCGTCCGGGGAGCGCTCGAGCAGCCGCGGCATGAGGTCTTCCAGGATCCGGACGTTGGTTCCGGCCAGGTCCAGGCGCGTCTGGCCCGGCGCCTGCTTGGCCCCGGCGGTGATGACGACGACGTCCGCACCCTCCGTCACGGCGATGTCACCGCCGCCGGTCACGGACGCAGCGGCAGCAGCGAACTGGGTGCCGTGGGCGAGGTCCAGGACTTCGGCGTCGGCCTTGGCGGCGTTGACGTCGAACAGGGCGATGCTGCCGGCTGAACCGCGGATGAGGGCGGCGTACGCCAGGGAGGTGCCGACGCTCCCCGCGCCGACGATGGCGAGTTTCGATCCTGACATGGAGTACCTCGTCTTCCCCGGCCCTGTGGCGCGCCGGCGCTGGTGGTCCTGCTGCCCGCAATGGCTTTCATGCTACCGAGCGCGGCAGCCTGCGGGGCAAGAGCGTGGCCGGCACCGTTGAGAGTGTCATGCCCGAGGAGTAGCGTGTGACCCACCTCACCCACACCCATTCAGGAGCAACCATGCCATATCCGGGACGCCGGCTCGCTGCCGTAACCGCAGCGCTGGCGATGAGCGTGACCACCGGCGCCATCATGAGCCCCGCCGCTTCCGCTGACGAGCGGCAAACCCAAAAACAACCCGTGGCCACCGGCTACGGCGGTGCGGTCAGCACCGTGGACCCTGAAGCCTCGGCGGCGGCCATCGAAGTCCTCCGCGAGGGCGGCAACGCCGTCGACGCCGCCGTCGCGGCAGCAGCCACCCTGGGAGTCACGGAGCCGTACAGTGCCGGTATCGGCGGCGGCGGCTACTTTGTGTACTACGACGCTGACAGCGGCAAAGTCAGCACCATCGACGGCCGCGAGACGGCCCCGGCCGCCATGCCCCGGGATGCATTCATTGACCCTGCCACGGGTGCGGCATACCCGTTCCGCAAGCAGGCCACGAGCGGCATGTCAGTGGGCGTGCCCGGCACGCCTGCCACATGGGAACGCGCACTCGAGCGCTGGGGGAGCGTCAGCCTGGAGGAGGCCCTTGAACCGGCCATCGAGGTTGCCACCAGGGGCTTTGTTGTAGACGCCACATTCCAGCAGCAGACGCTGGACAACAAGGACCGGTTCCAGCCCTTCACATCCACCAGTGAGCTCTTCCTGCCGGGTGGCGACGCACCGGCCGTGGGGACAATCTTCAAGAATCCCGGCCTCGCCGATACCTACCAGCTCCTGGCCAAGAAGGGCATGAAGGCCTTCTATAGAGGTCCCCTTGCGAAGGAGATCGCGGAGACAGTCCAGAACCCGCCGATGGTTCCCGGTTCCGCCCTGCCCGGCCCGGCGGGGGTCATGACCACCAAGGACCTCAAGGACTACGAGGCGCTGGACCAGGAGCCCACCCATGTGAACTACCGCGGCTACGACGTCTATGGGATGGCCCCGTCCAGCAGTGGAGGAACCACGGTGGGTGAGGCGTTGAACATCCTGGAGGTGTTCGATCTTCCGTCCCTGAAGGCTGACGTGCCCAAGGTGCTGCACCACTACCTCGAAGCCAGCGCGCTTGCCTTCGCGGACCGCGCCAAGTACGTCGGCGATCCCGCCTTTGTGGACGTTCCCACGAATGCGCTCCTGGACCCGGTGTTCGGCAAGGAACGGGCCTGCGAGATCAATCCGCTGGCGGCGGCCGTCAAGCCGCTGCAGACCGCCGGAGACGTCACGTCGTACGACGGCGTGTGCCCGGTGAAGCCGGCAGCGCTCGCCGATGAGAAGGACACCGAGAACATCTCCACCACCAACCTGACCGTTTCAGACAAGTGGGGCAACGTGGTGGAGTACACCCTCACCATCGAGCAGACCGGCGGTTCCGGCATCGTGGTTCCCGGCCGGGGATTCATCCTCAACAACGAGCTCACGGACTTCTCGGTGGTGTACAGCGAAACGGATCCCAACCGGATCCAGCCGGGCAAGCGGCCCCGCTCGTCCATGTCGCCCACCATCGTCCTGAAAGAGGGCGAACCTTTCGTGGCACTCGGCTCGCCGGGCGGTTCCACCATCATCACCACCGTCCTGCAGACGCTCATCAACCGTATTGACCTGGGGATGACCATCTCGGAGGCCCTGGCTGCTCCCCGCGGCACCCAGCGGAACACGGAAAATGTTGTGGCTGAACAGGCCTTCATCGATGCGTACGGGCCCGTCCTGGCGTCGACGTACAAGCACAAGCTTGTGGCAGCGGGCGCCCCCGGAACCTCGGCGGCAGAAATTGGCGCCGCCACGGCGATTGAGTTCCTGGATGACGGACTGGTGGTCGCCGCGGCCGAGCCGGCAAGGCGCGGCGGCGGATCGGCGATGGTGGTGGATCCCGCCAAGTAACTGGTCCGCCGGCCGCCTCAAGCGTCGAGCTTTAAACCGCGACGGCGGCACACAGGTTCTGCAGCTCCAGAACCTGCGTGCCGCCGTCGGACGTAAAGGACGGTGGCTTACTTCTTGAAGGCGGCCGCCGGCGGGTTGGCGATGACGGGGGAGAGGCCGGTAAAGCCTTCGCGGGTTTCGGCGATTTCGCGGATGCGGGTGCGGCAGGCGTACCAGCCGACGACCATGAGGGCGGAGGCGATGGCGGTGACGAGCATGGTGAGGGGGGAGTCGATGAAGACCATCACGAGCACGCCCACCAGGAAGAGCAGGGAGAGGTAGCCGGTGTAGGGGGCGCCGATCATGCGGAAGGAGGGGCGTTCGAGCCAGCCTTTGTCTGCCCAGCGTTTGAGCTGGATCTGGCACAGGACGATGGTTGCCCAGGTCATGATGATGCCCACGGAGGCGACGTTGAGGACGATTTCGAAGGCCTGGGCGGGGACGAGGTAGTTCAGGGGGACGCCCAGGAGGGAGACGCCGGCGGTGATGGCGATGCCGCCGTAGGGGACGCCTGCTTTGTTCATGCGGGAGGCGAAGCGCGGGGCGGAGCCGTTGACGGACATGGAGCGCAGGATGCGTCCGGTGGAGTAGAGGCCGGCGTTGAGGGAGGACAGGGCTGCGGTGAGGACGACGAGGTTCATGATGACGTCCACGCCCTGGATGCCGATGGAGCCGAAGAACGTGACGAAGGGGCTGACGCCCTTTTCGTAGGAGGTGTAGGGCAGCAGCAGGGCCAGGAGGATGACGGAGCCGACGTAGAACACGGCGATGCGGAAGACCACGGAGTTGATGGCTTTGGGCATGATCTTTTCGGGGTTTTCGGTTTCGCCGGCGGCGGTGCCGACGAGTTCGATGGAGGCGTAGGCGAAGAGGACGCCCTGCATGAGGATGATCATGGGGAGCAGGCCGTTGGGGAAGATGCCGCCGTTGTCCGAGAGGAGGCTCAGGCCGACTTGCTGGCCGTCCACGGGGGTGCCGAAGATGACGAAGTAGGTGCCGGCGATGAGGAAGATGACCAGGGCGGCGACCTTGATCAGGGCGAACCAGAATTCCATTTCGCCGAAGACCTTCACGGAGACGAGGTTCAGGGCCAGGACCACGATCAGGGCGGTCAGTGCCCAGGCCCATTGCGGGACGGCTGCCATCCAGGGGATGTAGTTGCCGAAGAAGTTCATGTAGAGGGCTGCGGCGGTGATGTCCACGATGGTGGTGGTGGCCCAGTTGATCCAGTAGAACCAGCCGGAGACGAAGGCGGCTTTTTCGCCGAAGAATTCACGGGCGTAGGAGACGAACGAGCCGGAGGAGGGGCGGTGGAGGACCAGTTCGCCCAGGGCGCGCAGGATCAGGAACGCGAAGAACCCGCAGACGGCGTAGGCGATGACCAGGGACGGGCCCGCGGCGTTGAGCCGGCCGCCGGCGCCGAGGAACAGGCCGGTGCCGATCGCACCGCCGATCGCGATCATCTGGATCTGCCGGGGCTTGAGGTTCTTGTGGTAGCCCTTGTCCTCGGCATGCAGGGCGGTCTCGGAGGCATGGGCGTGCCCGCCGTC
>NZ_JBNZGA010000011.1:0-148986 GCF_050573415.1 Paenarthrobacter sp. NEAU-H11 | reverse complement strand
TGTCAGCGATGGTCGAAAAGTGAGCCGTTTCGCGGGCTGAAAAGTGAGCCACTTTGACGCTGGTTATTCTGCCGTATTTTCCGGTCTTGTCGAGGGCAGCGAATTGACCTGAGTGTGTTTGAGGCGGTAGCTGGAGCCTTTGAGGGTGATGACTTCGGCGTGGTGGACGATGCGGTCGATCATGGCCGAAGCGACGACTTGGTCGCCAAAGACGTCTCCCCAGCGGGCGAAGGGCAGGTTCGAGGTCAGGATCAGTGAGGCGTGCTCGTAGCGTGATGAGACGAGCTGGAAGAACAGATTCGCGGCATCCTGTTCGAAGGGGATGTAGCCGACTTCGTCCACGATGATCAGTCCGTAGCGGCGCAGCCTGACCAGTTCCTGAGGCAGCCTGCCGTTCTGGTGGGCTGCCTGGAGCCGGGCGACCCAGTCGATGGCGGTGGCGAACAGGACCCGGTGACCGAGCTGGGTGGCCCGCAGCCCCAGGCCGGTGGCGAGGTGTGTTTTGCCGGTTCCTGGCGGTCCGAGCAGGACGATGTTGGACGCTTCGGTGAGGAACGCGCCGGTGGCCAGGTGCGCGATGGTGTCGCGTTTGAGGCCGGGCTGGTGATCGAAGTTGAAGTCCTCGAGTGATTTCCGGGCCGGGAACCCGGCGGCCCGGGCTCTGATCTCGGCGCCGGAGGCTTCCCTGGCGGCGACTTCCCGGGACAGGACAGCGGCGAGGTATTCCTCGTGGGTCCAGCCTCCTTCACGGGCCTGGTCCGCGAGGCGGGGTGCTACTTCCCGGATCCGGGGTGCTTTCATCGCCCGGGAGTAGTACTCGATCTGGCCGATGGTTTCCTTAGCGTCCGGCATCAGGCGACCTGACCGTCGTCCAGGACAACACCGAACGCCCGGTCATAATCCGCAAGGTCCCGCAGCGCGGTGGTCTCGCCCACAGGTTGCGGGGTTTGGAAAGCCTTCCGCAGCGCCCGTGCCGCCTCAACATGGTCCGGGTCGGTGATGGTCAGGCCGGCGCCCCAGGACCGGGCGTGGGTGCCGACGCATCGGCCATCCAGGCTGATCGTGACGGATTCGAGGCCGGCGGTGATGTCGACGAACCGGCCGATGGCCTGCGGGTGAACGGAGTAGTCGTTGGATCCCATCCGGACGTAGTAGTCCCTCGGCAGCCGAACCCTTGAAGTGAAACCGATGACCGGTGGAACCGGCGGCAGCGCCAGCATGGCCGCTTTGTCCGCAGCGAGCAGGTCCGACGGGCGGGCGCCGGTCCGTCTGACCAGCCGGGCGTTGGCCTTCGGCAGCCACTGCCCGAGCTGGGTGTTGAAGTCCTCCGGAGAGGTGAAAACCCGGCCCGGCAGGAAGGAAGTCTCCAGGAACTGGTTGGCCCGCTCCACCACGCCCTTGCTCTCCGGGTCGTAGGGTTTAACCTGCACGATCCTGGTCGCGAGGACCCCGGCGAACGCCGCGACTCCGGCGGCGTAGCTGTTCCGCCGGCCGATGCCGGTTTCGTTGTCCCAGATCAGCCGCCGCGGAACCGCGCCCAGGGATCCGAGCAGTTCCCACATTCCGGCCAGCAGGTCCCCGGTCATCCGGGACGGGATCATCCGGGCCATGATGAACCGAGAATGCGAGGACACCATCACCAGCACAGGCAACACCCTGGCTTTGCCCGCGCCGACGGGTATCCGCACCTCGGGAAACCACAGATCGCACTGCGCCTGATCCCCGGGATCGTAAGAGATCCGGTCCGCAGGATCAGCCGGGGCATACTCGGGCCGGATCCTGGCAACGTTCTCCCGGAACCACGCCGGCGACCCAGACCAGCCCACCCGCTCAGCCAACACAGTCGCCGGCATCCGCGGGTTCTCCAGCAGCAACGCACGAATAGCCGGTTCCACAGCCTTGATACCAGAGTCCTGCGGCGCCCGAACGTACGCTGGCGGACCCTCCGAGCTGACTGCCTTCGCGACCGTGTTCCTGGAGACCCCCAACCGCGCCGCTATCGACCTCATCGATTCACCCTCGGCCAGATGCAACCGCCGAATAAGCGCCCAATCCTCCACTGTGATCACCCACCCAATCGTTTGGAACGGGTGGCTCAGTTTTCAACCGTCACAATGGCTCACTTTTCGACCATCACCGACAGTGACCCAAGAAACTGCAGAGTCTTACTCGCGGGGATATGTGGTCCTGGGGAATGTACCGAGCTCTAGCGTGGGGAGTAGCGGTGAGGTAACTCCTTACGGGAGTTTAACGAGCGAGTATGGATGCGATGACCACGAGGGACGCCTCCCCGCAATTCCACGTCTGCATGCGGGGAGCAGCGGCATTGCGGATAGCGTGCTGTCAGGTGTGAAGCTGACGTGTCAGTCCGAACGGAACGTCAGGGTGAGCGCGCACTACGTATTGGCCTACGCCTATACGAGTGATCATTATGCCGGTGTGGTGTTCATGCGCAGCTTTCGAGATGATGTCCACAGCCTTAGCTAGGGCTTGGTCCAGTTCTGCGGCCCTTTCCACCTGTACCTCTATCATCCCCGGAAAACGGACGCGATCAGCAGCTGAAGGATGGCTACTAGGCATGGTGTTGACTTTCTTGTCGTTATGTCATTTGGCCGGTGCCCCATCGTTACATCGGTGGGGCTGTGGGTGTACGGGCGGGGGCGCGGAAGCGCCGCCCCGCTTCGGCACTCGAGTGAGGGCGAGGGGACGTGACATCGCTAAGAGGCAGATGGACTGGCATTTCTGTTGGTGGTAAACGCCCGAGGCCGGGCCGCTCCGAGGAAAAGCACCTTCTCCTTAGAGCGGCCGGCTGCGACCTTTCTGCTAGAGAGTCAGGGCATGTTCCTTTGCCCACGGCGGCTGTACGTCCTGGTCAAGTTCGATCACGGTTGGCTTCGTATCTGTCAGGGTCCACTCCGGGAGGTAGACGCGCTCACCGCCCCGCATCGCCGATTCGTGCGAGAGGATGCCGGAACAGGTGATGTTCGCTGCCTGGACGGCGTTCGGGAACGGCTCCGCGGTGCCGAGGACGGCCTGCAGCAGACGGTCGGCCAAGTGCGGGTGGGAGCCTCCATGGCCTCCGCCCTGAACGAAGGAACGGTGCTCGGTTTCGCCTCCCGCGGTGTAGACGCCGGCTGTCGTGAAGTGCCGGATGGGTTCGGGAAGACGGTCTGCAAAGTCGGGAACGGTGATGCGTTCAGGTGTTTCTCCGAGATACAGCACGTGGGCTGCATCTTCTGTCTGAGCCCATTCGAAGGACCGGATGGATCCGTATACGTCGAAACTTTCGCGGTATTCACGGGCTACGGCCCAGAGGTGCCTTGTTACTTCCGCGCCTGTATCGCTGTCAAGGAATTTGATGTGCGTGGATTCGAGGGCGAAGGGGGAGCCGTACTGTTCCTTCATGCGGTCGAAGACGCTGCCGGAACCGAGGCACTGGACGTATTCGGCCTGGTTTCCGGCCAGCCCAAGGGTGGGTCCGATAGCATGCGTGCCGTTATACATCGGCGGCATGCCATCCCAGTAGGAGGGCCAGCCCGTCATGTCCTGATGGTGTGAGGCGCGAAGGAACTGGACTTTCCCGAGTGCGCCCGTCCGGTAGAGCTCCTGGAGGTACAGGAATTCCCTGCTGTAGAGGGTGGTCTCCATCATCATGTACGTCAGCCCGGTGCGCTGTTGAGCGTCGACTATCCGCTTGCAGTCCTCCACGGAGGTGGCCATCGGGATGGTGCAGCCGACATGCTTGCCGGCTTCCAGTGCTGCGACCACCTGATCGGCGTGCAGTTGCAATGGCGTGTTGATGTGGATGACGTCAATATTGGGGTCGGCCAGCATTTTGTCGTAGTCGGTGTATTTGACCTCGACGCCGTACTGGTCACCGACCTCGTTCAATTTGGATTCGGTGCGCTGGCAGATCGCATACATTTCAGCGTTCGGGTGCTGCTGATAAATAGGAATGAATTCGGCGCCGAATTCCAGGCCGACGATGCCGACCTTAAGGACTTTTTCGGATGACACAGGGTGCCCCTTTCTGATGATACAAGTGGTTATTTTTTGCTCTCGCCCGCGTCAACGGTCATTTCCAAGCCGGTGACCAGGCGTGCTTCGTTGGACAGCAGCCACAGAACGGCAGCGGTGGTGTCCGCTACTTCCAGGTCTTCATTGATCAACTGCCCGGCGCGGAAGCCCGCCAGCAGTTGCTGCCGAGGCACTCCATTCAGTTCCACCATCGCCGTGGTCATCTCCGTATTGATGCCCCCGGGGAGGACGGTGTTGCAGCGGATGCCGTATTCCCCCAACTCCTGCGCCAGTGAAGTGCTCAGGCCCCGTAAGGCCATCTTCGCGGCAACGTAGTGGGCCAGGCGGGGTACGACCTTCAAGCCAACGCCGGAGCTGATCAACACCAGCGACGAACCTGCTCCCCGCTCTATCAGGTGCGGCACCGTTGCTTTGCAGGTATGGAAGACTCCGGTGAGGTTGATGTCTATCATCGTTTGCCAGTTCTCGACGGGTAGCTCCCACGTGCGGTGGAATCCGTCAGTGATGCCGGCATTGGCAATGACATGATCGATCCCGCCCAGCCGGGCTGCAGTGTCTTTCGCCGCCAGGTCAAGCCCGTCGTAGTCACGCACATCTACTTCGAAGGACAAGCAGCGCCGGCCCAGGGCGAGAACGTCCTCCCGGGTCTGCTCCAGATCGGCGCTGGTGGACGTGTTATAGGTTGGATCGTCCACGCGGCCCGCCGAACCTAGATCCACCAAGGCGATATCGGCCCCCTCACGTGCCAGGCGCAGGGCATGGCTTCGGCCCTGTCCGCGCGCCCCGCCCGTGATGAACGCGACCTTGCCTGAAAACCTGGGTGGCACAGATGAAGCGATGGGCCCGCCGACGCGCTCAGGATGCACGAACGAGTCCCATGTCCGCGCCGTTCACACCCATTTTCTTAAGCATGTGCTCGGCGCTGAAGTAGGCCAACGCCTGAATGGTCTGGTTCGGGTTGTACCCGCCGTAGCTGACGAATCCGCCGCCGCCAATGGCATACAACCCCTCGCACTCGTGGACCTCGCCGTAGATGTCGGTGACGGACGTGGCCGGATCCTCGCCCATCCTGTGCACCCCGACGTCGTGGGTTGAGAGGTGGTACGGGGGGCGCGGCGAATCCATCCAGTAATCCTTCGCCCCCATCTCACGCGCGATTTTCTCCTTGTACCGGCCCATCAGAATGACTGAATTCGCGTCATGGTCGTCCCAGTCATGGGTGATGCGCAGTGCCGGCTGCCCCCAGCGGTCCTTGACGGTCGGGTCAAGGTCGGCGTAATGGCGGGCGTAGGGGAAGTTTGTGGTTTGGGAGTACATGCGGTGCATGTGTGTGTAGTTGTCCCGCAGCCAGTGCTTGAGGTCCAGGCCCCACTTGCGGGTCCGCGGATCCATGTTGTGGTAAGCCTCGATAGGCTGAAGGTCCCCTACGACGCTAATGATCGGGGAACCCCAAAGGACTCCAAGGTCGTTGTCCGGGACAAGCTCCGAGGTGAAGTCATCCACCGCGCTCGAGGCGTTAAACGTGCCCAGGAACGGGTTGGTCGGCTCAGGCAGGATGGAAGTGAACCAGCCGAAGTTGTGGGTCATGAAGTGCTGGCCCACTTGGCCGTTGCTGTTGATGTCCGAGAGCAGCAGCAGACGGACGTTCTCAAGGGAGTAGGCCGTCAAGATGACCTTGTCGGCTGTCGCCTCCCGGGACGTGCCAGTGCTGTCAAGGTAGCTCACACCCGTGGCGCGCTTGCCGTCTGCGGTCCGGTTGATCCGCAGGACGCGGCTAAGGGGGCGGAGGTCCAGGTTGCCGGTGGCTTTGGCGGCGGGCACCGACGTGACCTGTGTTGTGGACTTGGCCTTGACGTGGCACGGGTAGCCGTGACAGAAGCCGCAGTTCACGCAAGCGGGCCGCCCCTTGTATTCCTTCGAGTTTATGGCCAGGGGCTGGCGGAAGGGGTGCAGCCCCAGCCGCTCGGTCGCCGCCACGAAAGGCACGTCACCTGGGCCCTGTGTTACTGGCGGCATGGGATAGTCCCGGCTGCGCGGGGGTTCGAACGGATTACCGCCCGGGGGGACCACGCCGCCGGTGTTGCCCAGCCCGGAGATGCCCTGTTCGTATTCCACCCGGTCGTAGTAGGGTTCCAGGTCCGCGTAGCTGATGGGCCAGTCCTCCAGGGTGGAGCCCTCCGGCAGCGCCTGGGCGCCGAAACGTTCAGCGATGGCGCTCTTCATCCGGAAGTCTGCTTCCCTGAACCTGTAGGCGGCGGCCCCCCAGTGGAGGGTGCCGCCACCGGTTCCAATGGAGGGCAGGCCGTACAGGGGCTCGTCGTTGCCCAGGGCGCCGGCGGACCAGGGCAGGACGCGCGCGGTCTCGCCGTCGGAGGCGCGCCAGGTCACCGGGTCCACGTTCACTCCGGCGACGATGGCTCCCCGCTGGTAGTACCGGATTTCGTCCTGCTTGATGGCGAAATCTTCCTCGGTGTAGTCCTGGCCCTTGTCCAGTCCCAGAACCTTCAGGCCGGCTTTGGTCAGTTGTTCGGCCAGGATTCCACCAGTGGACCCCATGCCGACGATGATGGCGTCGAAGTTCTCGCTCATTGTGCTCCTCCAATACGGGAGTAAAGATCCTTGATGGTCAGCATCGGAATGGTCCGGGTGTTGAAGTCCGGCGCCATCTGCTCAGCCGTGTACCCCCACTGGGCGCCAGGGAAACCCACCAGCTCCCAGCCGACCAGCCCGCGATTGCCGCCGTAGGCCGGGTCCCCGAAGAAGCCCTGCACCGTGTGTTCCCGGACGATGCGGAAGAACTGGCCGGCGAAGTCCGAAGGATCCCTTTCGCTCAGCTCAGCCAACTGGCGGACCACCTCTTCCTGCTGCCCGTCGGACAGTTCGTGGAACCGTCCTTCGGTAATGCCCGCGGTGAAATCCGCCAATGCGATCAGTCCGCTGCGATAGACGGGCTGCAGCTCCCGAAGGAACCCACCAAGAGCTTTGTCAATGTATTCCGTTACTCCTGCTTCCCTGGCACCGGGCGAACCGGGTTCCGACGGGATGATGTGAGCCGCAAGGGAATCAATCACGGCCGCCTCCTCAGGGTTGAGGAACGTCAACGGAAAGTCGAGCACAAACTTCGACGCCATCTACGCAGTCCTCCTATACCTGCGCGCCGAGGCGCAACTTCTTGCGTTCCTCTACGAGCGGGCGCAGGAACTCAATGCTTGACCGCGCGTCCTCATCCGGTTCAATTCCACGCTGGTGGAAGCCGGTTTCCATGGTCAGGTAGCCGTCGAAGTTGATGTCGAGCATTGCGTCCACCAGCGCCGGCCAGTCGCCGATGCCTTTACCAGGGGGCAGCCGGTCGTTGTCGGAGATGTGAATGTGCTTCAGGTTTTTCCCCATTTTGTAGACGTAGTCGGTGTTGACTTCGCGGCGGTACATGACGTGGAAGGTGTCGAACATCAGTTTCACGTTGTCCCGGTTGACGTCCTCCATCAGCTCGATTGCGTCGTCGGCGCTTTCACACAGGTTCGTGTCGTGCGAGGTGGGTTCGATCACCAGGGTGACGCCCGTGTGCGCGATCCGGTCCGCGATCTCCGTGAGGCATTCACGGGTCCATGCCCAGGCCTGCCTCCGGCTGGTGCCGAAGATCATCCAACCGGGCAGGTAGATCAAGGTCTTGCCGCCCCACTGGGCGGTGAGTTCGGCCAGCTCGACGTAGTGTTCGATGGTGGCGCGGCGTTCCTCGATGTAGGGCGAAGCCGGGTTGTTTCCCGGGCCGCCGGACGGAGCGGGCAACATGCTGGAAAGCGAGAGGCCGTGTTCGTCGAGGAGATCCTTGATCTCGGCCCGCCGTTCGGCTCCCAGGTAGGCCGGGTAGGCGTGCGGGGCTGCACCGCCGATTTCAATGCCGTCGTAACCCATTTTGGCGATCCGCTTGATGGTCTCCTCCAGCGTGTAGGAGGGGACCCAGACGAAGAAGCTGGAATAGGCCCAGGTGTTGTACGAAATTTTCATTACGGTTCCTTTTCTTGGCAGTCAGGGGTTTACTGGGGTGCCTTGCCCAGGTACTGGTCCACGTTGGTTTGGTCGATAAGGGTGGAGTCGAGCTTGATGCGCGGCTCGACGGGCTCCCCGGCGCAGAGCTTGGCGGCGGCAATGGTGGATTCCTTGACAACGAGCGGGTAGCCGACGGTGGCTGCGTAGCTTCCGTCCTTGACCAGATCGAGCGCTTCGGCCTCTCCGTCGATGCCGAACACCTTGATTTCGCCTTCGCGGCCGGCTTCCTTGATCGCTTGGATGGCGCCGAAGGCCATCTGGTCGTTGTGTGCGTAGACTGCCTGGATCTTGCCTGTTCCAAAGCGCTGCAGAAGGTCCTCCATGACCTTCAAACCTGTGGCGCGGTCGTAGTTTGCGGTCTGGGACGCGATGACCTCGACCTTTGATCCTTCAATACCCTTGCGGAAACCGGCCGACCGGGCGATTGTCGGGGAAGCGCCAAGGCTTCCGGAGAGTTCCACGACGCTGCCGGTTCCGCCAAGGGCCTCTGCCACGGCCTTGCCATCGACCACTCCGGCTTCCTCGTTGTCCGAGCCGATGTAAGTGGAGACTTCTGCGTTGACCTGGCGGTCGGCGGCGATGACTTTGATGCCGGCTGCCGTGGCCTGTTTCGCAACTCCTGCCAGCGCGTTCGCATCCTGGGGCGAAAGGATGAGCACCTTGATTCCCTGGGCGATCATTTCTGACACCTGGTTTGACTGGTTGGTCGCATCCCCGCGCCCGTCACTGACGGTGACGTTCATTTTCGGGAAGAAGGCCTTTGCGAATTCAGGAATTTGCTGCGTTGATTTCGCTCCGTAGGGGAAGGAGGCGCTGCTCCAGGAGACGCCGACTTTGCACTCAATGCCCGCCGGATCAGCCTTCAGCTCGAGCTGTCCTTGGCATGTGTCACCGCAGTAAATGCTCGGAGCAAGTTTGTCGCCGACGGCTTCGTTTGAAGATGTCGCGGTGGCTTGGCCGGTGCAGGCTGTAAGCAGAGTCGCTGCGACTCCTGCGGCGGCCATGGCGGCGAAAGACCGGGTGCGCTGTTTTGTGGCGTGCGTCATTGCATTTTTCACTTTCGTTGTTGTGGCGGTGGGACTGAGTTTGGACTGAGATGAAGTCAGCGGGGCGTCGTCTGTTCAGCGGGTGAGGATCCGTCCCGCTCGGGGGAGTCCGGACTTGCTGAAGACGTGGGGATGGCGGGTGGTTGGCTGGTGGCCGTCTTCGGTGAGTCAGTGCGCCGCTCTTTGAACCGCTTCACGGTTGCTTTGGCGGCGACCAGGACGGCTATTACGATGACCGCTCCCTTGACTACTTGCTGGTCGAACGGGGAGATCCCGAGGAGATTCATAACGTTGGACAAGATGGCCAGCAGGATGGCCCCGAACACGGTTCCAACAGCACCGCCGATGCCACCCATGAGGCTGGTTCCGCCGATGACGACGGCGGTGATCGCATCCAGGTTGGACAGGCTGCCGGCCGTCGGATCTCCGACGCCGAGGCGGGCCGCGGTCATGACTCCGGCCAGGCCCGCGCACAGCCCGCTGATTGAATAGGCCAGAATGATGGTGCGGGTGGTCCGGACCCCTGAAAGACGCGCGGCTTCTATGCTGCCGCCGATGGCGTAGATGTACCGTCCAAAGGCAAGGTAGCGCAGGACAAGGATTCCGGCGGCGGCGATCAACAGGAACACGATGAACGGCCCGGGCACGCCCAGGAAGCTGCCGCTTCCGATGAAGTTGAAGAATGGTTCACGGTTGGAGAACTGCCTGGGTCCTCCGTCCGTGAGGCGGAGCGAAAGCCCCTGGATGGCCACCATGGTTGCCAGGGTCATGATGAACGGCTGGACCTTTAGAACTGCAACGCCGATACCGTTGATGATGCCTGCAACCACCCCCACAAGCATGCCCGCAACAATGGCCAATGGAACGATCAGGCCGTTGTTAATCAGGATCGCGGTGGTAACGCCGGATAGGGCGAGGATGGAACCAACCGAAAGGTCGATTCCCCCAGTGAGGATGACGAACGTCATGCCGACCGCAATGATCCCCACGATTGCTGACTGGCGGCCGACATTGAGCAAGTTGCTGGGCTGGAAGAACGAGGGGACCAGTAGGGCCACGGCGGCGACCATAACCAGCAGGATGATGATCGGCAGCAGGTTACTGCGCAGTTTCAGGGACAGGCCTTTGGCCCAGGGCTCCGTTGGCGCTTGGGTTGTCACTACTATTTACCTCCGACGGCGTAAAACATGATTTGTTCTTCTGTGGCTGTGGCGCCTTCGAGTTCGGCCGCAACCTCGCCGTGGTACATGACCAGAATGCGATTGCTAAGGGCCAGGACCTCGGGCAGTTCCGAGGAGATGACTATGATGGCCAGGCCTTGACGGCACAGTTCGTGGATCAATTCGTAGATTTCCTGCTTGGCACCGATATCGATGCCGCGGGTGGGCTCATCAAGGATGAGGACGTCCACGCCGGCTTCCAGCCACTTCGCCAGTACAACCTTCTGCTGGTTTCCGCCCGAAAGCGTCGCCACGGGCGAGGACACGTCCGGGAGTTTAATCCGCAGTTTGTCGACGTAGCCCTTCGCCAGGCTCCGGTCCCGGCTGGGCGAGGCCGTGGCTGTGCGGTTCTTGAGCATGCTGACAAGGGGGATGTTCATGGCGGTGGACAAGGCGGTGAACAGTCCTTGGGTTTTCCGCTCTTCGGGCACGAGGCCGATCCCGGCGTCGATGGCCTGAAGTGGCTTTCCGGCTTTCAGTTTCCGGCCCTTAACGATGACTTCGCCGCTGGTATAGGGATCGGCGCCGTAGATCGCCCGTGCCAGTTCCGTGCGTCCTGCGCCTCTGAGGCCGGCCACCCCGACTACTTCTCCAGATCGAACATGGAAGGAAATGTCGTTTAGGACGCCTTCGCGGGTGAGGTTCTTGACCTCGAGAGCGGTCTCTCCCAGCGTTCCCGAGACTTCACGCTCCCCGCGAGTGAAGTTTCTTCCCACCATCTTCGAAACGAGGTCGTCGTGATCGGTCTCTGAAATCTTTCCGGCGCCGGTGAGCTTGCCGTCTTTCAGGACGATGTAGCGGTCGGCAAGGTCGAAGACTTCTTCCAGCCGGTGAGACACAAAGATGATGCTGACGCCGCGTTCCTTCAAACCGTGGACCAATTGCAGTAGATGATCCACATCGTCACCCCCAAGCACAGCGGTGGGTTCATCCAGAATGAGAACTTGGGCGTTACGGTGCAGCGACTTAGCGATCTCCAGCATCTGCTTCTCGGCAACGCTCAACTCACGCACCTTGCGGTTGACGTCGACGTTGAGTCCAAGGCTTCCCAGGAAGTCCCGGGCTTCGCGCTTGGTGGCCTTCCAGTCGATTACGCCTTTGCGAGGGTAGGCCCCGAACACAAGGTTTTCCGCGACCGTCAGGTCCGGGAAAAGATTCAGCTCCTGGTAGACAGTGGCAATGCCGTGGGCTTCAGAGTCCTTGGGCCCGTGGATCTGTACGGCCCTGCCGTTCATCATCACCTCACCTGCATCGGGTTGGTGAGCGCCAGAAAGGATGCGGATCAGGGTGGACTTACCGGCACCGTTCTCTCCAATGAGGGCCAGAACCTGCCCCGGATGAAGTTCAAAACTTACGTCTTGGAGGGCCTGTACGCCCAGAAAGTGCTTAGAAACGTTATTGACGGCTAATCGCGGGGCCATTTATGCCCCCGCAGGCCGCTGGATGCTGTAGACGTCTGCGTCTATCATCGAATAGGTCATGGGTTCACCCTAAAAGAGCTCGAGAACTGAAAAAAACTGCCTGAATTATTTTGTTTTCAACATAAATACAACGAAAAGTGGAGCGTGTCATGGGATCCTTGTGGACCGAAGTTGGCCTCCTGCATCAGGATCAGAACCTGGCGCCAGATGCTGTAGCCGCGCGAAGCGTCGTTGCCAGGTTGATAGCCGACGAGGATAAAGTGACGCGAGCAGACTTGGTTAAAGCCACTGGGCTGGCCCGCTCTACTATCGAGAACCACCTCAGTATGTTGCTGGAATCCGGGCTGATCGAAGACGCAGGACCCGGCCCACAGGGCAGCCGCGGCCGGCCCGCCCAGGCTTTTCGGGTCAGCCCTGGCAAGGGCGTCGTTCTGGTGGCCGACGTCTCCTCTCGCACGACCAGGTTGGCCGTCACAACTTTGGACAAACAAGTCGTTTCCCGTGGCGAAATCAAGATGGAAGTCACGGTCGGTCCTGACGAGCTGCTGGGCGAGATAGCCTCGGCTTTTGAGGCCATGCTCGCGGAAGGTGGTTTGGGCACGCGGGACGTTCTCGTTATTTCGGTCGGGCTGCCAGGACCCGTTGATGCCAAACTTGGGATGGCCGTTCGGCCCCCGTTGATGCCGGGCTGGGACGGATTTGGGGTCTGCGGTTACTTTGCTCGTCGTTTCCGATGCGACGTGATCGTCGACAACGATGTTCACTTGATGGCCCTGGGTGAGGCCCGCTCGTATAGGGGTGAGCACCTGCCCCTGCTGATGATCAGCATCGGCACGGGTGTGGGCGGAGGGTTTGTCAGCGAGAGCGGCCATCTTCTGCATGGAGCAGACGGAGCTGCTGCCGACATAGGCCACAGCAAAGTACCTGAGATGAAGGATATGCTTTGCCGCTGCGGCAGCCACGGCTGCTTGGAGGCGGTGGCTTCGATCAGTGCAATGGCCGCGCGTGTTTCCGCCATACGCCACGAAGACGTAGGCGAGGGGCAACTCTTCGAACTGCTCGTGCGGGGCGACCCCGCAACCGTAAGCGTTGTGCGGGACAGCGCGACCATCGTTGGGCAGGTCGTTGCCGACTTGGTGAACTTCTGTAATCCCGCCCGCATTGTCTTGGGAGGTGCCATCACACAATGCACCGAAGACATACTCGCTCAAGTCCGGAGCGTCGTATACCAACAGGCCCAACCTCTGGCGACACGCAATCTGTCTTTGGTACATAGCATCTTGGGTAACGAAGCAGGTCTGATTGGGGGAATGATCTCCGGAATCGAACAGGTGTTGTCCCCTCGAGGGATCGCGTACCACACCCGGCCGGCGGGCTCGACGATGCAGCCGCTTGGACTTTAGCCGGCGCTGGCTCAGGAAGTGCGGCCAATTGGGCAGCAATAACCGAGAGTGGAAGGACGGCCCGTTGGTCGGTGCGCAAGACATGAGGGGGCGGCATCGCGAAGTTCTATCAAGGTTGACCCCTTGGCTCTTGGATCCCGAAAAGCCGCGCCGTCGGCTGCTTCCTCCGTCCAGAGGGGGCAAAGTCATACTTGGGAATTTCGTTCGGCGAAGGTTTCGAGGGCTGAAACGGCAATCGAGCGGGCGGGCGTCCGCGACAATGCCAGGCATCTTTCGCTCCTTCATCGTTGAATTGGGCCACCCATAGGGGTGAACGAAAGCCGTAAACGTTTACGGCCGAGCGTAAACGTTTACGAAGACGGTGTCAAACCTCACATCAGCCGAGTGGAAATGCGCACGTGACACCGCTAGCGACGTGCGAGACCGACACAGAAGATTCCCAGGACGCCCAGCGCCGGAAGGTCACCTGGCCGAGTCCCGCCGCGTGTAAATGTTCACGCAGTGGCTTCGTAGACGGCCGCCTGAGAGTTCAATGTTCCAACGGTAGAGCCGGATCGCCTCATGCAGGGTGGGTGTCTTGCGGATGTACGGTGCCAGGCGCTCGGGCCTGATCCTGTGCTGAAGGACCAGTTCGGTTGGTGTTTGGTGCGCTGCGGCTATAGGACTCAGCTACAGAGCTGCGCTTCCTTGGTTATTTCCTTTTCACCTCGAGACTTTCCTGCTCAGACATTCTCCGTCCTTGGCTAAAAGTACTCCTCCGCCTCCCTCGGAGTTTGCGTTAGTCCTTGGCTCTGGCTCAGCGAAGGCCTGGAACGACGTCCCCGGCTGCCCGATGACTCCAGCTATATGAGGGGACGTGCGGAACAGAGGGAATTGAAAATATTGGGCGAACGGGACGGACATGCCGCACGGGCCGAACCGGTGTGATCGAAGGGAACGGCAACACTGGGCCCGAATGGGCTCCTCTGACAAAAGCAAATGGGGCGCCTTCGAACCGCAGGAATCCATTGGTGAACTTTCCCAATTCGGATCCGCTCAGGTCGAACAGCGTCCCGTTCTTTGTCCAAGCGACGACCGCGCCATCCAAGCCGCGGATCGCATCGTCATCCAACCAGCCGATTACTGCCCCATGGGCGTTGTAGATAGGTTCCATGCCATGGACCATAGTAGTCAGCACGGACAATTTGAGTGCACGCGCAAACCTCGACCAGGCCCTGGCCCGCCCGGCGGACCCGGCGTTGTTACTGGGATATGAGCCTGAGGCCACACGGCGCAAATCCCTTACAGGTTGGGCGGTGTTGACACTGTCAACACTTTTGGTTTCAGACCGGGCAGCACTTGGGTCGGATCGGGCCGGATTCCGCATGTTTCCGCGGCTTCCCAATGTTTACGCGGACTGGAATGTAGTTCGAGTCCCACCTCGGGCACGGTGTTTCCGCAGGTCAGTGGCTTTTTAGCTTTTGAGTGTTGACAAACCTTGACGTGACTCTGCATGAGTCGTATAAGCGGGTGTCCAACCGGTCGCGTTTTTGCATGACAGTTCTGCCGTGCCGTCCTCGCCCCAAGGCAAAGTGCCAACACCATTCGGCAGTTATGGTTTTGGTTTAGGCTTCGTTTTCCTGGCAGTCTCATAGTCCTCGGTAAGTGTCGAGGGGATATTGGCCTCGTCTGCAATACGTTGAACCTCGAAGAGACGGTTAGGTTCCTCTCGGAGGCTTTCAATGATCCAGCAGGCCATGGCTGTCGCCATGCCAAGGTCCAGCAGGTTCACCACTGGAAAGCGGTCGACGGCCTGTTGAAGAAGCGAGGTTTCCCCTGTCAATTCATCGACGGCGAGGTAGCCCGTAATCGTGCTACTGGTGACGTGGGTAGCTTGACAGAGTCGAACGAATTCAAAGCGCAGCAGCCCACTTTTCGGTTCCCGGGTGTTAGCGGCCAATGCCGAATTCCAGGCACAGCTCACGTTCCGGCGGCAGCAGGAACTAAGGCATGAGTTCACCGGAATTGATGTAGATTCGCCAGCACCCAAGACCGCCCGGCTTCGGTGTTGAGTCCGGTTTTGCTCCGGTCCACGAGACCGCTTTGGATGCGTCGTATCAGAAGGGGACCTGACCGAGGAACAGCGCTTTTGACAACGAGCGTTCGGCGCCAGGCCGCCTGGATACATGTCGGGGAAGCTGTGATCGATTCCCCGATCGTCCGCGATCTGGTGCGGTGTAGCTGGCGGGATGTACCGCATCAATGCCAGCGGCGACTTCCCAGGACGGTCACCGCGGCGGTGATGGCGATGCCGAGGCCGATCGGGACGCTGAAATGTGTCTGGAGCAGGATCGCTCCGATGGCGGCCCCGGCGAACATAGCGAGGACAGCGCCCAGCCGTCGGTTGAGTAACCGGGGCCGTTGCTTGCCCACAAGTGACTCCCCGGCGAGGGAAGTCATGGTGGAAGTAATGACCACTGTGGTCATGTCTCGTACGCCCAAATGCCGCGCAATCAGGGCCTGGGAGCCCATGTGCATGGCGATAACGGCGGCAACAATGACACCAATGGACTGCCGGCCGACGTCTTCCACGATGAGAGAGATGGCGGCGGTTCCCGTCAACGCGATACAACCCGCTGTGAGGAGGAGCGTGACCCGGCGGTTCCAGCCTTTCGGGCTTGACTGGAGCGTAGATCCGGCAACTGCCGCGCCAAGGAGAAAGGCGCCAAGTGCTACCAGTGGGCCCAAAGTTGGCAGGTTCGGCGCCCCGGCCAACGCCATCGCAAGAATCACCACGTTGCCGGTCATGTTTCCGGTGAAGACGCGGTCAAGGGCAAGGTAGCCGACCGCGTCAACGACACCTGTAACGAGCGTGAGGGCCATCATGAGCATCAGTCGGAACTTTTCCGGAGACGACGCATTTTCTTGTGGGGTAGAGGCGGTTTTGGTACCTGGGCTGGCTACGGCTGATGTCATGGTTTACGGGATCTTTCATCGTGAGGGATGGTCTCTATGACCCCCCGACATGCTTATGGGTGGTTTTAGGCGGACCGGCTGGCAACTACGGCGATGCCGTCGCTCCGGGGATCTGCGCCGGCGGCTAGGGCGCTCAGCCTTCAAGCTTGGAATGCTCGCCCAGACGGTGCCATGAACGGTTGTGGTAGACCAGTGCGTCGCCGGGTTCGCCCGCCTGGACGTCACGCATCACGCGGGACTCCAAGGCGTGAACGGCGATGATTGTGGAGGTCCCCACCTCCATGCGATTGATGACGGCGCAGCGCACCCAGGCGCGGACGTCGTCATACACTGCTTCGCCGGTTGCAAGGGGCGACCAGCGGTGCGTCTGGTCAAACCGGTCGGCTCCAGGGGTCGCTCCAAACTTCGCCAGGTCGACGTCGTGTGCGTCCAGCAGGTGCACGACGACGGTATCGGCGCGCGAAAGCACTTCGGACGCAGAGGACAGTGCCGAGACCGAGAAAATCAGCAATGGAGGTTCCGCACTCACTGACACGACCGACGATACCGTCAGGGCCACCGGTCCTTCGCCGGCATCGGCCGTGACGACGGCGACACCTCCCGGGTGCCCACGGAACAGTGCCTTGAATTCGTCAGCCGAGAGGGAGGACGGGAAGCTTTGCTTGGGAGCGTCGAGCCAAGTCTCTGCGGGGTAGGCGTGAAACATCGCTAGGACACGCTGGGGGCGGAGCGGGCCAGTTCCTCGCGAATGATGTTCGTCCCTGCGCTGAGAGCACTCAGCTTGGCCAGTGCGACGTCCCGGGGGAACGGTGCCATGCCGCAGTTCGAGCTGGGGAGGAGCTTGTCCGCATCGACGAACTGCAGGGCCGCACGGAGGGTGTTGGCGACCTCCTCCGGGGTCTCGATGGTCTCACTTGCGACGTCGATTGCCCCGAGCATGACTTTCTTGCCGCGGAGGAGCTCGATGAGGTCCATGGGCACTTGGGAGTTCTGGGATTCCAGCGAGATGATGTCGATGCTGGAGCTTTGCAGCAGCGGGAACGTTTCCTCGTACTGCCGCCACTGTGAGCCGAGCGTCGCCTTCCAGTCAGTATTCGCCTTGATCCCATAGCCGTAGCAGATATGCACGGCGGTCTCAGCGCGCAGTCCTTCTGCCGCTCTCTCAAGCGCAGCCACTCCCCAATCCTTGACCTCATCGAGGAAGACATTGAACGCGGGCTCGTCGAACTGGATGATGTCAACGCCGGCCGCCTCGAGTTCTTTCGCCTCCTGGTTCAGGATCGTGGCGAACTCCCAGGCCAGCTTCTCGCGGCTCTTGTAGTGGTCATCATAGAGCGTGTCCACCATCGTCATCGGACCGGGAAGAGTCCATTTGATCGGCCGGTCAGTGGTTGCGCGAAGGAATTTTGCGTCTTCGACGAATACCGGCCGCTCACGGCTCACTGGTCCGACAACGGTCGGTACGCTCGCGTCGTAGCGGTCGCGGATGCGCACGGTCTTGCGTTGTTCAAAGTCGACCCCACTGAGATTCTCGATGAAGGTCGTGACGAAGTGCTGGCGGGTTTGCTCGCCGTCGCTGACGATGTCGATGCCGCGCAGGCTCTGCTCGTGGATGGCGATGCGCAGCGCATCCTGTTTGCCCTCGAGCAGCGCATCTCCCTCCAACTTCCACGGGGACCAAAGAGTCTCCGGCTGTGCGAGCCACGATGGTTTCGGCAGGCTACCGACAACGGTGGTGGGCAAAAGTGTGTTCATGATTGACGATTCTCCGTGGGTCAGTTGACGAGGGCAGGGTAGTTGGCCGTCCACTGGTCCAACAGATCCTTGTGGGGCGTGATGAAGTGCTTCTCCGTGTACTTCGCCTGCGTAACCGCGAGCTGACCGCGCTCGACGCGGTCGTAAGCGATCTGGGTCCGCGAGTAATCCTGCTCGCCCAGGCTCGGCTGGTAGACGGCGGCGGCGGCGGAGTTCGCATTGTAGACCTCCGGGCGGTAGATCTTCTGGAACGTCTCCATAGTGCTGATCGTGCCGATGAGCTGCAGGTTGGAGTAGTCGTTGAGCAGGTCGCCCCGGAAATAGAAGGCGAGCGGCGCAACGCTGCCGCGTGGCATGAAGTAGCGGACCTGCAGCCCCATTTTTCCGAAGTAAGCGTCCGTCAGGGAGTAATCGTCCTGCTGGTACTCGACGCCCAGGACCGGGTGGCGGTTCCCGGTTTGCCGGTATGTCTTGCTCGTGGAGACGCTGATGCAGACCACTGGCGGTTGCGGAAAGCGTTCCTGGCCTACCGGGGAATCGAGGAAGTGCTGGAACAGCTTGCCGTGAAGATCGCCGAAGTCTTCGGGAACGGTGGGCTTGCTTGAGTCCCCTGCTGCCGCAGGCAGTACGACGCTGAAGTCGAAGTCACGGACGTAGGAGGAGAAGTTGTTCCCGACGATTCCTTGGTGGCGCATCCCGTTCAGCAGGTCGACGATCTGGATATCGAGAACCTCGAACAGGGGGAACTGCTGATCCGTACCATTCGCAGTGAACTGAATCTGCACGGAAACGATCTCAAACTCGAGCGTGTAGCGGTCCCGGTCGGGGTTGTCCCAGTGTGCGAGATCGTTAAAGCGGCGCCGCATCATGGTAAAGGCGTTGCGGAGGTTCTCCTGGCGGTGCTCGCCCCGTGCCAGGTTGGCGAAATTCGTGGTGATCCGGGAGTCTTCCGACGGGGAGTAGTCCTCGTCGAAGCGGGTGGTGGTGATGCTGAAGGTGAAGTCGTCTGCCATGGGCTGCCAATCCGTTGATGATGGCCGGAGACGGCCTTTCAGAAGGGGTTGTATCCATGGTGCTAATTTAAGGCAGGTATCGGGTAACTAGGCGTTGCTATGCATTCATATAGTATTTTCCTATGCCTCAGATTTCGAGCGGATTGACCCTGCAGCAGCTGCGCTATTTCATAGAAGTTGCAGCTGAGGGGTCGATCTCCGCGGCTGCCGACCTTCTTTATGTAGCGCAGCCCACAATGTCCGCAGCGATGAAGGACCTGGAGTCACGGGTGGGCCGTGCGCTCCTGGTTCGCTCCGCCCGCGGGGTCACTCTCACCGCCGACGGGGTAGAGTTCCTCGGCTATGCGAGGCAGGTCGTCGAGCAGTTCGCTCTCCTCGAGCAGCGTTACCTTGGTAGGCCACCGATGAGACGTCTGCTTGGGGTGTCAACGCAGCACTACTCGTTCGCGGTGGACGCCTTCGTCCGGATGGTCAAGGCCACTGAGGTGGCCGAATACGAGTTCTCGCTTCGTGAAACCCGCACCTGGGACATCATCGAGGATGTCCGGACGCTCCGCAGCGAGATAGGTATCCTCTACCGGAACGATTTCAACCGGAAGATCATCGACAAGCTGCTCCGGGAATCCGGGCTCGCGTTCACTCCGCTTTGCCTCGCCGATCCGCACATTTTCATTTCCCGGAACAATCCGCTCGCCTCAAAAGAGCGTGCGACTCTAGAAGATCTTGCCGGCTTGCCGCGGCTGACCTTCGATCAAGGTGCGAACAACTCTTTTTACTTCGCCGAGGAGATTCTCTCCACCTTGTCCAGTAAGCAGGAGATCCGGGTCTCTGACCGTGCGACGATCTTCAACCTCATGATCGGGCTCCACGGCTACACGATTTCGACGGGCATCATCAGTGGGCAGCTCGACCCGGAGATCGTCGCCATCCCGCTCGACGTTGACGAACGCATCGAGATCGGCTGGATCGGCCACGCCGCGATTCCGCTCACCGACCAAGCGCAGCGCTACCTCAGTGAATTGCGGGCCGTCGTCGCTGAATTCGGCGTAGCGCTACTCGGCTGACTGCAGTTGAGCGGGCGGTCTACCCCTTCGGTGATTGGACGTGTTTGTTGCAGCCGGGCGGGTTGCTGGTATCGCACATGCCCGTCGCCGTCGCCGTCGCCGTCGCCGTCGTTGGCATGGCCGGGGCGGACGTCAGCTAGGAAACCGGCCTGTTCCAGGTGGTGACGATCCAGCCCGGGGACATCACGCAGGGCTTGTAAGGCCGCGGTGCCGTACTGGCCGCCACCTGTGGAGGCGGTTGAGCCGCAAACTGATGTTGGCGCGATTCTCTGGTCACCAAAGTTGATCAGTTTGCGGCTTCGCTGAACCTTCCCCCGCAGGCCTCACAAAACTACGGTGGCAGTTATCACGCTCTGATGAGATGTATCGGCCGAGTTATGACTGCGTTTGTTCAACTGCGCAAACACTAAAAGACTGACTGGGACGTACCAAACACATCCGCTACGACAATCTCACCAGCGCGGTCACCGCCGTGGTGTTCGGGCAGGGCCGGCAGGGCTGGGAGAACGACCGGTGGGTGTTGTTCCGTTCGTTCTATGGCTTCGATCCCATGCGAGCACTCTGAGCACTCCGACACCGGTGAGCCCGCAGCCTCTGCCGAGTCAGCCGTCCAGCACGCGAGAGCCGGGTACCACGATCACCACAGCCACGAGCGATTTCGGCCACACGTTCTTCGATGCCAGAAAGCAGGCCATCTATATCTGGGAGAGTGAGGAGAGCATCAGGCCGGAGTGTTACGACGACTGCGCTGAAGCGTGGCCACCAGCGCGCATGTGATTTCGATGTTCGCCTTTGACTGAGGCTGACGTATGTTCCAGTCCCGCTGTATAAGCCATCTCGCCTACGACGTCGTAGGCGAGGAGTTCGAATTTGCAGTCGGAAAACTGATTGGCAAGGGCGGTGAACAAGTTGTCCAGCTCCTGCTGTCCGGAAGCACTGCGCCAAGCACCCATGACACTCACGGGTTCGTTGCGGGACCAGAGTGCCCTGCGCGGGGCGGCATCACCGTTGTGGATGGCCAGTTCAGCCTCTGACAGCTCGGTTCTTACCTATGCCAGGAAATCGCTGCGATCGCTCATGCCATCAGCATGATTCGCTTACAGCGGCTACTGCCGGCCGTTCCAGGTCACTCCATCCGGCATGGAATTGTGCTGGTCCTCCGGTGTGTGTTCGGCGGAGCTGCGGAATTGGTTTGGCGGGGTACGGGACCCAGGCGCCCGCGAATCCTGTGATCCGGAGGGGTCCTGTTGGGGCCGGTGTTTGTGCGCCGGTCAAGGACCTCGTTTCGGTGCATAGCACTCTCGGACTTGGCCGGGGTCATTTCCGTCGCGATAGGTTCCATGGTTCCGTTCAGGCTCAGTCCTTCCCGCCAGTAGCACCCGGCGTGTCAGACTAACCACGGATCCACTGATATTCAGAAGGTCCTCGGCGGGACGGGTTAGGGTGCCGGTTTTACGGTGAGGGTGCCTTTCATGTTGCCGTGGAAGATGCAGTGGTAGGTGTAGGTTCCGGGCTCGGTTGGTGCGGTGAAGGTGCCGGTTCCGACCTGGATGTTGGCATCAAAGGCGTTGATGGTGTCGGCTGTGATGGTGTGGGCTTCAACGTCTTCGTTGATGACGGTGATTTGCGCTCCGGGGCTAACCGTCTCCGCGCCTTGGTATTTGAAGCCCTTGATCAAGATTTCCGCCGCGGCCTCAGCGGGTGAGGCCCCGGTAGGGGAAACGGGGGGAGCGGGCTCTGTGGTGGCGGCAGGCGTTGGGGGGAATTGTTCCGTCAGCGTCGGTGCTGCCGTGGTGCCGGTTCCGGACATGCCCCCGCAGCCTGACAGAACCAGGATTGTTGCTGCCGCGAGTACGAGTGAGCTGCCGGTTCTGGTACTTGCCTTCATTGGTGGACCTTTCGGTGGGAGTCCGCCAGTGCGGATCCCTGGTTGTGCACGGACTGATTCTTAGGGGTGTTCGATCCAGCAGGCGAGGATGGTGGTGGAGAGTTGGTAGGCCAGGGCGTTGCGGGTGATGTTCTCCGGTCCAAGGGTGGCGGGCAGGTCGGCGGCGTCCGGGACTGCCCCGGGTTTCGTTGACTCTCGGGGTTGATAGTTTTCAGGCGGCTTGAAGGCCGGTTTCGATTGTCTCAAACTCTATCGGCGTGAGACGACCGAGGCTGCGTTGGCGGCGCCGGCGGTGGTAGGTTTTCTCGATCCAGGTCACGATGGCCAGGCGCAGTTCCTGTCGTGAGGTCCACCGTTGCCGGTCCAGCACGTTCTTTTGCAGCAGGGCAAAGAATGATTCCATGGCGGCGTTGTCGCCGCACGCACCGACGCGGCCCATGGACCCCGTCAATCCGTGGCTTTTGAGCGTCCTAACGAACGCAGTGGAGCGGAACTGGGCGTATTCAACCGGTCGAAGCAACAGTTGCTATTGGGACTGAGCTTAGCTGGTCCGCGAAGGCTTCCGCTGGAGTGCGCCATCCTAAGACGCCGCGCGGCCGGTTGTTGATGATGTCGGCGACAGCTTGGATCTCTGGAGTGCTCCAGCGAGAGATGTCGGTGCCTTTCGGGAAGTACTGCCGAAGTAGCCCGTTGAGATGTTCATTGCTCCCGCGCTGCCACGGGCTCTTCGCATCGGCAAAATAGACCGGCAACCCGATTTCCTGCGTCAGAAGGGCGTGCGCGGACATCTCCTTCCCACGGTCCCACGTCAGGGAGCGGCGCAGATCCGCCGGCAGCACCTCGAAGGTCCGGACGAGTGCGTTCTTCATCGTGACCGCCCCGTAGCCAGCCAATGCAGGCCCATTCTTTGTCGGCTTGACCAGGCCGTAACCCTTCTGCCGAGGCAGATGAACGAGCATGGCGAAACGCGTCGTGCGGTCGATCAGAGTCGCGATCGCTGACCGGTTGAGACCGATGATGAGATCTCCTTCCCAGTGGCCTGCGACTTTCCGCTCGTCGGCTTCGGCGGGTCTCTTCTTCAAGGTTGTGGCGTCGGTGACATGCGCCCAGGCTTGCTGACGTGTTCGCGCTCTTGGTGTGCGTTTCGTGCGCCCCCGGCGCAGGTGCCACGCCTGCTGCCTGGTCAGTCCGCCCCGGCCCGGAACGTAAAGGGCTTGGTAGATCGCTTCGTGCGAGATCCGCATCGTTGGATCATCCGGGAACTCGACCGGCAGACGTTTCGCGATCTGCCGAGGGCTCCACCCCCTCACCCATTCGCGGTCCTCCCTATGCGGTTTGTTCTTCCCGTCCCAGACCGGGCCGACCGGCCCCAAACGTTCTCCTCCGCCGGCTCTGACGTGTCCGCTGAGCTTGTCGTTGACGTAATCGCGGAGGCCCTCGTTCGTGATCAGCTTCGCGGTCTTTGGACGGCGGGCTCGTCGTTCGGCATGCCACTGCGCCGTCGAGGCCTTGTAGTCCAAGCGGTACGTTCTCGTCGACGCGTTCCGACGCAGCTCCCGCGAGATCGTAGAGGGGCTTCGCCCCAGCCGGCGAGCGATCTCCCGCACCCCGCAGTCTTGCGCACGCCACAGTGCGATGTCCTCACGGTCGTTCGAGGACAGATACCGCCCGGACAGTGTCGGGGCCAGCTGAGGATTCACACCGCCAGCGTGCAGGAACCAGCGATGCGCCACCGGTTCTGACACGCCTGCCGCAACGCCGGCGTCCCGGGTCTTCGCACCAGAGGCGATCGCGACCCAGAACCGCACCCTGTCCTCGCGCCAAGCCACCGACGGCCGACCCGGCGAAGGGATCTGCCCCCTATACGCCCGTACCTGCTTCTGACGATTGCGAACCGACATCCAACACCTCCGTGACCAGGTGTTGCTTCGACCGGTTGAATACGCCCTGGGATCCGCGGTCCGAGTGCACCACAGTCCCTTCCGGTGACCTCAGGGCCGCCGCGTTACGCAGCGCAGAGACCGCCAAAGACGCCTTCATTCGGGAATCAATGGAATAGCCAACGATCCTGTTCGAATAGACGTCCTTGATCGCGCACAGGTACAGCTTGCCCTCGACGGTGCGGTGCTCGGTAATGTCTGTGAGCCAGAGCCGGTTCGGCGCGGCGGCGGTGAAGTCCCGGCCGACGAGGTCGTCGTGGACTGGTGGGCCTGCTTTACGGTTCAAGCCCCGCTTCTTGGCGAAAACGGACCAGATCCGCTGGCTGCTGCACAGCCGCTGCACCCGGTTCTCCCCGGCCCTGATGCCCTGGGCCGGCAGTTCATCGGCGATGAACCGGTACCCGAAGGCCGGGTCGTCGCGGTGGATGTCCAGGGCTGCGTTGATCAGGTGCGCATCAGCTCTGTCCCGGTCGGAGACAGGGCTGGCCTTCCATTTGTAGAACGCCTGCTTGGAGAAGCCAAGCACCCGGCAGGTCACCGCCACGGGGATTCCGTCGGCGGCAAGGTCAAGGACCAGCGGGAAGCTCATTTTGGGGGCAGCTCCCTGGCGAAGAACGCCGCGGCCCGGCGCAGGATCTCGTTCTCCTGCTCAAGCAGACGGATCCGCTTCTTTGCCTCCCGCAACTCTGCGGTTTCCTTCTCGGTGACGCCGGGACTGACGCCGTCCTCGATGTCGGCTTTCTTCAGCCAGTTATGCAAAGTGGCTTCAGAGATGCCGAAGTCTTTGGCGATTTGCGCCAGCGGGGCTTCATGCTTCCGAGCGACCGCAACGACATCGCGGCGGAACTCCGCGGGATAGGGCTTGGGCACAGGAACATCCTTCCTGCAAGGACAGAATCCTCACAAGTCAGGAGTCAACCAAACCCGGGGCAGTCCCGAGTTCCTTCGCTGTAGGGTGCGGTCGAGGGTTTGATAGTTCTGAAGGGCCGAAATTGGGGTGTGGACATTGTCCACACTTTAGGGCTCGGATCGGCTGGAACTGGGCCGGATTGCTCCGGAGTCCGCATGTTTTCGCGGCTTCCCGGTGTTTGCAAGGGCTGGAATGTAGTTCGAGTCCCACCTCGGGCACAGTGTTTCCGCAGGTCAGAGGCTATTTACCCTATTGAGCGTGTAGAAAACTTGCCATATTGGCAGTTTCAGGCGTATACGCAGCCCGACTCTATGTGATGGCAACGTGGCTATGGCCCTATTCAGGTCCGCCTCATAGCCCTGCAGGAACAATCTTATTTCCAGGTCCGTAAGATGCGTACGCTAGGTGAAAGGACGTCCTGGCGATTTAGTCACCTCCAGCTACACGGTCGGCAACGCAGGGTCGTCGCACGAACTCACGCCGCCTTTGGGGACAGCGAACAGCGTTCCGCCTGGAAGGCCGATAATGAAGATTCCATCAAGTTATGGCGACGTGGAGATATGGCATGATGTCGGCGCAAGCAGGGGAGTGGCTCAGGCGATGACCTTGTGACAGCCCTGCGTTCACTCATTGAAAGCTCCATGGCTTACAGGGCCGAAGCGGAAGACACCACCCAAGCGGACATGCCGCCACGCGGGCATTCTCAAATGATTCTTCGATACCCTCTACGCGGGCGTCTTTCATGAGTCAACGCAGACTCTTGATTCCCCCGACACAAGGGATCATAGTGCTGACTACGGGGTCCGACTGAACTCGTCCACAGTAAATGTTTGGGCGCTTTCGATGGATGTTCTAGGAGGCGCATGATGTCGGGTTGGAACGCCGACAACGGTGCAGGTCCGGCAGGCGCCGGAGCTGTAACAGTCCTTGATGGCTCCTCGTTTTGTTTGACGTCGTCCAATGGTGACATGCACCCGGGCAGTCCCCACGGCGCGTTTTTCCACGATACCCGGTACATAGCTGAATGGAACGTCAGCGTTGATGACGCTCCGGTCGAAGCTCTCGCGGCGACCGCATTGGAACCCTTTCGGGCCCTGTTCATCGGCAGGGTAGGCGGCCACGCCGGCAGCGCTGACGTGCCGTCGCTGATTGAACGGGAAAGGATTATTGGGGCCGGCCTGACCGAAACCATCACCATTGAGAATCATCTGGCCGTGCCGAACACGTTCAAGCTTGCCCTGACCGTTAGAGCGGACTTCGCCGATCTCTTCGAGGTCAAGGATGGGACGCCAGCCAGTCCGGGGAAGCAGCAGGTTCTCATTGAGGGCGATAGCCTCATTCTCGAGTGTGTCGGGGCCGGTCGGCGGTATGGGCTGGTCGTCCGTGCACCAGGGGCGGCCGTCGAGGCGCATCGGCTTGTCTTCACTCCAACAATTCCTGCACACGGAAAATGGACTCAAAGGTTTACAGCCACGCCCTATCTTGACGGGCAGGAAGTGATTTCGACTGCCTCATACGGCACGACTGAGGTTTCCGCCATGGCCCGGAAACGCCTCTCCTCCTGGCGGATGTCAATGCCCATACCCAATCTCGGCGACGCGTCCGTCCAAACTACAATCCTTCGAAGCCAGGAAGATCTCGGTTCACTCCGGATCTTTGACCCAAACCATCCCGACCGCATCGTGGCCGCGGCCGGAGCCCCGTGGTTCATGGCGCTGTTCGGACGGGACAGCCTGCTCTCATCCCTCATGTCCCTCCTACTTGACCCCTCCCTGGCACTTGGCACCCTCCAGACACTGGCCGACCACCAAGGCAAGGAAGTGAACCCCGCCACGGAAGAGGAGCCCGGCCGAATACTCCACGAGGTGCGTCTGGGTAACACCACGGAGTCCGTCCTCGGTGGCAGCAGTATCTACTATGGAACCGCTGATGCAACCCCGCTGTTCGTAGGGATCCTCAGCGAACTGGGACGGTGGGGTCTGGAACCGGAAGCTGTTCACGCGTTGCTCCCGGCCGCGGACCGTGCTCTGGCCTGGATTGAGAATTACGGAGACCGTGACGGAGACGGCTTTGTCGAATACCAGCGTCAGACTGAACACGGGCTGATAAACCAGGGCTGGAAGGATTCGTGGGACGGCATCAATTTCGCTGATGGTTCCCTCGCCCGAGGGCCCATTGCGCTGTGCGAGGTACAGGCCTACACCTATGGCGCCTATGTGGGGCGCGCCCTCATGGCACTCGACGAAGGCGACACCGAAACCGCTGATCTCTGCAGCGCCAAGGCCGTCCGCCTGAAGGAGGCGTTCAATGAGCGGTTCTGGCTGCCGGACCGGGGATACTTTGCCATCGCCTTGGACGGTGACAAGGAACCTGTAGATGCACTTGCCTCCAACATGGGTCATTGCCTGTGGATGGGAATCGTTGACACAGACAAGGCAAAACAGGTAGCCGAACGGCTGATGTCCCCGGAAATGTTTTCCGGCTGGGGCATCCGCACTCTGGCAAGTAACATGGGCGCCTACAATCCGCTGAGTTATCACAACGGCTCTGTCTGGCCGCATGACAGCACTCTCGCAGCGCATGGGCTGATGCGATACGGCTTTATCGAAGAGGCCCAGCGAATCGCCTACGGACTCTTCGAAGCAGCCGAACACTTTGGCGGCAGGCTTCCGGAACTGTTCTGCGGACTGGACAGGACGCGATTCCCAAGCCCGGTACCGTATCCCGCAGCCTGTTCACCCCAGGCGTGGGCCGCGGCGGCACCGATCCACCTGATCCGTATGCTGATGCGGTTCGACCCGGTCCTTCCCTGGCATGAGCTGTGGCTGGCACCGGAACTGCCACAGGGCTTTGGCCAGTTCAGGGTTGATAACGTGCCGCTGGCAGGCCACAGGCTGGCCATTGATATCACCCAGGACACCATCAGGGTCGATGGCCTTCCGGACTCCATAAAACTGCGGCTCGAAGCCCGGCCTGCTCTTCGCGAAATCCTGAACCTGACCCGGATGAAGTGACTGCACATTAGCAATTAGCGCCGCTGCCTGGCCTGGGAAGGATACCTGCGAGGACCGGGGCCTCCGTCGGATGATTCAGTTGCAACATACGCGGACGATGCGGAGGGCTACGTCCGGAGCGTTTCTGAAATGAGGGGAACATACAACCGGAACAAGGCACAGCTACCACCGTGCTGAGCTGTTCTGATCCCCGGAGTTTGCGGCAAGGCGACCGGTGCTGGCGGGGAGCAGTTCTGTTTTGGCCGCCCCTGGTTCTCTGAAGCCACTGCGGCTGCTTTCCACCAGCCCTGCTGGACTCGTATTCTCAACGGGTGCTCGCTCGACACGTGCCCAAGCCATGCATTGCCAAGTTTCACTGATGTCACTGCTCCGAAGGAACGAGCAGGACGGTGTAGAGTCCCAGTCCGGCAAGGACGACGACGCTGGCCGCGACGGCGGCGGCTGAAACCAGATCGGGAGTAATGGCTTCCTGGTTGATGCCGCTGATTGCGCGATGGAAGCGTCGCTTGCGGGAGCTGTGGATGGCGAGTGCTGTGATGAGTGTTGCCGCGACAAGGGTGCCGGCAAACCAGCCGTGGTGCGGCATCCAGCGAAGGAACACGGCGGCCGCAACCACCATGGACAGGGTGGTGCGCCCCCATGCCAGGTCCGTGCGTTCCGGCTGCAGCCCTGGGTCACCATGGGTTGGTGTTTGACGCATCGAGGTCACGGGTCAGAAGGGGCGCGCGAGGACGAAGACCATCATCGTCGCGGCGACGAGGGCACCGCCGATCGCCAGGATCGGGGCGGTCCAGGGCAGCGGGAGCGGCTCCTGTCGGCGCATGGAGCGTTCAACGTTGAGCCAGCGGAAGAACGACCCGCCGCCAATCAGGAGTGCGAGCACGAGGAGTAAAACGGCGACCGATTGACGCAGTCCGTCGTTGAAAAGGTCGGCCGTGAAGGCTTCGATAGCTACACCTCCGGCAAGCAATGCCAACGACGTTCGGATCCAGGCCAGAAACGTGCGTTCATTTGCGAGCGTGAACCTGGGGTCAGGTTCGGTGCCGCCGCGCAGGACTCGTTCCGAGAAGCCGGATCGTCCGCCGCCGGCCTTTAGGTCCTCCATGATTGTCCTTCCGGGTCCATCGTGTGTTATTCAGTTGGGCGTTGATGCGGAGGCCTCAGTGCCGGTGACCGGTTCATGTTTCCGAGGCGTGCGGTCACCGCCCGGTCTCCAAATCCCTGCCGGCGACAGGGAGGGCAGGTAAGCGGGAGAGGGGCTGTTGGTCTCTCTTCCGCTTACCTGCCCTCGGACTTATGCCCGGGTGCCCGCTTCCAAGGAGCCAGGCTCCGCGCCGACGGGGGTGGCGGAACCAGTGGGCAGTGAAGCGGCCGCGGGGACGGCAGTTGTATCAAGGCCGAGCCGGCGGCGGTCGCGCTGTTGGTTGACGAAGATTAGGGCAAGGACGCCGAATGTCAGCAAGAGGCCGCCAGCCAGGGCGAAAGCTGCACGGTAGCCTTCAGCGGGGGTGACCGCGCCGCCGATCAGAAAACCCGACACTGCCGGTGCGAACACACCGCCGGTGGTGAGGACTGCATTGGCGATTGAAAGGTTGGCGCCGCGCTGGCCGATGGTGGTTAGCTCTGCGACCACGAGGTAGGTGATGGCGAAGAGTGCCGGGGCGGTGCCGAAGCCGAAGACCATGAGGACGATGGACAGCACGGGGGAGGCGGTCATGGTGGCTGCGACCAGGCAGGCTCCGGCGAAGGTTCCGGCGCCGCCGAGTACCCAGCCGCGTGCCTTCCTGGTCGGGATTCCCTTCAGGTGCAGGCGCTGGGTCAGCGCGCTCAACCCTACTGTGGCAATGGTTCCCCAGGCCGCGGGGAAGGCGATCATGGCGCCGGACTGCTGTCCGCTGAAGCCCAGGACATTCTGGAAGTAGGCCGGTCCCCAGGACATGGCCAGGGTAAACGTCCAGTAGCCAAAGAACGAGGCAAGGACCGCGAAGATCCAGCTGGGGGAAAGAATGGTGCGCCAGTACCGGACCTTGGCCTCTGCCACGACAGGAGCTTCCTTCGGAGCGATACCGTCGATCTCCTGCTCGGCCTTCCGGCTGGTGTACGGGCCTTCCTTGCCGACAATGACCCAAAAAACAGACCAGATCAGCCCTACGATTGCCAGTACCGCGAACGCGGTCTGCCAGCCGAATTGCCCGATGACCCAGGCCAGGACGGGGGCGAATGCCACAATGCCCAAGGTCACGCCGGATGATGCCAGGGCCGCCGGGGTGGCACCCTTCTTCTCGGGGAACCACTTGTAGATGCCATGCATCAGAACCGGTGCGAGCGGGCCCTCGCCGGCTCCAAGCAGCAGGCGACTTGCCCAGAGCGCGGGCAGCGACGCGAACAGAAGGATGGGGACCTGTGCCACAGACCACAGCAGGCACAGGACCAGCAGGATCCACTTGCTGGAGACCCTGTTGGCGATGGGAGCCGCCACGAGCTGGGCCACGCCGAAGGTCAGGAACATGGCGCTGCCCACCAGGCCGAACTGTTCGGGCGTGATGCCCAGCTCTTTCATCAGCGGCACGGCGGCAATGCCGAGCACCGCCTTGTCAGCCCAGCTGAGCATCATGAGGAAGAGGAGGCTGAAGGTCATGAACCAGCCGTAGCGGTTGCGCTTGGCCCGGGACCAGGTGCGGGGATCGCGCGACGTTGCGGAGCCCGGCGTTATGGTGTGGGGAGTTTCAGACACGGTATGCCCAATCGTTGAAGGGGAGATCTTGCCGTTGGAGCGGCATTTCCTTGACTCTAAGCTTGTGTGATCCGCCTTACAGTTCAGCTTTCCGTTGGGTGGAAAGCGGCTTTCCGGAACGCCGCGCGACTCCGTGAATGTTGGCATCACCTTTTCCCATGAACGCCAACAAGGCCATTCCCGCAGTGCTCAGAGCGCAGGTCAGCCACCACGTGGTGCCCCAGCCGCCGGTGCTGGTGGCGAGCAGAGCAAACAGCATGGGGCCCAAGAAGTTTCCCACGTTGAAAATCTGCTGCGTCAGGCCTAGTACGGCGGTGACAGAACCGTCTGCGGGGGCAATGCGGACAGAGTACCTGGTCACCGCGGCAGGAATGAGGCCGCCGACGGCGGAGAACACAGCGATGAACGCGAACTGGAAAAGGACGCCATTTCCGACGGTCTCCCAGCCCACGGCGAACGTCGCAACGGACGCTGCAGACATAGCCAGGAAGGTCCAGAACATGATTGTCCGCTCGGAGAGGCCGCGCTGGATTAGAGGTCCTGCGCTGAGTGCGCCGACCGCGTTGACCCCGCCCACAATAGCGCTGAGGATGCCAGGCAACGGGCCTTCCAATCCGGCTGACCGGTAAATTGACGGCAGGAAACCGAGCACAGCAATCCACTGCGCGGTATAGCAGGCGAATACCACCCCAGTGATCCATGGTTGGCGAGTGACCACTGTTCGCCCCACCTTGCGGAGCGCGGACTGCAGTCCGGGGACGGCAGGGGGCATATCCCTTGGTACCCGGCGCAGCAGCAGAGGCACCGGCAAAAGCGTGAGGACGGCCATTACCAGCCACCACTCGCGCCAGCCCGCGGCCTGCAGGAAGAGGGCCCCAGCGGACAGGCCTATCAGCGTTGCCACACCTTGAAATGCGCCCCAGCTTGCCAGCGCAACGTTCAACTGCTTGGGCGGAGTCACCTTGCGGATAAGTGCAGGGGCGACGACGACGGCCAGCAGGAATCCCACGCCTTCCACGGTCCGCGATGCCATCAACAGCTCGGTGGTGGGGGCAAGCGCTCCGAGCACAGAGGCGACACTGAGCAGGGCCAACCCGGTAAGCAGAAGCCTGCGCAGTCCTACCAGTTCACCACAAACGGCCGTTGCCAGCCCTCCGACGACGCTGGCAAGCTGGATGATGCCAAGCAGCAGGCCGGCCTGGATCAGCGTTGTACCTAGATCGGCTTGGATGCCGACCAAGGCGGCAGGGAGCTTCCAGATATGCATGGCAGCAGCGATGCCCGCCGCGAGGACGGCAAGCCAGGCGCTGCCCGCCGTCGTCCTTTTGTTATCTGGTGTCATTGCGGGCGGCGGCAGTCTCAAGAGTTGTCCTTGCGGCAGGTGACAGGGCGGGAGTCCTTGTTCGCCCTCCTCAGGCCGGCGCCAGCACCGGGGTGCCGATGGGAAATCGCTGGCCGCTGACGGCGACGTCCACGGGGCCGTCAAATGCTGAGGCGGCGCGGCTGCGCCACCATTGCGGCTCCGCGCGGCCCGCCAGGTGGGACAGGACAAGGCGGCCCACCCCTGCGGCGGACGCTATCCGGCCTGCCCCTTCCGGCGGGGTGTGTGCGATCTGCTGGTGGTTGAGGAATTCCGGCGAAAAGCCTTTGTCCGCATAGAAGCCAAGATTTACCGCTTCATGCACCAGGACGTCCGCGTCCTTGGCGAGCACCACCATGGCCTCGCATTCTGCTGTGTCGCCGGAGAACACCACGGAGCCGGCGTCGGTTTCGAAGCGGAAGGCCAGCGCAGGTCGCACGGGAGGGTGCTCCACCAGGATGCCGGTGACTTTGACCCTGTCATCCTCGTAGACGTCAAAGGGGCGGTCCGCTTCAGGTGACCTGTGCGCGGGGGTGGCCAGATCCACGGTGCGCACCAGAGACGTCAGGTCCGGGCGGGCCTCGTCGTGGACCCGGATGTCGATGTCATAGGAGAAGGCCTTCAAAGAGTGGGACACCAGCTCACCCGTCCCGGAAAGCCCTGCACCGCCGGTGCGGGTGGCATCCTTGCCCGGACCCACAATGGAGACGGGTCCGGTGAAGCCCTCCACCGGATTGCCCCAGTTCCACAGCAGAAAACCGGGCAGTTCCACCACATGGTCGGAGTGCAGGTGGGTGACAAAACCTGCCACGAAATCCTTGCCCCGGAGTCCCGCCTCGTGGGCTGCGCGGGAGCAGCCCAGACCGAAGTCCACCATGTAGAAGGCATCGCCCACTACCAGTGCGCTGGAGATACCGTTTTCCGGCCCGCGGATGGCCGGTCCGGCGGCGGTGCCAAGAGTGATCAGTTCGACGCTCACGGGAAGTCCTTCTGCAGTGTTGCGGGGTCAGGAGTGGGGGCGGGCATTGATGACGCGGGTTTCCAGGTATTCCTCCAGGCCCCAGCGGCCACGTTCACGGCCGACGCCGGACGCCTTCCAGCCGCCGAACGGGGCGTCCGGTTCCACCAGGGTGTGCTGGTTGACCCACACGGTTCCGGCCTCAATCCGCGAGGCGGTTGCATAGGCACGATCCTGGTCGGGGCTCCAGACGGAAGCGCCCAGGCCGAATTCCCCGGCGTTCAGGCCGGAAATGGTCTCTTCGAGGTTGTCGTAGGCCACGATCGGCAGGGCCGCACCGAACTGTTCCTTTTCCACCAGATCCATGCCCGGCTCGGCATCAATGACCACCGTGGGGGAGAGGAAGTAGCCGGGCAGGTCGCAGCCGGCGCTGCCGCCGGTGATGACACGGGCGCCGGCACCAACTGCGGAGTCCACCAGGGCGCGAACGAGTTTGAGCTGTGACTCGTTGTGCATCGGTCCCAGGGTGGTGCCGTCCGCGATGCCGTGGCCCAGTACGTGACGGGAAGCCTCGGCGGCGACGGCCTCGGCCAGTTCCGCGCTGCGGCTGCGGGGAACATAGACACGCTTGACCGCCATGCAGACCTGGCCGGCGTTGCGGAAGGCGCTGGCGACGATTCCGCGGGCAGTGACAGCGATATCAGCATCATCCAGCACGATGGCAGGATCGTTTCCGCCGAGCTCCATGGTGACGCGCTTGACCGTGGAGGCGGCCTGCTGGGCGATGGAGATGCCCACATCCGTGGAGCCGGTGAAGGAAATCTTGCGGATGCCCGGAGAAGTGCTCAGTGCAACATTAACGGTCCGCCGCGAACTCGTCCGGACTTGCAGCACCCCTGCGGGGAGGACCTCATTGAGCAGGTCCACCAGCGCAATGGTGGACAGGGGAGTGGAGGGGGAGGGCTTGGCGATAACGGTGCAGCCGGCTACCAGGGCGGGGGCGAGTTTCACACTGAGCAGGGAGATGGGGAAGTTCCACGGTGTGATGGTGCCAACAACCCCCACCGGCCGGTACTGGACCTCCAGGCTGCGGTCGGCGCGCGGTTCAAGCTGCTGGGCTTCGTCCCATTTGAGATCCGCATAATATTCGAAAAGGCCAGCAGCCACGGAGAATTCACCCTCAGCGTCCGCCTTGGGCTTGCCCTGCTCCCGGGAGAGCAGGGTGGCCAGCGAATCCAGATCGCGGCGGATCAGGGCAGCGCCTGTGCGAAGGGCAGCACGGCGGGCTTCGCGGTCGGCAGCCCAGCGGGGCGCGGCCCGGCGGGCGGCGGCAACCGCCTGCTCGACATCCTGGTCGGTGTTTTCCGGAGCGTGCCCCACGAGCTCAAGCGTGGCAGGGTCCAAAACCTGATAGTGGGCTGCCGTCATGGCCTGTCCTTTCGGCGGAATGGGATTTCTCATCCCAGTCTCATGGCACCGATCACACTCTGCCCGGACCTTTCCGTCCAACGGAAAGGCTGCGAGAATGGAGTGGTTCCCTGTCACTATGGAGTGAATCACGTCACGCACTAACGAGGAGTCTCCATGTTCCAAGAGCAGCTGCCCATCGTCCTTACGGGGGTTTCGTCCGGCATCGGCGCCCGGACAGCACAGATCCTCAGCAAGCGAGGTGTCCCGCTGATCGGCATTGACCGCAACGCTCCCACCGAATTCAGCGGCACATTCGTGCAGGCGGACCTGTCGAGCCAGGCCGGCATCGAGGCGGCCGCCGCAGCTGTCACGGCTGCCGCTCCCAACGGCATCGCGGGCCTGGCAAACATTGCCGGAGTCCCGGGCACCGCCCCGTGGCGCACTGTGCTCTCGGTCAACGTCTTCGGCGTCCGCGGGCTGGTCCGTGCGCTTGCCCCGCTGCTTGGCGAGGGTGCCGCCGTCGTGAACCTTGCCTCCAGCGTTGCCGTGAACTGGCGGGACGTGAAGGCGAAATGTTCCGATTTCGCGCTCGCGGACGATCAGGCCGCCGCCCTGGAAGCGGTTGCGGACGATGACGAGATCACAGGCGAGTCCTATCTCTTCTCCAAGCAGTGCGTGCGGGTGCTCACCGAGCACCTCGCAGCTGAACTGCTCCCGCAGCGCATCCGCGTCAACAGCGTCAGTCCGGGACCCGTGGCCACCCCCATCCTGGAGGACTTCAAGAAAGACCACGGCCGCGACAAGGTGGAAGGTGCCGGCGCCCTGCTGGGCCGTTTCGGTGACCCGGGGGACATTGCGCCGGTTATCGACTTCCTGCTCCGTCCGGAGTCGGGATGGGTGAACGGCTCCGACATCCGCGTGGACGGCGGCCTGGGTGCGTACCGCGGCTCCGGCCTCGCCTCTGTGCCCGGCTGAGTTCCCTCTACCGGAGCATGCATTAGATCACGACGACGGTGTCTCACCGTTCGCGCTAGGGGGCGCCGGCGTCGGGCCTTGAAATGGCAGGTGCGGCGTCGCACCCAATACGGCGCCGAGCTCGCCAGTACTCAGAAGGGTGACTCATGGCAAACCCTGCCCCGGCCGGCCGGTCCACACGCCGCCCGGGTACTACGGCGGCCCACAGACGTCCAGCTGACGACGGCGATGCTGCCGCCCATCAGGCAGCCAGTGTCACCTCACGGGCCCTGGCCTTGTTGGGCACCTTCGACACCGAACACTCGGTTCAAAGCCTGAGCGCAATGGCCCGGCGGGCAGGGCTGCCGGTGGCCACCGCGCACCGCCTTGCCGGTGATTTGGTTGCCTGGGGCGGCCTGGAGAAGCTGAACGGCGAGTACCGGGTGGGGCAACGGATCTGGCGGCTTGGCCTGCTGGCCCCCGCACAGCAGAACATCGCGGAGGTGGCTGCCCCGTTCATGCAGGACGTCCTCTTCGTCACCCACAACGTGGTGAACCTGTTCATCCTGGAAGGGCACGAGGTTCTGCTGGTGGAGCGGATGTCCGGCACTGGCGCCGGCCAGCCCTTCCGGCGGGTGGGCGCGCGCCTGCCACTGCATGCCAGTGCCGCCGGAAAGATCATGCTGGCCTACGGGCCCGAGGACCTGTTTTCAACGGCCGTCCAGCACCTGGAGCCGCACGCGCCCCGCACCATTACCAAGCCCGCAGCGCTGGCGACCGAAATCGAACGTGTCCGGGCCAACGGCTACGCCACCACTGCCGAAGAAGCCGGGCCGGACAACTACGGCCTGGCCGTCCCGGTGTTCCTGCCCAACAAGCAGGTGGTGGCCGCCTTGGGCATCGTGACCCGGGGCCGGTCCGCTCCGGTGGGAAGCGTGGTTCCCGTGCTCAACATCGCGGCGCGGGGCATTGCCCGGCGGCTCGGCGTGGAGCATCTCCCGAAGTAGCTCGGGCTTGCGACAGCTTCCAGCAGACACCCTTTCCGTTGGATGGAAAGCTTCCGGCGGCATGTGTCGTGGAACACCTAACCTCAAGTAAGCGCATAGTCCGGCCGGAGATCCGGCCTAAACCTGCTTTGCCAGGCGAGCCGTTCCAAAGGAAGTGAAGACTGATGACTGCATCTGCAGGAGCCACCATCGACGCTGTTGTCGACCAGGTGGACATTGTGGCGGACCAGGTGGTTTCCCTGGTGCTGCGGCGCGAGGACGGCCAGCCGTTCCAGCCCTGGCAGCCCGGCGCGCACATTGACGTCCATGTGGGCGACGGTTTGGTGCGTCAGTACTCCCTGTGTTCCTCACCGCAGGAGCTGGACCATCTGCGGATCGGCGTGCTGCACGTGCCTGAATCCCGCGGCGGGTCAAAAGCGGTGCATGCCCTGCTCCCCGGTACCCCGATCACCATCTCTGAGCCGCGCAACAACTTCCCCATGCGCGAATCGCGGCGCTACCTTTTCCTCGCAGGCGGCATCGGTATTACGCCCCTGATCCCGATGCTGGAGGCAGCCGAGACTGTCGGCAAGGAATGGACGCTGATCTATGGTGGCCGAAGCCGGAACACGATGGCGTTCGCGCAGCAGTTGGAGGACCGGTACGGCACTGACCGTATCCGTATCGTCGCCGAGGACGAGGTTGGCCGCCTGGACCTCGACCAGATACTCGGCATGCCCCGGGCTCACATGCTGGTGTACGCGTGCGGTCCCGGGGGACTGCTCGGCGCGGTGGAAGAGCGCTGCATGGGCTGGCCTCCGGGTGCACTGCACACCGAACGTTTCGTCGCCTCCACGCTTGGTGCTGCGGCGGCCAACGCGCCGTTCGAGGTGGAACTGGCCAGGACCGGAACAACCGTGACAGTGCCGAACGACAAAACTATCCTCGAGTCCGTTGAAGAGGTGGGCGTGCGCGTCCTGTCCTCCTGCCGCGGCGGGTTGTGCGGCACCTGCGAAACCCAGATCATTTCCGGTGAGCCCGAGCACCGCGACGCTGTGCTTTCGGAAGAGGACCGCGAAGCCGGTGAGGTCATGCTGGTCTGCGTCTCGCGCGCTGCCGCCGGCTGTCCGCGCCTCGTTCTGGATTTGTAGAAAAGCTCTGCCTTTTCGCGGTAGCCCACCTGTGGTCCAGTCGCTGACTGGACCATCCCAGCCAAGTTTCGTCACCAGGAGTGATTCCAATGACCGTAACCACCCATGAAGCCAATGTATTGGGCGAGGACCCCTTCGAGACCGCAAATCTCCTTGATCCGTACCCGTTCCTGGGGCGGCTTCGCGATGCTGGCGCCGTCTCCTATCTGGAGAGCACCGGCAGCTACGCTGTGGCCGGCTACCAGGAGGTATACGAGGTCCTCACAGACTTCGAAACCTACATATCTTCCGGTGGCCTGGGTCCGCGGGACATCCGGAAAGACTCGGGTTGGCGCCCGCCCAGCATCCTCGAATCAGATCCGCCCATCCACACGGTGATGCGCCGCGCCCTGACCGGTGTCATCAACCCCTCCACAGTCCGTGCCCTCAGGGAACCGTTTACGCCACCGGCCGTTGAGCTGACGGAGCAGTTGGCCCGCAGCGAGCGCTTTGACGCCATCACCGACCTCGCCGAGAAGTACCCCCTGCGTGTCTTTCCGGACGCTGTGGGGATTCCCGACGTCGGACGTGAACATCTACTGCCGTACGGCAACATGGTGTTCAACGCTTTCGGTCCGGAAAATTACATCTTCAAGCAGGCTTTCGCCCAGGGCGATGAGCACGCTGCCGCGGTAATGCGGAACTGCCAGCGCGAAAACCTCGACGACATCGGCTTTGGTGCCCAGATCTGGAAGCGCGTGGAGGACGGCCTGATCACCGAGCAGCAGGCCACGCTGCTGGTCCGAGCACTGCTGTCCGCCGGCGTGGACACCACCATCTTCGGCATAGGCAATACACTGTCGGTGCTGGCCCGTTACCCTGAGGCGTGGGCCCGGCTGCGGGAAAACCCCAAAATCGCGAAATTCGCCGTCGATGAAGCTTTGCGTCTGGAATCTCCGTTCCAAAAGTTCCACCGAACCGTCGCTGTGGACACCGTCCTGGGAGGCGTGCATCTCCCGGCCGGAGCGAAAGTGCTGGTCTTCCTGGGCGCCGCGAACCGGGACCCACGCAAATGGGGGGACAATGCCGACGAGTTCGACCTCGACCGCAATGCCTCCGGCCACGTTGCCTTCGGCATGGGCCTTCACCAGTGCGTGGGGCAGCCGATCGCCCGACTCGAAATGGAAATAGTGCTCCAGCAGCTGCTCCAACGGGTAGCAGCAATCGAACCGGACGGCGCGCCCGTGCCGATCCTGCACAACGTTCTCCGAGGGTTCGAGTCCCTGCCGGTGCGGATCACGGCGGCTTAGGCTTCGATTCGGTGCAAACATGGGCCTGCTCTTTCTGGCGTCGTTTGCCATCAGGGATTGAAGTTCAGCATCAGTCCGGCTAACAACAGGGCCGCCTTGAAGTCGACTCAGCCGCAGTGCTGGCACCTGCGTCAATCGCCAAGATTCCGGGGAAAAGATACGCGAGGCCGTGTCGCCCATATCGACCCTCCTGCCGCCGTCGACTCCGCGCCATGTGGATGGGGCGGAGACGGAACGGCTTGTGAGTCGGACTGAAAGGAAGACCATGAATTGCCTGGTTCGCTACCTGGGACTGATGTTCCAGCTGTCCCGCATCCAGGACCTGGCGTTGTGGGAGGCGGAGATGACGGAACCCACAAGGGCATTGACCTCGTCCGCTTGGATCGGCTGGTACGAGGAGGACGCTGCGGGCTGACCTGCGTCAGGGATCGAGATTGTCCCTGCGCGCAATCGTCTCGGAAGAGCATCTCACCGAAGATTCGTTTCAACGGTGATGTGTGTGGCATTGCAGACGAAGGTGCCAACAGTACCTGGACCTGCCGATGCTGCAGAAGTGGAAGAACTTACGTCGTCAACGATGTGAGTAGTCGGGCTTGCTGTTGTCGGCCAACCGTGCCCGCCAAGGGTCGAAATACGGCTGTGGACATTGTCCACACTTTCAGCTTCAGATTGTGTCGTACTTCCCTCGAACTGCTTCGGATTGCGCATGTTTCCTCGGGCGTCCAGTGTTTGCAGGGCGGGAATGTAGTTCGAGTCCCACCTCGGGCACGACGTTTTCCCTCGTCAGAGGCGATTTTGCTTTGACGTGTGTACAAAGCTTGTGGTCGCGTCGCTCTGACGGATGGTTCGCGGGCTTTGGCCTGGCTGCCGCGGAGCCTATTCAGGTGTGGGGGGTGGCGGGTTCAAGGCCCTGGCTGGTGGGCCTTCCGCCTGCTGTGGGCTTGGTTTGTGCGGTTCCTCGTTCCGATTCTGTCGGGTTGGTCGGGGGTGGCCAACACCTGTTCATCGGCCGGGGCCGCGGTCACAACATGACTTCGCTGTTGTTGGTGCGAAAGCTCCTTGGAAAGCACCTTCTTTTGCGGCACGGAAGCTTCGGGGTGCTCGCTTTGTCCTCTCAAAGGGGGTGTGGACAGTGTCCACACTTATGTCTGCTTTTTAAGGTTGTTCAAGGCGGCTGAAGAGCGCTGCGCCAAATTCGGATTGCCGACGAGCGCACGGCCTGATAGCACAGAGGAGTTGCCCGGCGTCTGTGGAGTTCAGAATGACAAACCGCGAAGCTGGATCTGGTTGTTCAAGAGCGTAGGGAGCGGACCGACCGTTGACGCACCTGAGTGCTTGGGCCGACGGCAGTGGCTGGGGCGTGGGCGCGCCAATCGCCGGGGATAATTTGCCCTGCAGTTTGGCCAATCTGGTCGACTCGGATACGTCAAGGGGCGGTATGTATCGTCGAGTGACCGGGCCAACGAAAGTCAAGTGTCGCTGCACATTGAGCCGAGTAAGGAGTGTCAGGTTTCGATCTCAGAGGTGTTAGAAGCTCTTATTCAGCACCTTCCTGACGTCAGGTTGGGGTGTATTTCAATCGGGCATGATGCAGCCTCGGCTGGCCATTTCTGCTGCCGACCGATACTCGCCCGTAGATAGCTGAGCGGAGCAAGTTGCGTGAGTTATCACTGCTGGTGCTTCCGTTCAGGGTTTGTTCGCATCCAGTGCGTCGCTGCGCTGGCTGTCGAGATGGCCTTTGAACGCTTTTTCCGATTCGCAGCAGCGGGGGAGATCGCGCCAGGATCAGCTAGCTGCCGTGGCTGAGGCGCTTCGTGACTTCGTAGTGGAAGCCCGCGCGGTCCTCTGCTGCCCATGCCTCATAAGACTCGGCTTTCTCAAACAGCCTCCGGTTCTGCGCTATCGGTCGCAGCCAGAGAATGGTTCCGTCGTCAGTGACAGCATCAACGTGTCCGCTACAGATAGGACTGCCTTGCTGGCGAATCTCGATACTGGCCCCGGTGAGTTGCGTCCAATCTGTGATGCGTCTCAGATCCACAGTTTCCTTCGTCCTTTCGAAGTGGAGGGTTGACGCCGTGCCGTTCCGGCGCATGCCGGCTTCGTGCGCGGGGGAGGGGCATTTGCTAGACCTAAGCGGTCGACCGACCCCGTGGCCGGCATAAGTTTTCCTTGTACCAGCCATCCTTTCAGCCTTTCAGCCGGGATTTTTGGAAGTGACTAGTCCGTTGGAAAGCAGGCCGATGCTGTGGCATGGGCCATCTGCAGAGCTTCCTTGACGGGAAGTGCGCGGTGTTCGCTGGACAGGATTTCGACGCCCCAGGGACCATTGAAGCCGAGGTTCTTCAAGGAGCGGATGAACCCGGTGACATCCTGGTCACCGTGCCCGCACAGGCGGCGGTTGTCCCGGGTGTCCTCGAAGAGAGTGCCCCGGATCTCCCTCGCCGCGTCGTTGAGTTCGACGCCGAAAATCTGGTCTGCGGTAAGGCGCGCAGACAGTTCTTCCAGCGTTGTTCCTGCTCGGAAGACGTGCCAGTAGTCAACCACCAGCCCACAATCGGGCATGTCCACCTTGCGCATGAGGTCGGCGGCGGCGGGGACGCTTCCGACCATCGAAAACGGCATCGGTTCAAGGGCAATCCGCGTACCCCGCAGTGTGGCCTCGGTGGTTAGCTGCCGGAGGGGTTCAATCAGGAAGTCGAGGTCCTCAAGGGGCTGGCCCAGGGAAGTTCCTACTTTGATGAACCGTGCACCGAGCGTTTCGGCAGCTTCAAGGAGGAGCTCGAATTTGGGCCGCCAGTCCGTTGCGAGACTCTCGTCCCACCAGTCGGTGAGGAGTTCAACTTCGATGTAGCGCAGGCCGGCGTCGTCGATAAGCCCCCGCAAGGCCGGAAAGCCAATGGTGGCGCGTGCGGCGGCGAGATCATCATGTGCGAGCCCAAAGCCTGACCATCCGGTGGCAGCGATGGCTTCGACGCGGTCCGCAAGTGGCACGGGGCTGGTTTCGGGTTGTGCCAGCGGCGCCACATTGCCGGCGCTGGTCCAACACGATGCGACGAGTTCCGGGGAGGTGGTCGTTGTCATTGTTCTCCTTCGAAGCAGATGAGTGCCGCGCCGGGTGCCATAAGGGATGCAATGAAGCGCGTGAAAGTATCAAACCACAGATCATTGGAACGGTCTATTGACTTCTGTGATCCCCGCGATCTAGTGTTGGACCGTTCCACAAAGCGATGTGGATCACAAACGATCAACAACGCCGACCTCGACACTTCGGCCCACGCCATTGTGGGCCAGGAGCATTTACGAGGGGCGACAAATGGCGCGAATCAAAGGAGATTTCACGTGGCAAAACTCACTTGGCACCGGGGCGTTATGGCTCTGGCTGTCGTTCCGCTTCTGGCGCTGTCGGCATGCTCAAGCGGCGGCAAGACCGAGACAGGAACATCCGGAGAAGCCGGGCAGGTTGCTGACACGGCCCGAATCAAGATCGCGATGATCACTCATGCCGCAGCCGGGGACACGTTCTGGGACATCGTGCGCAAGGGCGCCGAAACCGCCGCGAAGAAAGACAACGTCGAGCTGCTTTACAGCGGTGATGGCGATGCCGGCCGCCAGGCGCAGCTTGTGCAGCAGGCGATCGACCAGAAGGTGGACGGCATTGCGGTGACGCTGGCGAAGCCGGATGCATTGAAGGATGTCGTTCAGAAGGCTCTGGCTGCCGGGATTCCTGTAGTGAGTTTCAACGCAGGCGAGGACCAGTACAAAGCACTGGGAGTCATGGCCCACTTCGGGCAGAGCGACAAACTTGCCGGCGTTACGGTGGGCAAACGCCTGGCCTCCGAGGGCATCAAGCACCCAATCTGTGTGATTCAGGAGCAAGGCCACGTGGGGTTGGAGAACCGTTGCGCCGGAGTCAAGGAGAACGTCCCCGGGTCGGAAATCGTATACGTCAACGGTGCGGACATGACGTCCGTGTCCTCGACGGTCACGGCCAAGCTGCAGTCGACTCCGGATGCCGACGCCATTATCGGCCTCGGTGCGCCTTTCACTTTGACCATTGTGAAATCCGTCAAGGAGACGGGGAGCAAGGTCAAGGTTGCATCCTTTGACCTGAACGCCGATCTGGCCGCGGCGGTCGTGGATGGAAGCGTGGACTTCACAGTGGACCAGCAGCCCTACCTTCAGGGCTACGGCACTGTCGACGCCATCTGGGCGCAAAAGGTCGGCGGTTTCACGGTCGGCGGAGGGCAGCAGGTCTACACCGGTCCCGCCATTGTGGACAAGACCAACGCCGCGGACGTCTCGAAATTCGCGCAGGCCGGCATCCGCTAGGCCCCACAGGAATACCTGGCTGCGGGAAGACCGGTCCTGGTTCTCCCGCAGCCAGAACAACAAGGAGTTTTGTATGACACAGACGTTAGCAAAGCCGGCACCGCTGGCCACGGATGAGCGGATAGGGCGCCGGAGTCCTCTGCAAAACCTGCTGGGACGGCCGGAAGTTGGCGCCCTGGTGGGTGCCGTTGTCCTGTTCGTCTTCTTCTCACTCGTATCTACTACTTTTACCCAGCCGAACGCTTTTGCCACCGTCCTGTATGGCAGTTCCACGATCGGGATCATGGCTGTGGGGGTGTCGCTGCTGATGATCGGCGGCGAGTTTGACCTTTCCACCGGCGTGGCCGTGATCAGCTCGGCGCTGACCGCGTCGATGTTCAGCTGGTTCTTTAGCGTGAACGTCTGGGTGGGCGTAGCGCTGGCATTGGTCATGTCACTTGCCATTGGTTTTATCAACGGCTGGATCCTGATGAAGACCAAGCTGCCCAGCTTTATCGTCACGCTGGCGACCTTCCTGATGCTCACAGGCCTGAACCTGGGCCTGACCCGTCTGATCGGCGGCGGGGTCTCATCCCCTTCCATCTCCGCCATGGACGGTTACAAGTCCGCGCGGGCCGTCTTCTCCTCCTCCGTGAACATCGGTGGTGTGGACGTGAAGAACACCGTCTTTATCTGGATCGCCCTGGTGGCTGTCGCATCCTGGGTATTGCTGCGCACCAAAGTGGGCAACTGGATCTTCGCCGTCGGCGGGGAGGAGAACGCGGCACGTGCTGTGGGTGTTCCTGTCAAAGCCACAAAGATCGGCCTGTTTATGGGCGTTGGCTTCTGCGGTTGGATCCTGGGCATGCACAACCTGTTCGCCTTCGACGCCGTGCAGTCGGGTGAGGGTGTGGGCAACGAGTTCCTCTACATCATCGCCGCTGTCATCGGCGGCTGCCTGTTGACCGGCGGCTATGGTTCGGCGGTGGGAGGTGCGATCGGTGCCTTCATCTTTGGCATGGCCAACAAAGGCATTGTCTACGCGCAGTGGAACCCGGACTGGTTCAAGTTCTTCCTGGGCCTGATGCTTCTGCTGGCCACCATCGTCAACCTCATCGTCAAACGCCGCGCCGAGCTCAAGTAAAGGGGCGGAGAAAAATGAACGCCAAGCAAATTGACCAGCAGACCCTGCTCAAGAACGAAAAGGATCCGCTGACGCACACCCCGGTTCACCTGCTCTCCCTTGACAATGTCGGTAAGCACTACGGCAACATCGTGGCGCTCAAGGACGTCACTATGGCCGTGGACAACGGCCGCGTTACGTGCGTTTTGGGAGACAACGGCGCCGGTAAGTCCACGCTGATCAAGATCATCGCGGGCCTGCACCAGCATGACGCCGGGACACTGAACATCATGGGGGAGGAGCGGAAGTTCACTTCCCCCCGCGACGCCCTCGATGTCGGCATCGCGACGGTTTACCAGGACCTCGCGGTGGTTTCCCTGATGCCCATCTGGCGGAACTTCTTCCTCGGCTCGGAGCTCACCACCGGGTTCGGCCCGTTCAAGAGCCTCGATGTCCAGAAGATGAAGGACATCACCAAGAAAGAGCTCGCCGACATGGGCATCGACCTGCGCGATGTGGAGCAGCCCATCGGCCAGCTTTCGGGCGGCGAGCGCCAGTGTGTGGCCATTGCCCGGGCAGTGTACTTCGGAGCCAAGGTCCTGATCCTGGACGAGCCGACGGCGGCCCTGGGCGTCAAGCAGTCGGGCGTAGTTTTGCGCTATATCCTCCAGGCGAGGGACCGGGGCCTTGGGGTCATCTTCATCACCCACAACCCGCACCACGCCTTCCCTGTCGGGGACCGGTTCCTGCTGCTCAAGCGGGGCAAATCCATCGGCTACTACGACAAAAAGGACATCACGCTGGACGAGCTCACGGCCCAAATGGCCGGCGGCGCCGAACTCGCTGAACTCGCGCACGAGCTCGAGCAGCTCGGCGGCCACGGCGACATCGTCAAGGAAGTCCAGGCCGAAGTCGCCGACGTCACTGACGCAGCCCACGAAGGCACCACCCGGCGCCACTGAGCGCCACCGTTTTCAATCAGATGGAGCAATCATGCAGATGCTAATCGCCGGAACCTGGCGCGGTGCCGCCGACGGCAGGACCGAGGACGTGCGGTCGCCTTTCGACGGCCGGATCATTGACACAGTCCCCGTCGCCACGGTCAAAGACGCGCAGGCCGCCCTCGACCGGGCTGAGATCGGTGCCAGCTTGCAGCGGTCCACGCCGGCACACGTTCGGGTGGACATCCTCCTGCGGGCTGCTGCCCTGGCGGATGAGCGTGCGGAGGACATTGCACAGGCGATCAGTGCGGAAACCGGGAAGCCGATCACGGAAGCACGGGGGGAGGCCGGCAGGTCGGGAAACATAATCCGGCTTGCTGCCTATGAGGGCAGCCAGCTGTACGGTTCCACTCTTCCGCTGGATGCCAACGCAGGCACCGGGCTGGATAAGATCGGGTTCACCCTGCGGCAGCCCGTGGGCATCGTTGTTGCCATCACACCGTTCAACTACCCCGCCCTCCTGGTCCTGCATAAGATCGCACCCGCGCTGGCAGCAGGCAACGCCGTTGTCCTCAAACCCGCCCGGGCCACGCCGCTGACGGCGCTGAAGTTGGCCGAGTGCTTTGTCGACGCCGGCCTGCCGCCGGAGGCGCTGTCCGTGCTGACCGGGCCAGGCAGCACGCTGGGTGATGTGCTGGTCACCGACCCGCGGGTGCGGAAAGTCTCCTTCACCGGATCCACCGCCACAGGCACCCGGATCAGCTCCATCGCCGGGGTCAAGAAATTGTCCCTGGAGCTCGGCGCCTCCTGTCCTGTGATCATCCTTCCGGACGCCGACCTTGAACTTGCATCCAGCGCCGTGGCCGCGGGCGGTTTCATCAACGCCGGCCAGGTTTGCATCTCGGTGCAGCGGGTCATTGTGGACCGCCGTGTCGAAGCCGACTTCCTCGATGCACTCGTGCCCAAGGTCGAGGGCATCGCTGTTGGCAACCCGAAGGAAGCCGACACCCGGCTCGGGTCACTGATCTCCGAAGAGGAAGCGATCCGCGTCCACACCTCGATCGGAGAAGCCAGGCACTCCGGTGCCACAGTGCTTACCGGCGGGGACCGTGACGGCGCCGTGGTCACCCCGGCCGTTGTTTCCGGCGTCGACCCTCGCTCCCCGCTGAGCCGCAACGAACTTTTCGGGCCCGCCGTCGCCGTTTCCTCTGCACCGGATATCGAAACGGCAATAGCAATGGCCAATGACAACGATTACGGGCTCGGCGCCGGGATCTTCACCAGCGATGTCGCCGGCAGCATCCGGGCCATGCGGCAGATCGACGCAGGAAATATCCACATCAACTGGACGCCCCTGTGGCGGGCCGACCTCATGCCCTACGGCGGACTCAAGGGCAGCGGCATCGGCAAGGAAGGCGTCCGCTCCGCAGTGAATGAGATGACCGAAGAAAAAACGGTCGTCCTGCACGGACGCCCCTGGTAACCCACCACCGACTGGAATAAGGCAATGACCACTAACTCACAGACCATCAGGCTCACCACAGCCCAGGCCGTCATCAAATACCTGTCGGTCCAGCACTCCGTTGCGGACGGCGTCAGGCGCCGCTTGGTTCCGGCCGCCCTGGGGATCTTCGGGCACGGCAACGTCGCCGGCCTCGGCCAGGCCTTCGACGAACTCGCTGATGACATGCCGTTCATCCAGGGCCGCCACGAGCAGTACATGGCCCACATTTCGACGGCGTTTGCCAAGGCGAGCCGGCGCCAGGCCGTCCTCGCGGTGACCGCATCCATTGGCCCGGGTGCCCTCAACCTCGTCACCGCCGCCGGACTGGCGACGGTGAACAGGCTTCCGCTGCTCCTCCTTCCCGGCGATACGTATGCAACGCGGCATCAGGGCCCGGTCCTGCAGCAGCTTGAGCACCCGATCGAGGCTGATGCAACGGTCAACGACGCGTTCCGGCCTGTCTCGCGCTTCTTCGACCGGATCACCCGCCCGGAGCAGCTCCTGACCGCCCTGCCGCAGGCCATGCGCGTGCTGACCAGCCCCACCGATACCGGCGCCGTGGTCATTTCGCTGCCCCAGGACGTGCAGTCCCACGCATACGACTTCCCGGCCGAATTCTTCGAACCACGCGACTGGAAGATCCGCCGGCCCCTGCCGGACCCGGAAGAGATCAACGACGTCGCCCGGCTCATCCGCTCGGCTAGGCGTCCGGTGATCATCGCCGGCGGCGGCATCCACTACTCGGATGCCCACGCCGCACTTGAAGCGCTGGCAGGCCAGGTCGGAATTCCCGTGGTGGAAACCTTCGGCGGCAAGGGTGCCGTGACCAAGGATGAATGGTGGCAGGTGGGGGGCGTGGGCCTGGAAGGCAACTTCGCCTCCAACACGCTCGTCAAGCAGGCTGACCTGGTCCTGAACGTCGGCACCCGACTCACTGACTTCGCCACCGGTTCACAGTCCATCTTCGAAAACCCGGACGTCCGCTTCGCCTCCTTGAACATTGTGGACGCCGACACCCGCAAGCAGGGCGCCACCGGGATCCTCGCCGACGCCCGGCTCGGACTCGAAGCCCTCGCCCAGGCACTGGAGGGCCACAGCACCAGCGAAGCCTGGCAGGACACGGTCCAGGCAGAGAAGGCCGGCTGGGCCCCCATCCGGACCACGTGGCTCGACGCCGACACCGCCTACAACCCTGAAGACCACCCCGACGCGCCCGTCACCGAAGCCGTCCTCACCCAGCCGCAGCTGATTGGAATCATGCAGGAGCATGCCCGTTCCGGCGACACGGTTATTGCCGCCGCCGGCGGGGCCCCCGGGGACCTGCAGAAAGTCTGGGACGCCACCGGCAACCGGCACTGCCACCTGGAGTTCGGGTTCTCCTGCATGGGCTACGAGATCGCCGCGGGCATGGGTGTCCGCCTGGCCCAAGGCAACAACGACAACCGCGTGGTCACCTTCATCGGTGACGGCACGTTCCTGATGGCACCCACCGAGATCCTCACCGCCGCACAGGAAGGGCTCAACGTCACCATCATCGTCTCCGAGAACCACGGCTACCAGGTCATCCACCGCCTGCAGATGAACCGGACCGGCAAGGAATTCGGCAACGAGTTCCGCTACCGCACCACCGGAGGCAGCGTCGCAGCCGCCGACGCCCCCAAGGCCAGGCTCGACGGGGATTACCTCAAGGTCGACCTGCGGCAGATCGCTGAAGGCCTCGGCGCCCGTGCCATCCGCGCCACCTCGGCGGCCGAGGTCCGGGAGGCCCTGTCCTCAACCCGGGACACCCAAGGCCCTGTAGTCATTGTGGTCCCCACGGTGCCGCACGTGGACCTGCCCGGCGGCGACGTCTGGTGGGACGTTGCCCCGGCGGAAGTCTCCGAGCAGGAATGGGTCCGCACCCTCCGCACCGATTACGAGAAGGCACGCGGCAAGCAGCGGTGGTTTGGATGAGCCACGAACCAATGGCCTCAGGACCACTGAACGCAGGACAGCTGCGCTGGCGGCTTGCCGGGGGCGAAGTCACGATCGGTACCTTCGTCGGATTGTCATCTGCGACGGCGGCCGAAGTCTGCGCGGCTGCCGGAGCCGACTGGATCCTGATCGACCTCGAACACGGCTCCGGAGGCGAGGACGCGGTCCGGGACGGCGTTGTTGCCGCCGGCAGTTACGGCGTCCCGACCGTCGTCCGGGTCGAATCAGGCGACCGTATCCGCATCGGCCGGGTCCTGGACCAGGGAGCTGCCGGGATCATGGTTCCGCGGTTGAACACCGTCGACCAGGCCGCGGAATCGGTGAAGCACATGCTGTATCCGCCGCGCGGGGACCGCGGCGTGGCCACCTATAACCGCTCCTGCCGCTGGGGCATGGACCGCCGGACGCTCATCGAACCGGGCCAGGAAACCCTGGGAGTCATCCAGATCGAAACCCTTGAGGCGTTGGAGTCTGTGGAGGACATCGCTGCGCAGGACGGCGTCGACGTCGTCTTCGTCGGACCCCTGGACCTTTCTTATGCACTCGGGGTTCCGCTCCAGCTTGACAGCAATGTCTTTCAGGAAGCGCTGCAGCGCGTTGTGGCCGCGGCGCAGCTTCACAACAAGGCAGCCGGGATACTCGCCGTGGACGGCACGGGAGCTGCCAAGTACGTCCGCCAGGGCTTCCGGTTCGTAGCCATCGGTTCAGACTCCACCATCATGGCCGCGGCCTTCCGCGATGCCTTCGATACCGCCCGTAATTGACCAGAAAACAAGGAAAAGACAAGAACGTGAACGCAGAATCTCGCACTATCGGTGTCGGTCTCATCAGCGTCGGATGGATGGGAAAGCTCCACTCCAGGGCCTACCAGACCGTCCCCTACGCGTACCCGGACCTTGGCCTGAGGACAAAGCTCGTCATTGCCGCCGACACGGCACTCGGCCGCGTCGAGTATGCCCGCGATGTCCTGGGCTTCGCTGAAGGCACCACCGACTACCACGATGTCCTGAACCACCCTGACGTGGACGTCGTCTCCATCTGTGCGCCGAACTTTCTCCACGCCGAGATCGGCATCGCCGCCGCCAAGGCCGGCAAGCACTTCTGGATCGAAAAGCCTGTCGGGCGCGGCTACCAGGAAACCGCCGCTGTGCAGGAAGCCGCAGTGGAGGCCGGCGTCGTCACGTCCATCGGCTATAACTACCGCCATGCTCCGGCGGTGGAGCACGCGCGGAAGCTGATTGCCGATGGCCGCCTTGGCAGGATCACCAACGTCCGCGCCGTCTTCTTCTCCGGCTACGCGTCCGAGCCCAACGGTGCCCTTTCCTGGCGCTTTGACCGGAAGCTCGCAGGCACCGGTGTCCTGGCGGACCTCTTCAGCCATGCAACGGACCTGTGCCAGTATGTAGTCGGACCCATCGCCGAGGTAACCGCGCTGACCAGCACGGTGTACACCCAGCGGCCGAAACTGGCCATGGGATCCGGCACGCACTTCGCAGTGATCGAGAACGGTGAAATGGGGGAGGTCGAGAATGAGGACTACGCTGCAGCGCTGGTCCGCTTCGGCCCGTCCGCTGTCGGCGCCGGAGCGGTTGGCACCATCGAGTCGTCCCGCGTTGCCGTGGGCCCCGAGTGCGGTTACCAGATTGAGGTCTACGGCACTGAGGGCTCCCTCAAGTGGGACTTTGAGCGCATGAACGAACTGAAGGTCTGCTTGGGACGGAACAACGAGGAGCAGGGCTACACCACCGTCAATGCCAGCCCGCGGCACGGCGACTACGCCCACTTCCAGCCCGGCCCCGGCAACAGCATGGGCTTTGACGACCTCAAGGTGATCGAGGCGAAGAAGTTCCTCGTCGCCGTCGCCGGTGGAGCGCAGGAAAACTCCAACATCCACGATGCCGCCTCCGCCGCCGCGATCGTCAGTGCCGCGGAAGCATCTTCGCAGTCCGGCCAGTGGCAGAAGATCGAGGAAATCCACGGCACCACGGCAGCACGGGTGTAGCGATGAGCACTGCATCCGCCCGTCGGCCAACGATCAAGGACGTCGCTGAACGCGCCGGCGTTTCCAAGTCCTTGGTTTCGCTCGTCCTGCGCGACTCACCGCGCGTCAGCGACGAACGCCGCAAGCGGGTGCTCGAAGTTGTCGAGGAGATGGGCTATGAGCTGAACCTCGCAGCCCGCTCCCTGGCTACCCGGGACAACGGAACCATCGGCGTCCTGGTCAGTGACATGCACAATCCGTGGGCGTTCGACGTGGCCGACGCCGCCCGTACGGTGCTCGAAGAAGCCGGACACACCGTCCTCTTCAGCGCGGTGACGGCCAGCGGCAGGGGAGTGGACCAGTCCATCCTCCAGGCCTTCAGGGATTTGCGCGTGGCGGGCCTGCTGGTGGTCGGGACGGTGCCCGACAAGGCACCGTTCAACCGGGCAGTTTCCGGAGGGGCTGTGGTCTTTGCCGGCGGCGGACCGGACTACATCGACACCGCCGATGTGGTCCGCAGCGACGACACCCTCGGCATGAGCATGGTCGTTGAACACCTGATCGCCCAGGGACACGAGAACATCGCGCACCTCGGCGGCCTGGGCGGCTCGGTAGGCAGGGCACGCGTGGATGGATATTCCGCCGCCATGGAAGAGCACGGCCTGGCCCGCCACATCCACGTCGTCGACGCCGACTTCTTCCAGGAATCCGGCTACGTCGCCGCCCAGCGGGCCCTGGGCTCCTCGCGGTCCAGGCACCAGCGCCCCACAGCGCTGGCGTGCATCAACGACCTCGCCGCCTTTGGCGCCATGACTGCTGCCGATGAACGCGGCGTCGAAGTGGCCATCACCGGCTACGACAACATCGCGCTGGGTGCCATGCCCCGCCTGGGACTGACCACCGTCGACCCGGACAGTTCCGGCATCGGCGTTGCAGGAGCCAAAACGCTCCTGCAACGCATCCAGGACCGTGACTTCCATGGCGGCTTCGTCCACCAGCCGATCGTCCCTCAGCTGGTCATACGCAAGTCCAGCCTGCTCGGCCTCTAACCTTCCACCCAACCTGTCACCCCGCGGGCTTTCCAGGCCCTCCCGGGAGTGCACCCCCACATCTTCAAGGATGACGATGGCAACATTCAGCACACCCCAAATACTCGTAGCCCTTGGCAGCGTCGAGGCTGGCCTGGTGGAACCGGAGCTGGCTCCGCACCAGCGACTCATCCACAACCCCACCGAGGCAGACCTCGCCCGGGCCGATGCCGCCATTGTCCGAGCCGCCTACCGTGTGGACCGCGAACTCCTGGACCGCATGCCGGCCCTGAAGGTCATCGCCAGGACCGGCGTCGGCACTGACCTCGTGGATGTCGCGGAGGCGAACCGCCGTGGTATCCCCGTGGTCATCACGCCCGGGAGCAACACCGCCTCCGTCGCCGAAGGCGTGTTCTCACACTTGCTGGCCTTGGTCAAGAAGCTGTCGACACTGTCGTCCCTGGTGCGGGACGGCCGTTGGGAGGAACGGTCCAAGGTGGCCGTCGGGGACCTGGAGGGCTTCACCCTGGGCATCATCGGCTACGGGCGCATCGGGCGCCGCGTGGCCCGGATCGCCGAGGCCTTTGACCTCAAGGTCCTGGCCTTTGATCCGTTCGCAGACGTCCCCGCCGGCATCCGCTGTGCAACTGTCGAGGAACTGCTGCGTCGCAGCGATTTCGTCACCCTGCACGTGCCCTTGACCCCGGAAAACCACAACCTCATCAATGCCGAACGCCTCGCACTGCTGCCGGCCGGGGCCATCCTCGTCAATTGCAGCAGGGGCGGCCTCGTGGACCTGGAAGCCGCCCACGAGGCTCTTCTCTCAGGGCAGCTGGGCGGCCTCGGACTGGACGTCTTTGACCCCGAACCGCCGGCCCACCACGCCGTCTTTGACCACGCGAACGTCGTCCTGACGCCCCACCTCATGGGATTCACCCGCCAGGGAATGGCCCACACAGTCCGGGACGCCGCCAAGGGTGCCGTCGACGTCCTGGCCGGACGCTCCCCGGCTGCCGTGGCAACCCCGTGACCAACAGCCTCACCAAACTCAACCAAGCTCCATCAACCGCAGGCGAACCATCCGCCAGCGGGAATCAGGAAAGGACCCCCACCCATGTCCAGTGACCGACCACTCAAGGTTGCACTCTTCGGATCCGGCCGCATCGGCCAGGTCCACGCCCGGAACATCGCCGACCACCCTGACCTGGAACTGGCCTGGATCGCTGACCCGTTTATCAAGGGTGCGCAGGACCTCGCCGCCGCCACCGGGGCCCTCGCCGTCGAAACCGCTGATGAGGTTTTCGCAAACGCTGACCTGGACGCCATCATCATCGGTTCGCCGACGCCCACCCACGTGGACCTGATCTCCCGGGCAGCAGCCGCCGGCATCGCCGCCCTCTGCGAAAAGCCCATTGACCTGGACATTGACCGGGTCCGCGTGTGCCGGGACCAAATCCGCGGCACCAGCAGCCCACTGATGCTTGGGTTCAACCGCCGCTTCGACCCCAACTTCGCCTCCCTCCGCACCCGAGTGGAGGCCGGGGAGATCGGCCGCCTCGAGCAGCTGACAATCATCAGCCGCGACCCCGCCCCCGCCCCCAAGGCGTACATCGAGACCTCCGGCGGGATCTTCCGGGACCAGAGCATCCACGACCTGGACATGGCACGGTTCTTCGTCCCGGACATCGTTGAGGTCTCTGCCACCGGATCCAACCTGTTCTGCGACTACATCGAAGAGGCCGGCGACTTCGACTCGGTGGTCATCAACCTTCGCGGCCGCGGCGGCGAGCTCATCACCATCATCAATTCCCGCCACAGTGCCTACGGCCACGACCAGCGGCTGGAAGCTTTCGGCAGCGAGGGCCTGCTGACCGCCGGAAACATGGCCCCCACCACCGTACGCAAGTACAGCGCCGCGGGGACCGAAGAGTCCGACCCCTACCTGCCGTTCTTCCTGGAACGCTACGGCCAGGCCTACCGCAATGAGCTGGACAGTTTCGTCAAGGCCATCCGCGGCGGAACGAGTTGCAGTCCCGGTTTCGACGACGGCGTGATGGCCCTCGTCCTTGCCAACGCCGCCGATGAATCCGCCCGGTCCGGCCGCGTTGTCACCATCGGAAAGGAGTAGGAAATGAACAGCCCGCTTCTCGCAGGCAAGGTGGTCCTCGTCAGCGGCGGCACCCAGGGCCTGGGCGCCGGCATTGCCCGCCGGGCAGCAGCCGAAGGCGCCGCCGGAGTGGCCGTCACCGGCCGCAACGCCGGCTCGGGCGAAAGGCTCGCGGCCGAACTGGAGGAGTCCGGCGTCAAGGCACGCTTCATCAAAACCGACCTCGCAGATGTGGACCAGGCCCGGAACTCGGTCCTGGAAACCATCTCCGAGTTCGGGCGGCTGGACTGCGCTGTCAACGCTGCCGGCCTGACAACCCGCGGAACCATGCTGGATACAACACCTGAACTGTTCGATGCGCATATCGCGGTGAACCTGAAGTCGCCGTTCTTCATCATGGCCGAAACGATCAAGCACCTCCGTGAACGGGGAGCCCCCGGCAGCATCGTGAACGTCATCTCCATCGCCGAGCTCGGCGGCCAGCCCTACCTGGCCCCTTATGTCGCGGCAAAGGCCGGGCTTGCCGGTGTTACCCGGAACGCTGCACACGCACACCGCTGGGACAAGATCAGGATCAACGGCCTGGACATCGGCTGGACGGCCACGGAGGGGGAAGCCGAGACCCAGCGGAAATTTCACGGCGCAGGGGATGACTGGCTGGAAAAGGCCAATGCCTCTGTGCCGATGGGCAAGCTCGGTCAAGTGGACGAGATTGCCGAATTTGTAGTCTTTCTCCTCTCCAACAGGAGCGGAGTGGTCACCGGCTCGGTCATTGACTGGGACCAGAACGTACTTGGAGGATCAGATTGAACACCATCACCAGCCGCCTCGCCGCCGCCCCCATCTCCTGGGGCGTGTGCGAAGTCCCCGGATGGGGGCACCAAATGGAGGCAGACCGCGTCCTGTCCGAGATGACCGCGCTGGGCATCACCGCAACCGAATTCGGACCGGCAGGCTTCCTGCCTGAGGAAGCCGCGGCGCGCGCCGAGGTTCTGCAGCGGCACAACCTCCAGGCCATCGGCGGATTCTTTCCGGTCATCCTGCATGATCCCGCCAAGGACCCGCTCGAGGCGGTCTCTGCGGAGCTGGACGCCTACCAGGCGGCAGGGGCCAGCGTCATGGTGCTGGCCGCCGAAACCGGCGTCGCCGGATATGACCAGCGCCACGAGCTCGACGCCGAGGGCTGGCACCTGTTCGGCCGGAACCTGGATACCATCGTCAAGGCCGCCGCCGACCAGGGCATCCAGGCAGTGGTGCACCCGCACGTGGGCACCATGATCGAGACGACGTCGGACGTCAACCGCGTGCTGAACGACACCGGCGCGAACCTTTGCCTGGACACCGGCCACCTCCTCATCGGCGGCACCGACCCAGGGCAGCTCGCCCGCGACTACGCCTCCCGCATCGGCCACACCCACCTGAAAGACGTACGCAAGGCCGTCGCCGAACGGGTCCAGAACGGTGAAATCTCCTACACCGACGGCGTCAAAGCGGGAATGTACGTACCGCTGGGCCAAGGCGACGCCGGAATTGCCGGCATCGTCCTGCACCTGCTCGAGGCAGGTTACGGCGGATGGTTCACCATGGAACAGGACACCATCCTGGAGTCCGCACCGGCAGGCGACGGACCGGTACGGGATGTCCGGCAGTCAGTGGCCTTCCTCCGCGACCTGGAAGCCGGGCTAGCCAAGTGAGCGCGGTGCGCTGGGGCGTTCTCACTACCGCCCGCATCGCCCAGGACAGGTTCCTGCCGGCCATGCACAAAGCCCGCAACGCGACCGCCTCGGCGATCAGCAGCCCCAACGGGCGCGCCGCCGAAGTCGCCGCCCGCTTCGCCATCCCGGCCGCCTATTCCTCACATGAAGAACTGCTGGCCGATCCGGCCATCGAGGCTGTCTACCTTCCGTTTCCCAACGGCCTGCACGCTGAATGGATCATCGCCGCGGCCGAGGCCGGCAAGGACATCCTGTGCGAAAAGCCATTGGTGGGAAGCCTTGAGGACTACGCACGCGTCGTCGAGGCCTGCCAGCGCAACGGGGTAAGCCTGATGGAAGCGTTTATGTACCGTTTCCATCCTCAGCACCAGAAAGTCCGTGAGTTCATCGACGCCGGCCGCATCGGCCAGATTGTCTCGATGCACGCGCGCTTCCACTTTGTGATGGACCGCAGGCCGGGCGAGGTCCGTCTGCAGACGGGCCTTGAGGGAGGTGCCGTTAATGATGTGGGATGCTACGCGGTCGACATCATGAACATGGTGATGGGACGGGCACCTGTCAGCGTATACGCCAAAGGGACCAGCCCGGCGGACCCCGTTGAGACCACTGTCGCCGCGATCCTGGATTACGACGGCGTCTTGGGAACCCTGGACTGCGGCTTCGAGGGACCCCGCGTGAACACGTTCCAGATCATCGGCACCAAGGGACAGATCACGCTCGACAATGCCTTTGACCCCCTTCCGGGGGAGGCAGCACGCGTGACCGTTTCGCTTAGGGACGGCAGCACCGAGGTCTTCGATGTCATCGAGGACCCGTTCAGGCTCGAAATTGAACGGTTCAGCGTCTGGGCCCGCAGCGCCGGGCAAGAGGTTGTCCACCAGGAACTGACTGAGCAAAACCTGGCCGTCCGCCTCGCCCTTCATGAATCCCTCGCCGCAGGACTCCCACGCACCGTCGAACCGGTGCACGCCGTGGAACACCACTTACTACAGGAGCAATAACAATGACCGTTATCAACCACTTCATCAGCGGCTCCGAGGCTGCAGGATCCGGAACCGATACCAAGCCCGTCTACAACCCGGCCACCGGCGCCGTCACCGCAGAGCTGCGGCTGGCCACCAGGGCGGACCTCGACGCGACCGTCGCCGCAGCCAAAGCCGCCGCCATCACCTGGGGCGACATCTCCCTGGCCAAGCGCACCGCCGTCCTCTTCAAGTTCCGTGAACTCGTGGCGTCCCACGTGGACGAGCTCGCGGCGCTTATCACCGCCGAGCACGGCAAGGTCCTGTCGGACGCAAAGGGCGAGATCGGCCGCGGCCTGGAAGTCATTGAGTTTGCGTGCGGCATCCCGCAACTGCTCAAGGGCGAGTACTCAGACCAGGTCTCCACCGGCATTGACGTGTTCTCCTTCCGCGAGCCGATCGGGGTCGTCGCCGGCATCACCCCGTTCAACTTCCCCGTGATGGTGCCGCTGTGGATGGCCCCGATGGCTATCGCCACCGGCAACGCCTTCATCCTCAAGCCTTCCCACCGGGTCCCGTCCGCAGCCATGTTGCTGGCGGACCTCTTCAAGCAGGCCGGACTGCCCGACGGCGTATTCCAGGTCCTGCACGGCGACCGCGAAGTGGTCTCCGGCCTCCTCACCCACCCGGACGTGGACGGCATCTCCTTCGTGGGCTCAACCCCCGTGGCCAAGCACATCAATGAAGTTGCAACCGCGCACGGCAAGCGGGTCCAGGCCCTGGGCGGAGCGAAGAACCACGCCATCGTCCTGCCCGACGCCGACCTCGACAACGCTGCTGACCACCTGGCCGCCGCTGCCTTCGGCTCCGCAGGCCAGCGTTGCATGGCCATCTCGGTCGCGGTCGCCGTCGGTGACGCCGCCGACCTGCTGGTCAAGAAGGTCGAAGAGCGCGCCGTCGCCGTGAAGGTCAAGAACGGCACCGAACCGGACGCCGACATGGGCCCGGTCATCAGCGCGGACTCCAAGAACTTCATCGTAAAGACCATCACTGAAGCAGAAGCTGCGGGAGCCGCCATGGTGGTGGATGGCCGGGACCTGGTGGTCCCCGGCCACGAGGACGGCTTCTGGGTGGGCCCTACAGTCATCGACCATGTGAAGTCCGAGATGAGCGCCTATACCGAGGAAATCTTCGGACCCGTCCTCGTCGTCGTCCGTGTGCAAGACCTGGAGGAGGGCATCAAGCTCATCAACTCCAACCCTTACGGCAACGGCACGGCAATCTTCACCTCCTCCGGCGCCGCGGCCCGGAAGTTCCAGCGCTCCGTGGATGTGGGGATGATCGGCATCAACGTGCCCCTGCCGGTACCGGTGGCCTACTACTCCTTCGGCGGCTGGAAGGCATCACTCTTCGGCGACAAGCACATCTACGGCCCTGAAGGCGTGTCCTTTTACACCCGCGGGAAGGTCATCACCTCCCGCTGGCCCGAAACCCACCACGCCTCCGGCGCCTCCTACAACTTTCCGTCCAACACCGACGACAGCCATGCCGTCCGCCACGACGGAATCGCGGACGGACTTCCCGACGAGCTGGCGCATGGAGAAGACGCCGTTCCAGGCCGGGCCGACGACGCCACGGAAGGCCGCGGCCGTCGCGACTGACCTTCGCCTGTAAGGCGGCCCGCCCCCGCCGCCCGACGGGAGCCGCTGCCTTAGGCACTGCTGCCTCCGGCGCCTTCACTCGGAAGGCGCCGGAGGCAGCGTCACTTTGTACAGTGCGCCTTCAGGTGAAGCGCTACGGTCCGGAGTCGCTGTACTTCCGATTGGTACGGGGCCTGCAACGGGCAGGTAGAGCCGGCGCGATCCGCTGTGAACCAAGCTTCCGTCACGACAGGCCTTGGCTTACGAACTCAATCTCGCCCCTCAACAGTTCGCAGCGCCTAGGCATAGCTTGAGCGAAAAGGTGTCCCGACGGCGACCAAACTGGAGCTAGGCGCGGGGGTCCCGCAGTCGTGGTTGTGCCGGAAGGGGGGCAAAAGGAATCATGGCGGCCGGCAGTGCGGTCGCGAAACCCAGAACTACGGCGAGCAGGAGCGTCAGCGCGCCACAGGCCAGCATCGGGCCCAGGTAGTCGCCCTTTTTGTCGGCGTAGGCTGGCAGCAGCAGTGAGGCGATAAAACCGCTGCTGTTGTAAACGCCAAGCACCCAACCCACCTCAGCCGTGGTGGCCCCGTAGAGATTGACAAGGAGCAGAGCCAGGGCGGGACTGAGAAAGGCCAGCTGCAGGCCCCACAGCACCGCAGATGATGGCACGAAAAGCTTATTCACTGGGTTCCGTCCCTGTAGGCGTTGCTTACCTGACGTTCAGATAAAGGTCATGGCCGTTGTATTCGTCGTCTGTGATGTGCTCGGCCCATCTGGTGGTCCTGGATGGGTCGTCGGCGTTTTGGAGCATGGCGATGTGTTCCATGAAGCAGCCGGGGGCGGCGGTGTGCCAGTGCTCCTCGCCGGGTGGGGTGTAGATCGTCTGGCCTGCGTGCACGTCGACAATCTTTCCGTCGCGGGTGCCGAATCGGCCTACGCCTTGGGTCACGCGCAAATATTGGCCGTGCTCATGGGAGTGCCAGGCTGTCCGCGCTGCGGGAGCGAATCGGACGGTCGCGACGATCATCGTCTGGCCGGGCTCGTTTGGGAGCGCGATCGGATCCAGCCATACGTCGCCGGCGAACTGTCCCGGCGGGTTCTTGGTAGTCGGCACCGTGGGTTCGATATTCATAATGGTCCTTACTTGTGGTCGGTGAAGACTTGCTTGGCGGTGCCCATTGCTGACATGCCCCTTGGCCAGCCGGCGTAGAGCGTGACATGGGTGATGGCTTCAATGAGCTCGTCCTGTGTCACACCGTTCTCGATGGCGCGGCGAAGATGGGAACCAAGCTGTTCTGTGTTCCCTCCGGCGGTGAGCACGGCCACCGTGACGAGGCTGCGGTCCCGTGCGCTCAGTTCGGGCCGGTTCCAGACATCCTCGAAGAGCATGTCATCGGTGAGTTCAGCGAGCTTCGGCGCGAAAGTCCCGAACATCTTTCGGCCGCCGCCGATCTGTTTGGGTTGGTCAGTCATGATCTTCCCTTTCTTCGTTTGGACCCACAGTTGATGGGTACATCAAACCGGGTCTGGATTCGCGGCTACGGTGTCATCCACCGTGCCGGCGAGGCGAAGTTCCAGAAGCACTTCACGCTTCCGCTCCAGTAGGGCGTGACAGAGCCCAGAAGGTGCGCGACGGCGGCAACGACCAGCAAAGTGCTGAGCAACACGATGCCGCGCAGATCCCGCCGGATGGCCCGGAGCGAGGTAGTCAGGCTTTCCCAGAAGGCTTTCAGGTGCGGCGGTTACCAGGTCGATGTCACGGTGCGTGTGATCTCCCAGATGTCTCCATGGGGTTCAAACGAGGGTGCAGCGTCAGTCGCCATGTGGCTCCGGGGCCCCAGATCGTGGCGTCGGTGAGGGTTCGGGCGGTCAGTTCTGGCGCCGCGGGGTCTGCGCCGTGGGTGGCTTCCCTCGTTTCCATCCGGTGGTACCGCATCTCGCCGGCTCGAATGGCCTCAAGCCACTCGGCCTTGGGCTGCACGTACCCCGTCATGTGCGTCAACGTGTAGTCCTGGGCGAGGATGCTGTCCAGCTGTGCTACATCGCTGGACACCATCGCTTCGCATAGGACGTCGTGGAGCTCCCGCACCTCCGCGGGGATGATGTCGTCGCTCACGCCAGGTTCCGTCGTCGTGCCTGTACGGTGAGTTCGTGGGCGCCGTAGCTGTTGTCGTCGGGGTTGATGGTGACGCCGGGGGCCACGAGCTGGTCGATGCGGTCCAGCACCTCGGGGGCGAGGGTGGTCTCTGCCGCGGGCAGGTAGGACTCGAGCTGTCCCATGGTACGGGGACCGACGATGGCGGAGGTGACGCCGGGGTGGTTGATCACGAACGCGATGGCCAGTTCGATGAGCGTGGCGCCGGCCCATTGGGCCACCTGGGCGAGTTCTTCGACGATGTCGAGCTTGCGCTGGTTGGCGGGTTGGGTCATGTCGAACCGGGAGCTGGGGCGGGCACTGGACGCGGGGCTGGATGCGGAGTCTTTCCGCCAGCGGCCGGAGAGCCAGCCGCCGGCCAGCGGGCTGTAGGTGAGGGTGCCCATCCCGTGGCGCTGAACTGTGGGGAGGATGTCCTCTTCGATGCCGCGGGTCAGGATGGAGTAGGGCGGCTGTTCGGTGACGAACCGTTCCAGGTTGAGGTCCCGGGAGGCCCACTGGGCTTCGACGATTTGGGAGCCGGAGTAGGACGAGGAGCCGATGTAGCGGACCTTGCCCTGGCGGACCAGGTCGGTGAGCGCGCCGAGGGTTTCCTCCACGTCTGTGTCGGGGCTGGGCCGGTGGACCTGGTAGAGGTCGATGTAGTCGGTGTTCAGCCGGCGAAGCGAGTCCTCTACGGCCCGCATGATCCAGCGGCGGGAGCCGCCGCGCCGGTTGGGGTCGTTCTCATCCATGGGCATGAAGAACTTGGTTGCAAGGAAGACGTCGTCGCGGCGTCCGGCCAGCGCCTCGCCAACAATCTCTTCCGATACGCCGCCCGAGTAAACATCGGCGGTGTCGACGAAGTTAATGCCGGCGTCCAGGGCGCGGTGGATGATGCGGGTGGAATCGGCGCGGTCGTGGTTGCCCCACGGGCCGAACATCATTGCGCCAAGGCAGAGGGGGCTGACCTGCACGCCGGTGCGGCCAAGCGGGCGGTATTCCATGATGGTTCCTTCTCTCTGGCGGTTTTAGGCTTCGGGAATGACCATGGCGAACCGCTCCGGGCGGGCCACCTCCGGGTCCGGACCGCTGCGGATGCCGGTGTCCAGCGCGTCGATGGCTTCGAGCTCGGCCGCGGAAAGCTCGAAGTCGAACACGTCAAAGTTCTCGGCGATGCGGGCCGGGTTGGTGGACTTGGGGATGGCGGAGCGGCCCTGCTGCAGGTGCCAGCGGAGCATCACCTGGGCGGGGGTCTTGCCTTGGGCCTGCGCGACGGCGGCAATCGCCGGGTCCCGCATGACGTTCTTCCGGTTTTCGCCCCAGCCGGGGTAGAAGGTGATGCCGCCGATCGGCGACCACGCCTGGGTCAGGATGCCATGTTCCGCGTCCGCCGCCTGGACCTTCCGCTGGGCGAAGTAGGGGTGCAGTTCGATCTGGTTGACGGCGGGAACCAAATCCGTTGCGTCGAGCAGCTGCGCGAGATGGTGCGGCAGAAAGTTGCTGACGCCGATGGCCCGCACGCGCCCGTCCTTGAGCAGGGTTTCCAGCGCCTTATACGCGGCGATGGTCTTCTCGAACCGGTCCGGGGCGGGCTGGTGCAGGATGAACAGGTCCAGCTGCTCCACGCCCAGCTTGCCGGCGGCCTTGTCCCAGGCGTGCAGCGCCTGGTCGTAGCCGTAGTCGCTCACCCAGACCTTGGACTCGATGAACACGTCGGCCCGGTCCAGGGCTGAACGGCGGATGCCCTCGCCAACCTCCCGCTCATTGCCGTAGGCGGCGGCGGTGTCGATGTGCCGGTAGCCCACCTCGAGCGCGGTCTGGACGGCCGCCGTCGTCTCTTCCGGGGGACTCTGGAAGACGCCCAGGCCGAGCGCCGGCATTGTGATTCCGTTGTTGAGCGTGAGTTCCATAACCATGCCTTTCACGGTATTGGGGTGGACGGGTTTGTGGGAGGGGCAGCCAGTACCCCTTTTCGGGTGAGTACTCACCGGGCGGGCTGGGGCTGTGTGGTGCGTGCCGCCGTCGGCCGTTTCTCCGTCCGGCGTGCGGCGAGGTCGGCGGGCAGGATGAGGGCCGCGGTGACGGCCAGGGCCAGGAGGAGGAGGACGCTGCCGGCGGTGAGGGCGGCGCTGACATGGGCGGCCAGATGTGCGGCGGCGAGTCCGGATGGGGCGGTGGGGGCGGTTGCGGCGGCGGCGACCGCGACGGCGAGTCCCAGGCAGGTGCCGATCTGGTGGAAGGTGTTCAGCAGTCCGGAGGCGGCGCCGGCGTCGGCGGCGGGTGCGCCTGTGATGCCGAAGGATGTCAGGGGCGCGAATGCCAGGCCCTGCCCTGTGCCGATGAGGACCATGGGCACGGCGACGCCGGGAAGGTAGGAGGAGTCGATGCCGGCGCGGCTGAGCCAGGCCATTCCGGCGAGGGTGAGGAGGATCCCGGCCAGGAGCGGGATGGAGCCGGGCATCCGGCGGGTGATGCGTGGGTTGGCCATGGCGACGGCGAAGTTGACGGCGGTCATGGGTAGGAATCCGATGCCGGCCTGGAGCGGGTCGAGGCCGAGGACTTCCTGCATGAACTGGGTGGTGAAGAAGAAGAATCCGATCATCGCGCCCAGGTAGAGGAAGCGGGCCAGGTAGGCGCCGGTGCGGCGGCGGCTGGCGAAGAGCCACAGCGGCATGATGGGCTGGGCGGCCTTGCGTTCGATCAGGACGAAGGCGATGAGGAGTACGACGCCGACACTGACGGTTGAGAGGGTCAGCGGCGAGTCCCAGCCTGCTTCGGCGGCGTTGATGATGCCGAACACCAGGGCCCCGGCGCCGAGGGTGGCGGTGAGTGCTCCGGCGATGTCGAAGCGACCGGTGGCGCGGCCGGTTTCGCGGAGGAACCTGGGGGCCAGGACGATCATGGCAGCCCCGATGGGGACGTTGACGAAGAACCCGGCGCGCCAGGAGATCCAGTGGGCCAGGGCGCCCCCGATCACCAGTCCCAGGCTGGCGCCGATCCCTGCCGTGGCGCCATACAGCGCCACGGCCCGGGTCCGTTCACGGCCTTCGGGGAAGCTGGCCGTCAGCAGGGACAGGGACGCGGGCGCCACGATGGCAGCCCCGACGCCTTGCACGGCCCGGCCGGCAATGGCCCACCCTGCCGATGGGGCCAGGCCGATCAGCAGCGACGCGATCGAGAACACCACCAGTCCGAACACGAACACCCGCCGCCGGCCCAGCAGGTCACCGGCCCGGGCGCCGAGAAGCAGCAGGCCGCCGAAGACCAGGACGTAGGCGTCCTGGACCCACGTGAGCTCAACAGTGGTGAGCCGCACGTCTTCTTGCAGATTCGGCAGGGCAGTGAAGATCACCGAGTTGTCCAGCAGAATCATGAAGTAGCTGGCCAGGATGATCGCCAGGATCGCCGCCGGGCGGGCAGGCGCCGCCGGGAGGGCGGTGGGTGCGGATGCAGGTTTCATGATTTCCACTCAACCGTGATCTCCTGGCCCCCGGGAGTCACGGCTTTTCAGGGTAACGCCAGTGCCTCCCTCGCCCCGGGGGCGGCGGCGTAGCGTGGATGCCATGACACACAACGACGACGTGCGGAAGTTCCTGACCTCCCGCCGGGCCCGGCTAACGCCCGATGAAGCCGGGCTGCCCGTCTATGGCGGCAATCGGCGGGTCAAGGGCCTGCGCCGCGAGGAAGTCGCGATGCTCGCGGGAATGAGCATCGACTATTACATCCGCCTGGAGCGGGGGAACCTTTCCGGCGCGTCGGACAGCGTCCTGGAGGCGCTTGCCCGCGCTCTGCAGCTGGACGACGCTGAGACCGCTCACCTTTTTGATCTGGCCCGCGCGTCCATGTCTGCGCCGCGGGTGCGCCGCAAGCGGAGCCCGCATACGGTGCGGCCCAGCGTGCAGCGCGTCATTGATGCGATTACCACAGCTCCGGCCTGGGTCCGCAACGACCGCGGCGACATCCTGTCCTCGAACGAGCTCGGCCGGGCGCTGTACCTGGAGATGATGACCGACGGCGGCACCCCGCCCAATAGCGCACGGTTCACCTTCCTGAATCCGAAAGCGCGGGAGTTCTTCGCCGACTGGGAACGCGCCGCGGACGATATTGTTGCCGTGCTGCGGTCCACAGCAGGGAAAAACCCGTACGACAAGGACCTGTCGGACCTGATCGGCGAGCTCTCGACCCGCAGCGAGGAGTTCCGCACCCGCTGGGCCCGGCACGACGTGAAGTACCACCGCACCGGCCGCAAACGCCTGCATCACCCGATCGTGGGGGACCTGGACCTAAGCTTTGAGGCCCTGGAACTCCCCGCGGACCCGGGCCTGCGCATCAACGTGTACACCGCAGAGCCGGCCACCCCTTCCGAGGACGCCCTCAAAGTCCTGGCCAGCTGGGCCGCCACCCAGCGCGAAACCACAGCGGCCCCAGTCAAAGAGAAACAATGAACCACCGGCCCTCCACCGCTCTGGTAATCGGTGCCACCGGAAGCATCAGCCGTTACGCCACGGCAGCGGCGCTGCGCCAGGGTTGAACGGTCCGTGCGCTTGTGCGGGATCGCGTCCGGGCCGCCCGCTTGCTGCGCTTTTGCTTATTGCCAACAGATGGCGCAGAAGCCTGAGGATGTTTCCGTCAGCAGTTAGCGTCGCCCCGTCCTTGGTCCAGCAGTCCCTTGCGGTGGTGTACCTCGACGTCGCAGCCCTCGAGCAGGGTCCAATCCTCGGCTGGTTGCCAGGCTTTGTAGTTCTCGAGGGCCGCACCGCCGGATGTTACAGGTGTATTCATCGCCTGGATTCCTGGAGGGAGGGGGCAGCGCTGAGTTGCCTCCTCCGCGGGTTAGCCTTTGACGGCGTCCAGCTTGAGCATCTTGGCGATGACGCTGTCGAGTTCGGAGTCGTCGAAGATCTTCTTCCAGTCGTCCTTGATGATGGTGTCCTTGCCGTATTGGATGGCGATTTCGCAGGCCTCGGAGAACGGGTTGGAGCCGCGGAGGGCGTTGGTCAAGGCGATCTGGACGTGGCCGAACAGCATGGCCTTGGCGGCTTCCTCGGGCACCCCGGCGGTGTGTACGGTCTCGTGCAGTGCCTCGTTCAGCAGGGTGCCGATCATGCAGGCCACGGTTTCCACCAGGGTTGGTTCCAGGATGGCGAGCTGCTTGACGGTGACCCAGTGGACGTCGATGACGGGGGCGTAGATGACGCGGATGGTTGCCTCGGCAGCTGCTTTGGCCTCCTCGGAGGCGTCGTCGTCGATCGCGGCAACCACGTTCTGCGGGGCGCCTTCGCCGCCGAAGGTGTCGGCCCACTCTTCCTTGGTGGTGCGCTCCAGGAACACGGACGGGTGGCAGGGGTGCGCAACCGCCTGGACGACGTCGTCGCGCTTTGCCAGCAGGCCGGCGTAGGCGGCGGCGGGGTCAAGGGTGAGCAGGATCGCGCCTGCCTTCATCTGCGGGACGACGCCTTCGGAGACGATGCCCAGGACGGTGTCCGGGACGGCGAGGATGACCACGTCGGCCCCCTTGACGGCGTCGTCAGTGGTGCTGATGTCGCGCCCTTCGGCCTTGATGCGTTCCTGCCCGGCGGGGGAGTTCTCGCTGTAGAACACGGTGTGGGCGCTCTTCTGGAGGTTCCGCGAAACGCGCATTCCCATCTTGCCTCCGGCTCCGATGACGGCGACGGTCAATTTTTCTGCTGACATTTCATTTGCTCCTTAGGAATTCGATGCTGTGCCGGGTCCACTGGTTTTCGAGGCGGATGGTTTCGGCCTCGGAGTCCTGCCAGGGCAGCCAGTGTTCGACGATCTGGTTGATGTTTTTTTGGTGGGGCTTGATGGTGCTGACCATGTAGTCGTAGTCGAGCAGGCCTTCGCCGAGCGGGGCCCCGGCATAGGTAAAGCCGACCCAGCCGTCCTTGCGGCTGAACGCGAAATCCTTGATGTGCATGTTCAGGACATGGGGCGCGACGGCGTCAATCACCTCGCGCGGGATTTCCAGCGCCGCGACGGTGTTGGCGGGATCGCTGCAGATGCCCAGGTACGGGCTGTCCACGCCCCGGATCACGTCCAGGATCCGGGAGGTGGGAACCTGCTCGTAGGTCTCCACCGCGATCTTCACCCCTGCGGCCTCGAACGCGGGCATGACCTCCTTGAAGATTCCCACCGCCTCCTCGTTCGTTGGGGTGTGGCCCGGGGTGTTGAACATGGTCCGCAGCAGGGGAGAACCCAGTATCCCGGCGATGTGCAGGAACTTCCGCAGGTGCTCCGGGCGGATGCCCTTGGTGCCGAGCTCCAGGGAGATGCCCAACCGGTCCGCTGTGGCCCGGACTGCTTCCAGTTCGGAGTCCGTCATGGCTTCCAGCGGGGCGTAGTCGCAGACCTGGAAGAGGTCCACGCCCAGGTCCGCTGTGCGCTCCAGCGCGTCGTGGATGCTTAGCGGCTCCGAGACCTTGTCCGAGAGCTGCCAGAAGAATGCGTAGCTGCTCAGGCCAATCCTTGAACCCTGCCCACTGCGTGACGTCATACTGTCACCTCCGCTGCGGCTAGCCGTGCGGCGGTCTCGTCCAGGATGGTCTTCAGCGCCTTGGGATCGTGGGCGAAGCGGCCCAGGAAGAGGCCGGCGACGGCGGAGTCGAGTTTGGTGATCAGGCCCGGGCCGGCGCTGCCGCCGTAGATCACGCGGCTGTTCTCCTGGCCGGGCAGTGCGCGCAGGTGGGCGTCCAGTCCGGTGATGACGGCGCTGATGTACTCCGGCGTCGCGGGTTCCGGGGCGCCGATGGCCCACTGCGGCTCGTAGGCCACGATGGTCCGGCCGGCCGGTCCGAGGGTCCGGGCCCGGTTGATCGCGGCGTCAATCTCCGCGGAGCAGCGTGTGATTGCCTCTTCCACGGATCCCTGATGCAGCTCACCGGCACACAGGACCGGGGTGAGGCCGTTGCGGTAGGCGGCGGCGGTCTTCAGGCCAATGATCCTGTCGTCCTCGCCGAAGATGCGGCGCCGTTCGGCGTGGCCCACTTCGGCGTAGCGGCCGCCGAGTTCCGCCACGGTTTTGCCGCCGACCTCGCCGGTGAAGGCGCCTTCGTCCTCCCAGAAGATATCCTGCGCGCCGGTGGCGGCTCCCGCGGGGCCCAGGATGCGGGCGGCCTCGGGAAGAACCGGAAGGGTGGGCAGTACGAAGAGTTCAACGCCGCCGCTCCGGACTGCCGGGTGTGCGAGGGCGATCGCCGCCACGTCGCGGCAGTAGTCCACCGAGCGCTGGTAGCCGAAGTACATCTTCAGGCTGACGCCGATGATGGCCTTCGGGTTGTTAGCAGGAAGTGACACCTTCGTAGTCCTTAATCAGCGTGACTTTCTCTGCAGACGCGGAGCTTTCGTCGAAGGTGTAGGTGAGCCATTCCTTGGCGAGGCGACGGGCGAGTTCCAGGCCGACCACGCGCTGGCCGAAGGTGAGGACCTGGGCGTTGTTGGAGAGGATGGAGCGTTCTACCGAGAAGCTGTCGTGCGCGGTGACGGCGCGGACTCCGGGGACCTTGTTAGCTGCGATGGCCACGCCCAGGCCAGTGCCGCAGACGAGCAGTGCGCGGTCTGCCTTGCCGGCGGCGATGAGCTCGGCGGCGGCGATAGCCACGGACGGGTAGGGGGTGTGGCTGGCGGCGTCCACACCGACGTCGGTCACGGATCCCACCAGTTCGGAGGCTTCCAGGTCAGCTTTTAGGGCTTCCTTATACTCGAAACCGGCGTCGTCGGCTCCAATGACCAGGCGCAGTCTGGCGCTCATGCTTTCTCCTTAGTTGGGGTGTTCTCGGCAAAAGTGTTGTGGATTGCCCGGATGATCAGTGCCATGGAGACGGCGCCGGCGTCCGGGGTGCCCAGGCTCTTCTCGGCGTGCGGACGTGCCCGGCCCATCAGGGGAAGCAAGTTGGCTGTGGCGTCGGCGGCTTCCTGGGCGGTGGCGGCTGCGGTGCCCCAGGCTTCGGTGAGGCTCTTCCCGGCGACCACCTCTGAGGTGAGGGCGTCGCGGAACGGGACCAGGACGTCCACCAGGGTTTTGTCGCCGGGCTTGGCCTTGCCGAACTCCATGATTGCCGCAGCTGCCCCTGCGACCCCGGCGGCGACAGCATCGCCGTCGGGCGCTTTGATGTCACCCACGGCGTCGGCGACGGCGCGCAGGGCCATTCCCCAGAGCGCGCCGGAGGTGCCGCCTGCTTTGTCGGCCCAGGCGTCACCGGCGAAGTACAGGGTGGTGGCTGCCCCAGCCCCGCGTCCGACGGCGTCCGTTGCGGCTTCGACTGCGGCGCGGACGCCGCGTTCCATGCCAATGCCGTGGTCGCCGTCGCCGGCGATGGCGTCGATCCGGCCCAGCTCGTGGGCGTTGGCGTCCACCACGGTCTTCGCAGCATCCAGCGCGGCGAGGACCCGCGCGGCGGCTGCCCGGGAGTCCGCTGTGGCACCGGGGATGGAAAGTTCGACGTCGGCCTCTTCAACCGCGTCCCTTGCCTCCAGGGCATCGGCGGTGACGGCGCCGCGGCGGAAAGCGGGAGCATCGGCGGGGGCGTTCCACAGGGTTTCGAGTTCGTCGTCGAGCCAGAACAGGCTAAGGGAGGTTCCGGCCATGTCGAAGCTGGTAACGAGTTCGCCCACCTGTGGGTCCACCGCTTCCAGCCCGGTCTCGGCCAAGAGTTGGGCAACCCGGCGGTAGACCACAAAGAGCTCTTCGTATTTCACGCTGCCCAGGCCGTTGAGGATGGGAACCACGCGGGATCCCGTTTTGTCCCCGGCAAGGGTGACGCCGTCGGGGATCTCGGTGAGCAGCCTGGACACCAGCAGCTCGGCGAGTCCATCCGCCGTCGGAATGTCTGTCTCGCCGATGCCAGGCTCGCCATGGATGCCCATGCCCACGGCCATGCGGCCCTCCGTGACAGAGAACAGCGGGTGGTCCGCGCCCGGCAGGGTGCAGCCGCTGAAGGCGACGCCGAAGGAGCGGGTGCGGTCGTTGGCGCGCTCGGCGATGTCCACCACGGCGTCCATGGAGTAGCCGGCCTCTGCGGCTGCGGCGGCCACCTTGAAGACGGTCAGGTCGCCGGCGATGCCGCGGCGCTTGGCGCGTTCGGCCAGCGGGGCCGAGGAGACGTCGTCGGTCACGGCGATGCTCCGGCAGTCGATACCTTCCCGGCGGAGGCGTTCCTGGGCCTGTGTGAAGTGCAGGACGTCGCCGGCGTAGTTGCCGTAGCCCAGCAGCACGCCTGCGCCGTTGTCCGCTGCCTTGGCCACGTTGTAGACCTGTTGCGCGGACGGGGAGGCGAAGAGGTTGCCCATCGCGGCGCCGTGCGCGAGGCCCTGTCCCACCAGCCCTGCGAAGGCAGGGTAGTGGCCTGAGCCGCCGCCGATCACCAGGGCCACCGTGTCCGGGGTGCTCTTGGTGTTGCGGACCACGCCGCCGGAGACGCGCTTGACCCAGCGGCCGTGGGAGGCGACGAAGCCATCGATCATTTCGTCAGCGAAGGCTGCGGGTTCGTTGAACAGGCGGGTCATGGGAAAGCTCCTGGGACTGACGTGGTGGGAGATCGTTCGGTGGTGCAGTTTGGGGCGGTGGCGCCCCCGGGTGAGGGGGACGCCACCGGGTTTTGTGTCGCGCGGTATTTACGGCTCTGCGTGCTGTCCGGCTCCGGCCGGGTCCAGCGCCTCGGTTTGGCCGCCTTCGCTGACCTTGCCGGCGCTGCTGAGGGTCACCATGAGGATGCAGGAGAGGAACATGAAGCCGCCGACGACGAACATGGGAACCGTATAGCTGCCCGTCAGGTCCTTGAGCCAGCCGGTGATGTAGCCGGCGCTGAAGCCTGCCAGGTTGCCCACCGTGTTGATGAGAGCGATGCCCGCTGCTGCCGCGGCGCCGGTGAGGAACTGCGTGGGCACCGTCCAGAAGTTGGGCAGCGCCGCGAAGATGGACATGGCGGTGATGGTGATGACGGCGATGGTGGCTGCCGGGGAGCCGGCGAACAGGGCCAGCGGGATGCTGATCGCGCCGGTCAGGGCGGGAAGCGCGATGTGCCAGGTCCTGACGCCGCGCTTGGTGGCATCCTTGGACCAGAAGTACAGGGCGAAAACCGCGGGCAGGTATGGGATTGCCGTGATCAGGCCCTTCTGGAACACGTCGAACTTGGTGCCGTAGATGCCTTCGAAGCCGGCGATGATGGTGGGCAGGAAGAAGCCGAGTGCGTACAGGCCGTAGATGAAGCCGAAGTAGATGAGCGAGAGCATCCAGACGCGGCCGTTGCCGAAGACGGTGCGGACGCTGACGTGCTTGTTGCTGGCGGCGGTTTCCTGCTTTTCCTTTTCCAAGGCGCCGGTCAGCCAGGTCTTCTCCTCCTGCGTCAGCCAGGTGGCAGTCGCGGGGGAGTCGGCCAGGTAGAACCAGGCGATGACGCCGACGATGATGGCGGGGAGGGCAACGCCGAAGAACATGACGCGCCAGCCTTCAAGGCCGAAGAGGCCGTGCTGCTGGATGAGGAGGCCGGCCAGCGGTGCACCGATCACGGTGGTCAGAGGCTGGGCCAGGTAGAAGAGGGCGAGGATCTTGCTGCGGTGCCGGGATGGGACCCAGAGGCTGAGGAAGAGGATGGCGCCCGGGAAGAAGCCAGCCTCGGCCACACCCAAAATGAAGCGCAGGATGTAGAGCTGCTCCACGTTGCCCACCCAGGTGAACAGCAGGGACACGATGCCCCAGCTGACCATGATGCGGGCGAGCCAGCGGCGGGCGCCGAACTTGTGCAGGGCCAGGTTGCTGGGGACCTCCAGCAGGATGTAGCCGATGAAGAACACGCCTGACGCGAAGCCGAACTGTGCGGCGGAGAGCGCTAGGTCCGTGTTCATGCCGTTGGGGCCGGCGAACGAGATGGCGGTGCGGTCCAGGTAGTTGATGAAGAACATCAGGGCGACGAACGGGACAAGCCGGATCGCCACTTTCCTGATTGCTGATTTTTCGACCACCGATTGGATGGTGTCCACGTTGACTCCTAGATAGTGATGCCCCCGGAGCGTCCCTCTCTGGAAGCTCCGGGTCTGTCTCATGCCGGAAAGGGTCAGCGAACCGGGCCGGCGGCTAAAGCATGCGAGTTCAACCATACGAGCCAAATCAAAATTGGTCAACCGGTTGATATCTGGCTGGCCGAGCCATCAGACGGTCATCCGGTTGCTACCCTGTGAAGATGACAACAGACTCCTCTGCGATACATCAGATGACCGCAGCCCTTGCACCCATGGAGCAAGGATCCGTTGTCTCTGAAGTGGCCGAGCGGCTCCTCGCATATTTCACCAGCGGGGACATCGCACCAGGTACAAGGCTGCCTGCGGAACGTCAGCTGGCAGCGACGCTTGGCGTTGGGAGGTCAGCCGTTCGGGAGGCCCTGGCGGCCTTGGAGATCCTAGGTATTGTTGTGGTCCGGCCCGGATCCGGAACGTATCTTCGCGACGGGGTCTCGGAGCTGCTGCCGCGTACGCTCAGTTGGGGCATGATGCTCGGCGCGCCCCGGACCCGTGAGCTTGTGGAACTGCGTGGCGGCCTTGAAGTCCAGGCGGCCCAGCTGGCCGCCGAGCGGATCACGGACGAAGCTCTCGACAGGATGCAGGGCCACTTGGACATTATGGCGGCCACCCTTGATGACCTTGCTGCCTTCGTGGAGGCTGACGCGGCCTTCCACCGGGAAATCGCCGAGAGCTCGGGAAACCAAGTGCTGCAGGAACTGCTGCAGAGCATCCGTTCCCTGTTGCGGATCTGGGTGGACCGTGCCCTCACTGACGAGGGCCACGCGGCCGCTGCCCTCAAGGAACATGCAGAAATTCACACTGCCTTGAAGGCGCGGGACTCCGCCGCGGTCACAGCCACCATGCGCTCCCACATGGAGACCGCCTCCCGGCGCCTGCTCCTCGGATTTGATGCATCGCAGTAGCTCCCAGGGTCGGCAGGTGCCGCAGGGGCCGGGCTTGCGGCCTCGCCGGGGCGCAGGTAGGTCAGGGGTTGCGGGCTACCGAGGTTGATGCACGCACGACCAGTTCAGGTTCCACGACGTGATGCTGGGCCCGTTCTCCCGTGAGGATCTGGTGATGAAGCATTTTGAACGTTGCGAGGCCAAGAGCCCTGAAGTCAAGCCGCATGGTGGTCAGCGGGGGTGAGAAGTAGGCGGCTGCGGGCATGTCATCAACTCCGACAATCGAGAAATCCTCAGGTGCCCGCTTACCGCGTCTTTCCAGGGCGCTCATGAAGCCAAGTGCGATCTCGTCGTTGGCTGCAAAGACACCTGTGAATCTTGCCGGATCCGCCAGTTCGCCGGCACGGAATCCTGACACCGATGACCAGTCATCCGCCACATGAAGCACCTGCGGTACAAGCCCGGCGCCCAGCATAGCGTCGCGGTAGCCCCGCTCCCGCTCCCGCGCCTCATTTCGGGTCGACGGGCCGGCAACATGCACGATGTCCCGGTGCCCCAGCCCGATGAGGTGCTGTGTTGCTTCAAGGCCGGCCGCATGGGAATGGGTGCCGGCGGAGCCTTCGTCCGTCCATGGCAGTTCGGAGACCGTGATCAGGGGAGTGGATTGGTCCCAGTCGGCAGTCAACTTGTCCACGTCCGGCAGTGGGGTGGAGAGAACGATCCCGTCGACCTGTACGGACTTGAAGTGCAGCAGCGCCCGCCTCGCCTCGATCTCCCAGCCCTTGGCCTCAAAATCCAGGTCCAGCGCAGCAATAGTGAGCGTGACGTCTGCCTCGCGGGCAGCAAGGCCCAAGCCGGTAAGGACGCCGGCGCTTCCGTAGTTGAACGCGCCCATGGTTAGGACTCCAACTGAGTTTGTCCTGCTCGTGCGAAGAGTGCGCGCGGACTGGTTGGGCACATACCCGAGTTCTTCAATCGCAGCAGCAATCCGCTCCCGCGTTTCAGTCCGGACATAACCGACCCCGGTGAAATAGCGCGACACTGTCTGTGTCGACACATTGGCCAGCCTTCCGACGTCAGCCATGCTTGGCCGCATTGACGTTCTTACCTTCGTCACGTTTCCACCCTCATCGCCTCCCCTCCCGGACCGGCACGTATTGCCGTCCACGAGGCCACTGCGGAGGCCTCACATTGGGGCTGCCCGCAGAATAAGTTTACGATAACCTACGCACGTGCCCCGGCGTTGGGAACGGGCCAAAATCCATTTCCTGTTTACTAGCACAGGGCAGCGGCTTGGGGCTGGTGCCCGGCAAGCACGAGTTCGAGAGATGAATTGGTCAACCGGTTGACATAGGTTATCGTAAACCTACATACTCGGTTATGGGCCAGGTCACACCCGCAACTTTTCGAGGGGGCGGCCGACTATTCAGTGACGAAGGCACCCCCAACGTAAACCTACGAAAGGACGCGACGATGCGTTTGCTTGCCAAAGGCGCTGTTGCTCTAACGGCCATTGCCGTACTGGCCGGCTGCTCTGCCGGAGCAGGATCCGATACTTCAGGCAAAACCCAGCTGGACTGGTGGGTTATCAATCCCGCCTCCCCATCTGCATCGGAGGCACAGGAGAAGATCATCAAGGACTTCGAGGCCGCCAACCCCGACATCAAGATCAAGAAGACCAACCGGGCAGTCGATGCCCACAAGGATGCCCTGCGTACGTCCATCGGCACCGCAGCTGCTCCCGATATCTATGACTACTGGGCGGGGCCGGGTCTTGGCGGTGAGTTGGTCAAGAACGGCGCCAGCGCCGACCTGACCGCCCAGTACACCGAGTACAAATGGCCCGAGAGGTTCACCGAGGCGGCCTTGGCCCCTGTTACGCAGTACGGCGGTTACCACGGTGTGCCGTGGAAGCTCAACGGCGAAGCGCTCTACTACAACAAGGCTTTGTTTCAGCAGGCCGGCATCACCGAACTGCCTAAGACCCTCGATGAGCTGAACGCCGTGGCCGCCAAGCTCAAGGACGCCGGCATCACCCCCATCGAATTCGGGGGCACGGTGAACTGGCACGTTATGCGCCTGCTCGACACGTTCCTCGAAGGGTACTGCGGCTCGGAAATCTTCGACAAGCTGGTCACCAAGCAGGCCAACTGGGGCCAGGAGGAGTGCGTGACCGAGTCCTTCACCAACCTGCAAAAGTGGTCCAAGGACTACTTCAACCCCGGATTCATCGGCATCAACAACGACGAATCCTCGTCCCTGTTCTTCAACGGCAAGGCCGCCATGGCTCTTGAAGGAGACTGGTTCAACGCCCAGATCCAGGACAACGCTGCCAAGCCCGACGACATGGGCGTGTTCCCGCTGCCAACAGGAACGGGCCGCATGTACGGCTTCGAGCAGGCCATGTACATCACCAAGGACAGCAAGGACGCAGCTGCGGCCGCCAAATTCCTGGACTTCATGATGTCCACTCCGGTGCAGAAGGAGACTCTGGGCAAGTTCTCGACCCAGTCGGTGAACAAGGAAGTGAAGCCCACCGCCACGGATGAACTCAGCAAGTCCTGGGAGGGAATCTTCGAAGATGCCAAGGGCCTGTACATGAACAATGACCAGAACCTCAGCCAGTCCCAGACCACTGAGTACTGGCGCATTCAGAACCTGGTTGCCACGGGCGGCCTGGACCCGGCCAAGGCCGGGGCTGAGTTCCAGAAGTTCCTGGATTCGAGCAAGTAGCTCCTCCGCTAAGGGTGGGGCCGTGCGCCCCGCGCGCAGTCCCACCCTTAGCCCCTTAACCGATCCAAAGATCAAAGGCGACCTCTTGTCCAAGCTCATAGCCGCGCCCCACCAGACGCAGGTGCCCGCGCCGCGGAATCTTCCGAAAAAACCCTTCCTGAAGCGCCTTGGCAAAGGTGGTTTCGTCGCGGCGCTGCCGTTCCTCGCCCCTGCCCTGGCCGCATACGTAGTCTTTGTTATCGGCCCGATGGTCAGCGCCGTGCGATTGAGCCTGTACGAATGGTCGGGCTTCAACACCGACCCGCAAGTGTTCGTCGGGTTCCAGAACTATGTACGTCTCTTCACCCAGGACCCGGTGTTCTGGACGGCAATGCAGAACACCATTGTCTGGGTCCTGCTCTCCCTGGTAATCCCCACCACGCTCGGGCTGGTGATGGCCCTGGCCCTGAACCGGCCCATCTTCGGACGAAACCTCTTCCGATCCGTGTTCTACATTCCCGGCGTCCTGGCCCCCATCGCCATCGCCAACATGTGGCGCTGGATGTACAACCCGAACTACGGCGTGTTCTCCGAGCTCGCCAAGGCCTGGAACATCGGCGACGGCTCGGGAGTCACCTTCCTCAGTGATCCCAAAGTCGCCATCTACGCCATCTTTGCTGCCTTCGTTTGGCAGATCGCCGGCCTGAACATGGTCCTGTTCCTTGCCGGCCTCCAAAGCGTGTCCAAGGATCTGGTCGAATCGGCCAAGCTGGACGGGGCGAACAACTGGAAGGTCTTTCGCCACGTAACCTTCCCTGCCCTCCGGCCCACCGTCGTCGTCGTCCTCGTCCTGACGATCGTGCACTCCATCAAGGTCTTCGACCTGGTGGTCGGCATGACCGGGGGCGGCCCCGCCCAGTCTTCGCAGGTGCTGGCGCTGTGGTCCTACTCCCAGTCCTTCCTGCAGCACGACTTCGGCATGGGCAACGCGATCGCCACCGTACTGCTCGGAATCACCCTTGTCCTTGTCATCCCTTACCTGATCTGGTCCACCAAAGGAAACGAAGACTGATGAGCACCCTGACACTCGGGCGCGCAAAGCACGCCGACGGAACCTCCCGTCCACGCCGCAATGTCGACTACGTAAGGATCGGGCTGTGGCTGGCACTGGCCGTCACCATGGCGATCTGGGCTATGCCGCTGCTCTTCGTGATGTTCACATCGCTGAAGTCCGAATCGGCGATCTTCAACACCTCCTCCTTCACCCTGCCTCTGGCTGCTGAATGGGAGAACTACACCGAAGCAATCGAAACCGGAAACCTCCTTACCGCCGGCGGCAACAGCCTTCTCATCGCCGCTATCAAGGTACCGCTGGGCCTACTCTTCTCGGCAGCGGCAGCATTTGGCTTGTCGCGTATCCGTTTCAGGCACAGCAAGCTGCTACTGGGTGCGTTCGCCCTTGGTTCCATGGTGCCAATCCAGGTCGCCTTGGGTCCGCTGTTTAAGACGATCCTCGATATGGGCCTGCTGAACAGCCCCGTCGGCGTCATCCTCCCGTACATCGGTTTCGGCCTGCCCATCCAGATCTTCATCCTGCACGGGTTCTTCAGCGCCATCCCCAAGGAAATTGACGAAAGCGTCCGCGTCGACGGCGGCGGGAACTGGCGCCTGTTCTGGCAGATCATCCTTCCCCTGTCCAAACCGGCCCTCGCGGCGCTGTTCATTTTGGACTTCGTGGCCACCTGGAACGAATACGCCATCGCCCTGGTGATCCTGCAGGACCAGGCAGCCCAGACCATCCCTCTGGCGATCCAGGGCTTCCAGTCCCAGTTCACTAGCTCCTACGGCCCGCTGAACGCCTTCACGATCATGTCGATCCTCCCGGTCCTCATCGTGTATCTGCTCTTCCAGCGCTACTTCGTCGAGGGTATGTTCAGCGGCGCCGTCAAGGGCTAAGACACCCGCCCCGATCTTTACATCACCAGAGAGGTACCAATGCCATCCTTCACCGCGACGACGCCGTTGTTCGAGGTCATGCGCGACCCGTCCGCCCACGGGATCATTTCCAAAGAGATCCCCGAACTGGCGAACAACCCCATCCTGCATACGCTCTACCACTACCCGCTGGGGCTCATTTTGGGCACCGAGGAACAGCTCCGCGCCGATGACACCCGTCGCGCTGAGATCCTGGCACGCCTGACCGCCATCGAGCCCGCAGCAGTGCGGGAACAAGCAAAGGCCCCCCGGCCTCAGCCGCAGCAGGATTACGAACCAGCCGACACTCCCGAGGCCAGCGCCCAGACCAGCTTCCCCTCAACCTCAGCAAAATGGTCTGCCTTTGAAATTGAACTGAACGGCCCCGGCCACGGGAACCCCTTCACCGACGTCGATCTCTCCGCCAACTTCAGCAGCAACGGTTCGAGCTTCACTGTGCCTGGCTTCTACGACGGGGAAGGCACCTACCGCATCCGCCTGCTGGTTCCGGAAAGCGGCACCTGGTCCTTTACCACCGCCAGCAACGCACGATCACTGAACGGCATCAGCGGCAGTTTCGAAGCCGGAGCTGCCACCTCCCTTGGGGTCGTCCGCGTAGTGAAGCAGTTCCACTTTGCCTACGATGACGGCACCCCCCACGTCCCACTGGGCACTACCTCCTACGCCTGGACGCATCAGGGGGATGACTTGGAGCAAGAGACGCTGAGGAGCCTGGCCAACGGGCCCTTCAATAAGATGCGCATGTGCGTGTTCCCGAAGTCCTACCTGTTCAACGAAAACGAACCGGAAATCTACCCCTATGAGGGATCAGTGGATAGGGGTTTTGATTACCTTCGCCCTAACCCGGCCTTCTGGGCCCACCTGGAACGCCGGATCGACCAGCTCGAAGAGCTCGGCATCGAAGCCGACCTGATCCTGTTCCATGCATACGACCGCTGGGGTTTCTCCACCATGGGCCCGGACGCGGACGACCTATTCGTCAAGTACGCCGTCGCCCGCCTGGCCTCAAAGCGCAACATCTGGTGGTCCCTCGCCAACGAGTACGACCTCCTCTTCGGCAAGAACACCGAGGACTGGGAACGCTTCGCGGACATCGTCACCGCCAACGACCCCAACGGGCACCTGCTCTCCATCCACAACTGCCGCGAGTTCTACGACCACTCACGGCCTTGGGTAACGCACTGCAGCATCCAGCGCCGCGACATCTACAAGACCGCCGAGATGACCACCGAATGGCGCGCACAGTACGGCAAGCCCGTGGTCATCGACGAGTGCGCCTACGAAGGCAACATCGACCAGGGCTGGGGCAACATCACCGGGGAAGAGATGACCCGGCGGTTCTGGGAAGGGGCCATCCGTGGCGGCTACGTCGGACACGGCGAAACCTACATGGACCCTAACGACGTCCTGTGGTGGGCCAAAGGTGGCTCCTTCAAGGGAACAAGCCCGGACCGGATCGGTTTCCTGCGCCGCATCATCAGCGAAGTTCCGGGTGGCCGGCTTGAACCCCTGGAGGGTCACTGGGACGTCATCAGCGCCGGCCTTGAGGACGAGCACGAGCTGATCTACTTCGGCTTCTTTCAGCCCACGTACCGACGGTTCGTGAAGCCTCAGGACATCACCTTCGAGATCGACGTCATCGACACGTGGAACATGACAGTGGAAACACTTCCCGGCACCTTTCAAGGCCGGTTCCGCATCGACCTGCCCGGACGGCAGTACATCGCCGTCCGGTTGCGCGCAGTAGCCTGACGTCTATCCAGTCGCCGGGGGCGTTCCAGCAGCCCCCGGCCATCGCCGCCCCCGCCCACCCCAACCTGAAAGTCCAACGATGCTTGCGGAGAACGAGTCCCGGCTCCTTACACCTGCCCAGGAACTTGCACACGGACCCTGGCGGTTCCAGTTGCGCGGGGACGAACTCGCCGAGATTGAATACCGCGGCCGGCCAGTCCTTCGGGCCATCCGTGCCGTGGTCCGGGACCACGACTGGAGAACTCTCTCGCCCACCGTCGAATCTGTCACCGCCAGCGGAGAAGCCGGAATACTGAACGTGGTCCTCGCTATCCGATTCACCGGTTTCGGCTGCGAGTACACGGCCGAACTGGCTCTCCAGGCTTCCGGCAATGATCTTCACGTGTACTTCGAAGGCACTGCAACGCAGGATTTTAGCAGCAACCGCATAGGTCTCGTTGTCCTTCACGGACCGGATGACGCAGGCCGCGATGTCACCATCACGTCGCCCGAACACGCGGAGACCAAAGGTGCCTTTCCCCCGGAGATCAGCCCGCACCAGCCCTTCGTGGATATTGCCGCCATGAGCTGGGAACGCGACGGTACGGCCTTTCGGCTGGACTTCAGCGGCGACGTTTTCGAAACCGAAGACCAGCGGAACTGGACGGACGCCTCGTTCAAGACCTACAGCACCCCACTATCCCGGCCCTTCCCCGTCAATATCCACGCCGGCCATCAGATCCATCAAAGTGTCCGGCTCAGCGCCGCACCAACGGCGGCGGTTGCGACAGCCTTTGTCGGGCCGTCCGCAACGGAGGTGTTGACCGTTCGGAAGGATGTCCGGGGGAGCGTCCCGGCCCTGGGCACATCAGCATCGCAATCGGCGGTAAAACTGCCGTTCTTGCCCGGCCTGGAGGCCTTACTCGTGGAGCTTCCCGGCAGCGATCCCGCCGCGGCCGCAGGGCTGCTGGCGCACGCCTCGGGGCAGGCCGCCGAACTTGGCAGCCGCCTGGATGTGCGGATAATCGCTGCCACCGCCGCGGACATCCCACCGGTAATGGACCTGCTTCCTCTGGGGAATGTCATTAGAATCGGGACGTTCAGCTCCCAGGGACACGTAGCGGAGCCGGAGTTGTGGGAGCAGCTGCGCACCGAGGCGAAACGTCTCGGATTCGCCGGTGCATTGCTTTCCGGCGCCCGTTCACACTTCACCGAGCTCAACCGCCGGCGGGACTCCATTCGGGCAGACGCCGACGCCATCACCTACAGCATCACGCCCCAGATGCACGCCACCGAAGTGCCGCACATCGTCGAGAGCCTGCTGATCCAGCGGCAGACGGCGCTGAACGCCCACCTTCTCGGATCCGGCAAGCCGCTGCACGTCGGCCCCGTGACACTCAGGGCACGCTTCAACGCCGTCGCCACCGACGGCGCCTACGACCCCGCCACCTTGGAGGCCATGACAACCGACCCGCTTCAGGCGGAGGAATTCACCGCCGCCTGGCTGCTGGGCAGTATCCACGCACTGACGGTGCCCGGGGTGGAATCCATCAGTTACTTCGAGGCCAGCGGCCCTAGAGGCCTCATCACGGCAGAAGGATCTCTTACGCCGTCGTTCGGGATCATGGCAAAGCTGGCCGCCTTGCGCGGCGCTGACGTGCTGCACGTCGATGGTGCCGTCCCCGGTCTGTTGCTGTACCCGGTCGCATCCCGAACCGCGGTGCTGCTCTTTGCCGCGAACCTCACCGCTGACGCGCTGAAAATTGCTGTCAAACTTGAAGGCGGCTATGCGCTGATCCTTGACATTCCGGCATGGTCGGCCATCACCCGGCCGCTGAGCTGACTCGACCCACCACGAAAAGAGGAACAAGATGTCCACCAGGCTTGCAGGGAAAACCGCCCTCGTCACGGGTGCTGGATCCGGCATCGGGCTGGCAGTGGCCCGGCGCTTCACCGCCGAAGGTGCCCGTGTGTACTTTGCCGACATCAACGTCGAAGCTGCCGAAAAGGCCGCCGCGGCCAGCGGCAGCGAACGGGCCACGGCCCTGCCTGTGGACATCTCCGATGAGCACAGCGTCGAAGCCGCCTATGCTGCCATCGCTGCCGAGGGCGCGCTGGACATCGTTGTGGCCAACGCCGGCGTCCAGCTCTTCGGGCAGGACGCGAAGGTGGGAGACCTTTCCCTGGAGGTCTGGGACAAGACCGTAGCCATTAATCATCGCGGGGCGTTCCTTACCCTCAAACATGCCGTGCGTGCACTGGAGGGGAGGGGAGGATCGATCATCTGCACCGGCAGCCCCACAGCCGTCGTGGCCTGCGGGCAGACCTTCACCGCATATTCCAGCTCAAAGGCCGGCGTCCATGGACTGGCCAGGGTTGTGGCCGCAGACTACGCCAAAGACGGCATCCGGGTTAACACCGTAGTCCCGGGATACACCGAGACCCCTCTCGTGCAGACCATCGCCGATGATCCCGCCAGCCGCGCCGGCCTGGTTAATTCCACCATGCTCGGACGGGCAGGCACCGCTGCCGACGTCGAAGGCATCATGGTCTATCTCGCCAGCGATGAATCAGCGTACGCCACCGGCGGCCTCTTCACGGTCGATGGCGGGCTGACCGCACTATGAGCCCGGCGTCCTCCCTTGGGGGCACGTCGTGAATGACTCGATCATCACAGCTCCCGACTATCGCCCCGGGTTGCTCAGGCACATCGTTCTGTTCGGATACCGGGACGCAACGACGCGTGAACAACGCCGGGAAATTGAGAACCGGTTCCACGCCCTGGCCGAATCAAGAAGGCGAGGAAATCGCTACATCGTCAGCATTGAATCCGGTCCGCAAAACAGTCCGGAAGGCCTGCACGGTGGACTGGAGCACGGCTTCATTGTCACTTTTCGATCCGAGGGCGACAGGAACTACTATCTCGGGGAGCCGCTGGTTACGGATCCGTCCTGCTACGACCAGGTCCATCATGACTTCAAACAGTTTGTGGGCCAGTATTTGCGTCCGTCAGGCGTTCTGGTCTTTGACTTCAGAGTCGGATAGGCGCGCCCCGGCCTGGAACGTTCCAGTGGTGACGGCCTCCAGGAACGCAGCCACCTCGGCGGGCATGTCCACAGAGTCGTTGTCCAGCAGCCACTGCACCTGCAGCCCGTCCATCAGGGCGATGAGCTGCCGCGTGGCTGCAAGGGGAACGATGCCGGGGCGGAGCCTGCCAAGCCTTGCGACTTCCGCAAAGGCCCCGGAGATGGTGTCCCGGACCCAGGTATAGCGGCGCAAGAAGTATTCGTGGGCTGGATGCTCCGGGTCAGTTGCTTCCGCCGAGAGTATGCAGTACAGGGACACCAGGCCCGGGATAGTGGTGTTGTAGCGCGTCAGCTCAACCAGCCCCCGCAACAGGTCCATGCCCTTGGCGTCGGCGGTGCCAAGCCGGTCCACCGACTCCTCATCACGAAGGGTCAGCACCGCTTCCAGCAGCGCTTCCTTGCTGGGGAAGTGGTGCAGGAGCCCAGCCTGGGTCAGGCCCACTTTGTCAGCCACATCCTTCAATGACCCCGCCCGGTAGCCTGACGCCGCGAAAACCTCGAACGCGGCCGTCAGGATTTCCTTCCGGCGGGCCTCAGTCTTGGCATAGCTGCCCCGCGGCCGGCCCCTGCGGGGAGCATCGGCAACCGCCACGGCAGGAGAATCAGTCATCACAAAACCCTATCAAGCGAGCCGCCGGACAAGTGGCGCGGGCGGGTCGGCCACTGTGTGGGGCGTCACATTTCGTATCGATTCAAGATTCCAGAATGAAAACCTAGTAGGCACTAGGTTTTCATGTTACGGTCTTTCCCAATGGCCGTCCATGGTGGACGCCACTGACCGTGAAAGGGACCAAAGATGTTCCGATCGAAGCGAATGGCCGCAATTGTTGCCGCCGTTGCCCTGAGCCTCGCCGGCTGCTCCGCGGGCGGAGATGCCTCCGGAGAACAGTCCTCCGAAACCCTCACCCTTGGCGCCCTGCTGGCGCCGAAGACCTTTGCCGCCGACCAGTCCGAGTTCGCCAACCTCTCGCCGTTCTACCAGGCCGTATACGACACCCTCATCCGCATGGAGCCGGACGGAACGCTTGTCCCGATGCTTGCCACGGAGTGGAACTACAACGAGGACAAGACCGTCCTCACCCTGAAGCTGCGCGATGACGTGAAGTTCACTGACGGCACAGCTTTCAACGCCGACGCCGCCAAGCAGAACCTCGAGCGCTTCAAGGCCGGCACCTCCCCGGACGCGCAGTTCCTCGCTGCCCTGCAGACCGCTAAGGCCGTGGACGCCACCACACTGGAATTGACCCTCTCCGCTCCGGACCCGGCCTTCCTGAACTACCTGTCCAAGGACGCATCGTTCATGCAGAGCCCGGCTTCCTTCGGCAATGCGGACATCGCCACCAATCCTGTCGGCTCCGGACCCTACATCCTGGATACCGCCGCAACGGTCACGGGCACCTCCTATACCTACAAGAGCAACCCGGATTATTGGGCCAAAGACCTCCGTCACTATGACAATCTGGTCCTGAACGTCTACAGCGACCAGACCTCGCTGCTGAATGCCATCAAATCCGGCACCCTGAACGCCGCCAATACCATCGACAACAACACGTTGTCGGAAATCGAAGCAGCCGGCTACAAGGTCAACCCCCTCGAGCTGAACTGGTCCGGCCTGCTCATCTTCGACCGCGCCGGCACCACCAACCCGGCACTGAAGGACGTCCGCGTCCGCCAGGCACTCAACTACGCCTTCGACTCCAAGGCCATGCTGGAATCCATTGGCCAGGGCTACGGTGAGCTGACCACCCAGGTGTTCCCGCCGTCGTCGGACGCCTATGACAAGTCCCTTGACTCCCGCTACACCTACAACCCCGCCAAAGCCAAGGCCCTGCTGGCCGAAGCCGGTTACGCCAGCGGGCTCACCCTGGAACTGCCGTCCTCCACCCTGCTGGGCAACACCATCCCGGCGCTGATCACCCAGCAGCTCAAGGACGTGGGCATTGACGTAAAGTTCACGGACGTCGGAAACAACTTCATCGCCGACCTCCTGGCCCCGAAGTTCGGCGTCAGCTACATGATCCTTGAACAGCAGTCAGACTGGCAGCTGATCAACATGAAGCTCACCCCCAACGCCCCCTGGAACCCGTACAAGTACGAGGACCCCAAGGTCGACGAACTGGTCAACAAGATTCACATGGGTTCCGCTGAAGAGCAGAAGTCCGCTGCCAAGGAACTGAACAAGTACATCGTGGAGCAGGCCTGGTTTGCCCCGTGGTACCGCCCCCAGTCCAGCTTCGTGACCGACGCAAAAACCAACGTCGAGGTCCAGACGGGCAACGCCTACCCGTTCCTCTGGTCCTTCACCCCCGCCTCCTAGCGGACCGGCTGCCGGACGGGCCCCTCGCCCGGCCCGGCAGCCTCAGGAACCTTCCTTAAGGAATTTCGAATGTACCGATTCGTGCTGCGGCGCCTGCTTGCCGGTGTCCTCTTGCTGTTCGTCATCACCACGGTGGCCTACCTGTTGCTCTACGCCGGCGGCGGCGACATCGCCCGCCGCATCGTGGGACCCACCGCCAGCGATGCCCAGGTTGCGCTGAAGGCCAATCAGCTGGGCTTGGACCGCCCGCTTGTTGTCCAGTACTGGGACTGGCTGGGCGGGGCCCTGACGGGCGACCTTGGCAGATCCTGGTTCACCGGCCAGCTCGTCAGCGTCGGGGTCAGCAGCCGCGTCTCCGTCACCATCTCCCTGGTCCTCGGTGCCACCATCATCGCTGCGGTCGTGTCGGTGGTCGTGGCCGTCTGGGCGGCAGTGCGCCGCGGCTGGGTGGACCGTATGGTCCAGTTCGTGGGCGTCCTTGGCTTCGCCATCCCCGGGTTCCTGATCGCGCTGGGGCTGGTGTCCCTGTTCGCCCTCAACCTCAAGTGGTTCAAGGCCACAGGGTATGTACCAATTACGACGTCATTCGGCGGCTGGGCGGCCACAGTCACCCTGCCGATCATCGCGCTATCGATCGGCTGCATCGCTGCCGTGGTGCAGCAGATCCGCGGGTCACTGATCGATGCGCTCCGCCAAGACTACGTCCGAACGCTGCGCGCCCGCGGCCTGTCCTTCAACCGGGTGGTCTACAAACACGTGCTGCGCAATGCCGGCGGTCCGGCCCTGGCCGTGCTGGCCGTGCAGTTCATTGGACTGCTTGGCGGCGCCGTCATCGTTGAACAGATCTTTGCCCTGCCCGGCCTTGGGCAGATCACCGTCGCCGCCACCGGCCAGGGTGACATTCCGGTGGTGATGGGCGTCGTCGTTGCGACGGCTGCCATCGTGGTCACCGTCAACCTCATCATCGACCTCGCCCAAGGCTGGCTCAATCCGAAAGTTCGGCTGTCATGATCGAAGCTCCCATCGTACTGCCTACCACGGCAGCTAAGGTTTCCCTGTTCCGCAAGCTCCTGACCCACCCGACGGGTGCTGCTTCGCTGCTGGTCCTGTTCCTGGTGGCACTGGCCTCGATCCTGGCCCCGGTGCTGGCAACGCATGATCCCAACGCTGCCAGCCTCAAGGATGTGCTGGCCAAGGCCGGATCCGAACACCTCCTCGGCGCTGACAGCGCGGGCCGCGATGTCTTCAGCCGCCTGCTGTTCGCCGGCCAGTTCAGCCTCGCCGGAGCCCTGGTGGCCCTTGCCGTGGCACTGGTCATCGGCGTCACGGCCGGGCTGATCGCCGGCTACTACGCGGGCTGGTTCGATTCGGTCTCCTCCTGGCTCACCGGCCTGATGATGGCTCTGCCGGGCATGGTGGTCCTGCTGGCGGCCCGCGCCGTAGTTGGCCCCTCCATGTGGCTCTCCATGGTGATCTTCGGTGTGCTGCTTTCGCCGGCGTTCTTCCGGCTCGTTTATGCATCCGTCACTGCAGTCCGCAACGAGTTGTACGTTGATGCGGCGCGCGTCTCCGGCCTCAGCGATTTCCGGATCATCGGCCGGCATATCCTGACCGTGGTCCGGGCCCCTGTCATCATCCAGTCCGCTATGGTCCTCGGCATCGCCATCGCCATCCAGGCTGGACTGGAGTTCCTTGGCTTGGGCGACCTGAACATCCCCACCTGGGGCAGCATGCTCAACGACGGCTTCATCAATATCTTTAAATCCCCCAGCCTGGTCCTGTGGCCCGCCCTGATTATTGGGCTGGTCTGCATCGCCCTGACGCTCCTGGCCAACGCCATGCGCGACGAGCTGGAACGCAGCCGCGGACCGGTCAAGAAGAGCCGCAAGGCCGCCGCTGCAGCCGCTGCAGCCGACGCAGAGGGTGCCGCCGAGAAACGCGGTGCGGCCGCCGTCGTCCACGCCGAAGAATTGAATGAGAATGCCGGCGAGCTGCTGCTGGAAGTCACCGACCTCGGCGTCGGCTACGACCAGTCCGACGGCTCCACCACCCACGTGGTGAACCACGTGAACCTGACGGTCCGCCGCGGCGAAGTCCACGGCCTGGTGGGGGAGTCCGGATCCGGAAAGACGCAGACCGCTTTTTCCATCCTCCGGCTCCTGCCCCAAGGCGGGCGCATCACCGGCGGGTCCATCTTCTTCGAGGGCCAGGACCTGGCACATCTTTCCGAGAAGGAGATGACCAAGGTCCGCGGGAAGCGCATCGCGTATATCCCGCAGGAACCCATGTCCAACCTGGACGGAGCCTTCACGATCGGCAGCCAGCTGATGGAGCCCATGCGCGTCTGCCTGGGAATCTCCAAAGCCGAGGCCCGGACACGGGCGCTGGCACTCCTGGCCAAGGTGGGCATTCCCAACCCGGAACGCACCTTCAATGCGTACCCGCACCAGATCTCCGGCGGCATGGCCCAGCGTGTCCTGATAGCCGGCGCCGTGTCCTGCGAGCCGGACCTGCTGATCGCCGACGAACCCACCACTGCCCTGGACGTCACCGTGCAGGCCGAAGTCCTGAACCTGCTCCGCGAACTCCAGGACGAACTGAATATGGGGGTAATTCTGGTCACCCACAACTTCGGCGTGGTGGCCGACCTGTGTGATCGTGTCTCGGTCATGCAGACCGGCCGCGTGGTGGAGACCGGACCCGTCCGGGCCATCTTCAACAACGCACAACACCCCTACACCCGGCAGCTGCTGGACGCGATCCTCGAGGACACCGCACCCCGCGGCCCGCTCGCCCCTGCTGACGCGGCGACAGACGGAACCAAGGAACTGAAGGAAGTGACGTCATGACAGAGACGCTGCTCGACGTCAAGGACGTCGTGGTCGAATACCCGCTCAAGGGCTTCCGCCGGGAACCGTTCCGGGCGCTGAAGGGCGTCTCCCTGGACATCAGGCCGGGCGAGACCGTGGGACTGGTGGGAGAATCCGGTTCCGGGAAGACCACCCTGGGCCGTGCCGTACTGGGACTGGCACCGGTCACCGGCGGCAGCATCAAGTACCGCGGCCAGGAAATTTCCAAGGCCAGCCGGGCCCAGCGCAAGGAACTTAGCCACGAGATCCAGGTGGTCTTCCAGGACCCGTACACATCGCTGAACCCATCTATGACGATCGAGCAGATCCTGACCGAGCCGCTGACGGTCCGCAAGGTGGAGCGGCAGGCCGCCAACAAGCGCGTCGCTGAACTGCTGGACCAGGTCCGGCTGCCGCACGATGCCGCGCACCGCCTGCCTCGCGAGTTCTCCGGCGGCCAACGCCAGCGCGTCGCGATCGCCCGGGCCTTGGCCTTGGATCCGAAGCTGATCGTCTGCGACGAACCCGTGTCCGCGCTGGACCTCTCCACCCAGGCCAGGGTGATGGAACTCTTCATCGAGATCCAGGAACGCACCGGCGTCGCCTACCTCTTTGTCTCCCACGACCTCGCAGTGGTCCGGCACCTCAGCCACCGCGTGGCCGTGATGTACCACGGCGAGATCGTGGAATGGGGCGACGGCGAGCAGGTTACCGGGGCTCCCGAACACCCCTACACCCAGCGGCTTTTCATGGCCGCCCCGATTCCCGATCCCGACCGGCAGGCCAAGCACCGTGCTGACCGGCTCCGCCTCCTGGAACTCCAGCACCAGCAGGACCTCCAGGCCGGCGTCGCCTGACCCGAGGCCAGCTGGCCTCTTTAGCCGCACACGCACCACGTCCTCCACAAAACAGCCAAGAAAGCCACGATGGAAACCCTCACCACTGACACGAACACTGACCAGAGCACCGACGTCCGGCTCAAAGCCCTCCTGGCTGAACTGACCCTCGAAGATAAGGTCCAGCTGCTGACCGGCCGTGACTTCTGGACCACTTGGCCGCTGGAGAAGATTGGCCTGCGCCGGATGCTGTTCTCGGATGGCCCCACCGGCGTCCGTGGCGAGGTGTGGGATGAGCGGGAGCCGTCGATGAACTTCCCGTCCGCCGCGGCGATCAGCTCGTCCTGGGACCCGGCCATCGCTGACCGACTCGGCGCAGCTTCCGCCGTTGAAGCCCGGCGAAAGGGCGTCGACGTCGTCCTTGGTCCCACGATCAACCTGCACCGCTCCCCGCTGGGCGGCCGGCACTTCGAAGCATTCAGCGAAGACCCGGTCCTCACCGCCGAACTCGCCGCGGCGTACGTTGCCGGGGTGCAGCGCAACGGGGTGGGAGCCACCCCCAAGCACTACATCGCCAACGACTCCGAGACGGACCGCTTTACCGTGGACGTGAAAGTGGGGGACCGGCCGCTACGCGAGCTCTACCTGCTCGCGTTCGAAAAGGCCATCGTTGAATCGAAGGCGTGGCTGGTGATGAGCGCCTACAACTCCATCAACGGCGCCACCGCCACCGAAAACGACTTGCTGGAAACCCCGCTGAACAGCGAATGGGGCTTCGACGGTGTGGTCATCAGTGACTGGACCGCCGTCCGCAGCATTGACAGCGCCAACGCGTCCCAGGACCTGGCCATGCCCGGGCCGGACGGCCCCTGGGGCGAAGCCCTGGTGGTGGCAGTGAAAGCCGGTCGGGTTCCGGAATCCGCGGTTGACCGAAAGGTGCTCCGGATCCTGCAGCTCGCCGCCCGTGTCGGCGCCCTGGAGGGTTTCGAGCCGGTGGCTGCAGAACCGGCGGACCGGGAGGACCCCGCCGCGTTCGCCCGTGAAGCGTCCGCCGCCGGCACCGTCATGGTGAAGAACGACGGAGTGCTGCCGCTGGATCCTGCCTCAGTGAAGAAGGTCGCGGTGATTGGGCACAACGCCCGCTACGCCCGCACCCAGGGCGGCGGCTCTGCCACGGTGGTGCCGGAAAAGGTCATCACCCCGCTGGACGGGATCCGCGAAGCGTTCGGTGCCGACAACGTGACCTACAGCGTGGGCGCCGTGGTCCAGGAAGGCATCTCGGAACTGCCGCTGGAACAGCTCACCAACCCCGCCACCGGAACCCCCGGCCTGCGGGTCCGGTTCCTGGACTCTAACGGGAACGAACTCTTCGCCGAGGACCGCCGCTCAACTGCCTTGGTCTGGTTCGGCGGGGACGCCCCCATCGCAGCCTCCTCCATGGTCCAGTTCCACACCTTCTTCACGCCCGAGGAGACTGGACCGGTCAACCTGGGTTTCTCCACCGTGGGCCACGGCCGGATCTTCGTCGACGGCATCCTGGCCCGTGAAGCCACTATCGAAGCCACCGGCACGGACCTCGGCGCGGCATTCCTCGCCCCGCCGTCCGCGTCCGTCCAGGTCCAGGCCACGGCAGGCGTCCCCTTGGAGGTTCGGATCGAACTGGACACCCATGACCGCGAGGGCGCCCTGTCCAACGCCCTGGCCGTCACCATCGGCATCGAAGCGGACGACGCCGACCCGGACGCCCTGATCCGCGACGCCGTGGAGGCTGCCCGCGCGGCCGAGGCCGCCGTCGTCGTCGTGGGCACCAACTCGCGGGTCGAATCCGAAGGTTACGACCGGACGTCCCTGGCGCTTCCGGGCCTGCAGGACCGCCTGGTCCACGCAGTCGCCGCCGCCAACCCCCGCACCATCGTGATCGTCAACTCCGGCTCACCTGTCCTGCTGCCGTGGCGCGAGGAGGTAGCGGCGACCCTGATCGGCTACTTCGGCGGCCAGGAGTTCGGCCACGCCCTCACCGACATCCTCACCGGCGCCAGCGAACCCGGCGGCCGGCTGCCCACCACCTGGCCAGCCACCCAGGAGGACGTCCCCGTCATCAACGTCACCCCGGCACCCGACGGGACCCTGACCTACGACGAGGGCATCCACATCGGCTACCGCGCCTGGCTCAAAGCCGGCACGGAACCTGCCTATGAATTCGGTTATGGCCTCGGCTACACCGGCTGGACCCTGGACAAAGCCGACGCACCCGCACACGCTGGCCCGGGCGCCGTCGTCCCCCTTACCGTGACCCTGACCAACACCGGTACCCGGCCCGGCAAGAACGTGGTCCAGGTTTACGCCGAAAAACCGGGCTCCGCCGTCGACCGCCCGGTCCGCTGGCTCGTCGCCTCTGCTCCGGTTTGGGCCGGCCCCGGCGAAACCGCCTCCGCCGCCCTCGAAGTACCCACCCGCCTCCTGGCCTACTGGGACAACGGCTGGACCTACGAACCCGGAACCTACACCCTCCGCATCGGCACCTCCGTAACCAACGTGCCACTCGAAACCGCGCTGACGCTGTCCGCAGCAGACCAGGAAGACGCCGCATGAGCCTGCCAAACCCCCTGATCCCCGGCTTCAACCCGGACCCCAGCATCGTCAAGGTGGGCGGGGACTACTACCTGGCTACCTCCACGTTCGAATACCTCCCCGGAATCCCCGTCTACCACAGCACCGATCTGGTCAACTGGACCCGGATCGGCCACGTGGTGGACCGGGAGGGCCAGCTGGATTCGCGGGACGTGCCCACCCTCGGCGGCGCCTGGGCACCGACCATCCGCTTCCACGACGGCCTGTTCTATGTCGCCGTCACGGACGCCATGGCCCGCGGCACGCTGGTTTTTACCGCCAAGAACCCCGCCGGCCCCTGGAGCGACGGGCTCGCCATCGAAGGTGCCATCGGCATCGACCAGGACCTCGCCTGGGACGAGGATGGCACCGCCTACATGACCTACTCCGGGCTGGACACGGTCACCGGTAACATCAACGAGCACGGCGGCATCCTCCAGGTCCGGGTTGACCTTGAGTCTGGCAAGGCCTTGGAGGAACCGCGCAGCGTCTGGTCCGGTACCGGCCTGATGTTCCCCGAGGCGCCGCACCTCTACAGGCATGGCAGCTACTGGTACCTGATGATCGCCGAGGGCGGCACCGAACGCGGCCACAGTGTCAGCATCGCCCGCGGAACCTCTCCGGCCGGCCCGTTCGAGGGCAACCCGGGCAACCCCATCCTGAGTGCCCGGAGCACCGACAGGCCCATCCAGAACACGGGCCACGGTGACCTGGTGGAGACCCCCGACGGCAGCTGGGCCATGGTGCTCCTCGGCATGCGGCCCAAGGGCATGACACGCGCCTTCTCCGCCCTGGGCCGGGAAACGTTCATCACCCCGGTCGCGTGGGAGGACGGCTGGCCCGTTGCCGAGCCGGTCATCCTGAACCCCCGCGACGGCGGCTTCGCGTATCAGAATGACTTTACGAACACGGACCTCGACGGCGGCTGGGTCGCCGTCCGGCGCTTCCCTGGCGCCTTCGCCTCCAGCGAAAAAGTCCCCGGGCGCCTCACCCTGACAAGCGACGGCGCGGACCTGGACGATGCCCGTCCCGCGTTCCTGGGCCGCCGCCAGCAATCCCAAGTGGAAACCATCGCTGCTTTGGTGAATGCCGGATCGCCAGAGTCCGGCAAGGGTGCGGGCGGCCTGGCAGTCCGCTACGACGAGGCCCACCACTACTCGATCCAAACGGACGGAGTCACCATCACGGCCCGGGCCAGGATCTCCTCGATCGAACAGAGCTGGACCCGACCGGCGCCCGCCGGTCCGGTGGAACTGCGGATCGAAACCCGGGAGCCGAACCCGGACAACGCCATCGGCAGCTTGAGCTCGGACACCATCGCACTGCAGGCCGTCATCGACGGCGAACCCGTCACCCTGGCCGAGCTCGACGGCCGGTACCTCTCGGCCGAGACCGCTGCGTCCTTCACCGGACGGGTGGCGGGCGTCTTTGCCAGCAGCGGAACCGTCTCGTTTGACTGGTTCCGCAGCGAGGGCCGCGAACCCCGCTAGCTCCGGGACCGCCCCAGCCGTCTCGACACCCGTGCCCCCTTGAAAGGTCTTCTGTGACATCCACCTTCCTGACACCGCAGTCAGCCACCCGCCAGCAGCCCGCGGTCGCGCGGTTGACCGCCGAGTACCGGACGGACACGCCGTTCGTCGCCGTTCCCCGGCCGCGGCTCAGCTGGACCACGACCACCGGGAACGTGGACTGGCGGCAGGTCCGGGCCGAGCTTCGGCTGACCCGTGCCGGGACGGTGGAGTCCACCGTGCACGAAAGCCCGGAGTCCGTGCTGGTGGACTGGCCCTTCGGGGACATCGCCGCGGGTGAGCAGGTGGAGGTAGAGGTCAGAGTCACCGGGAACGACGGCGGCACCACGGACTGGAGCGCACCCCTTTCCCTGGAGAGTGGTTTTGTGGACGGCCCGTGGCAGGCCCAGGCCCTCAGCCTCCCGGCCGCGGCCGGGGAGGAACACCCGCCGGGCCAGCCCGGCCAGCTCCGGCACGAGTTCACCGTGCGGGAGGGACTGGCCAAAGCCACCCTGTTCGCTACCGCCCACGGTGTCTACCAGGCCGAAATCAACGGCTGTGAGGTGGATGACCAGGTCCTGAAGCCGGGCTGGACGGCCTACGCGGACCGGCTCAACCACGAAACCACCGACCTTACGGCGCTCCTGGCTCCGGGCCCCAACGCCATCGGCGTCTGGTTGGCCGGCGGCTGGTTCACCGAAAAGTACGGCTTCCACGGCTTCGCCAAACCGTTCTACGGGGAACAGCCGGCGGTCAAGGTGGAACTGCGCCTTGAATACACCGATGGAACGCGGGAAACCGTGGCCAGCGGGCCGGCCTGGCGGGCTTTCACCGGTGGCCCACTGGTGTCCAGCGGGATCTACGCCGGCGAGGCCTACGATGCCGGGCGCGCCGAGGCCGGCTGGTCCGAAGCCGGTTTCGACGACGCGCACTGGCTCCCCGCCGCCGTCGACTCGGGAAAGAGCTGGGCGGAGGCCACCCCGGCCACAGCCCCGCCCGTGCGCCGCATCGAGGAGGTGCCCGTCCGGGAGGTCCTGACCACGCCGTCCGGGGCCACCGTGCTGGACTTCGGCCAGAACCTGGTGGGCCGTTTGCGGATCCGCGTTTCGGGCGAAGCCGGCCACACCATTACGTTCCGGCATGCCGAAGTCCTTGAGGACGGTGAACTGTCCCTCCGCCCGCTGCGCCAAGCCGCCGCCACCGACACCTACACCCTGGCCGGCAACGGCGAAGAAGAATGGGAGCCGCGCTTCACGTTCCACGGCTTCCGATATGCCCAGGCGGACAACTGGCCCGGCGAGCTGGACCCGGCGGCGATCACCGCCGTCGTCATCCACAACGACATGCGCCGCACCGGTTGGTTCGAATGTTCGGAGCCGCTGCTGAACCGGTTGCACGAAAACGCCCTCTGGGGGATGCGGGGCAACTTCCTGGCACTGCCCACTGACTGCCCGCAACGCGACGAGCGGCTGGGCTGGACCGGCGACATCCAGGTCTTCAGCCCCACCGCCAGCTACCTTTATGACTCGCTGGGCTTCCTCGGCTCCTGGCTGCAGGACCTGGCCCTTGAGCAAGGCCACCGCGACGGCGTGGTTCCCATTATCGTGCCGTCCGTGCTCGACATGCTCGAATCGCCTGTGGCCGCGTGGGGCGACGCCGCAACCGTGGTCCCGTGGGTGCTGTTCGAACGCTTCGGTGACACCGGCCTGCTTCGTCGGCAGTACGCCAGCATGCGGGACTGGGCCGATGCCCTCCTGAAGGTCCGGGACAGTTCCGGACTCTGGCAGGGCCAGATGCAGCTGGGTGACTGGCTCGACCCCGCCGCGCCGCCGGACAAGCCCGGCGCTGCCCGCACGCACGGAGACATTGTGGCCAGCGCATACCTGTTCCGGTCCCTGGACCTGGTGGCACGGGGCGCCGCCGTCCTCGGTTATGACACTGACCGGGGTAAGTACGAGGCCCTTGCTGAGGCGACCCGGCTCGCCTTCCTGGCCGAGTACGTCACTCCGGCCGGCCGGATGGTCTCGGACGCCCAGACTGCCTACTCGCTGGCCCTGATGTTCGGGATCAGCACCGACCCGTCCCAGCGCCAGGCTCTCGGGGACCGGCTGGCCGAGCTCGCCCGCCTGGGCGGCTACCGGATCGCCACCGGATTCGTGGGGACGCCGCTGATCGCCGATGCCCTGACCGTCACCGGCCACCTGTACGCTGCCGAACGGCTGCTGACCCAGACGGAGTGCCCGTCCTGGTTGTACCCGGTCACGCAGGGCGCCACCACCATCTGGGAACGCTGGGACTCCATCCTCGAGGACGGCAGCGTCAACCCCGGCGAAATGACGTCCTTCAACCACTACGCGCTGGGTGCGATCGCCGATTGGATGCACCGCACCGTCGCCGGCCTGGCCCCGGCAGCTCCCGGGTACCGGAAATTGGCCATCGCGCCCCGTCCGCTCAGCAGCCTCACGCACGCGTCGACGTCGCACGAGACCCCCTACGGCCTGGCCCGGGTTGCCTGGAAGCGCGTGGGTGACCGCATCCTGGTGGAGGCCACCGTGCCGCCGGGCACTAGCGCCGTGGTATCGCTCCCTGGTGGTTCCGCGGAGTTTGAGGTGGGCTCAGGCCGGCATCGCTGGGACGTTGCCGGTGCGGAGCCGGCAGCTGCATCCGGCACGGTGTCCCTGTCCTCCCCGCTCGCGGACGTCATGGACGACCCCTCGGCGTATGCCGCCGCGTGGAAGGCAATCGACGCGCATAATCCCGCCGAGGCTGTAGCTTTCCGCAGGGACACCATCTGGTACCGGCAGACCACGTTGGAGCAGAGCCTGCTCTTCACCCAGCCCGCCGTCAAACACGACATTGCCGCTGCGCTGGCCGCGCTGGCCGACCGGCGCTCTGCCGGAAATCCTGAAAACTCCTGAACCAAGCCCCTTAATCCAGAAGGTCTCGATGACTACTTTCACCGCAGAAAGCCCGCTGTACTTTGTGATGCGGCATGCCGAGGGCAACCGCATCCTCACTGAACACGTCCCCACACTGACGAACAATCCCCTGCTCCACACGCTGTACTTCCACGAGGTGGGCATGATCCTGGGAACCGAGGAGGCACTGAAGGGCCGGCCCGCCGAGGTGGCCGAGATTCTCCGGCTCATCGGTGAACTGGAGCCGGAGGACTCTGCAGCGGAACGCGCTGCGGCAGCCGCCGTCGACGTTCCGGCTCCGGACGCGGGCTATGAGCCGGAAACCGTGCTGCGGGGCAGCGCGGCTGTTTTCCTGCCCACGACGGCGGCGGCGCAGCAACGCTTCGAAGCCGCCTTCGCCGGCCCCTCGCACGGCAACCCGTTCACCGACGTCGAGCTCCGCGCAGTGTTCACCGCCCCCTCCGGCCAGGAACTCAGCGTCCCCGGCTTCTACGACGGGGACGGCAGCTACAAGGTCAGGCTCCTGATCCCCGAAGCGGGGGAGTGGACCTTCGTCACCTCCAGCAACGCACGCTCGCTGGACGGCGTCAGTGGTTCGTTCCGTGCCGCGGAAGCCGCAGCAGGTGCCAAGGGCGTGGTGCGCGTGGCCGGCACCTTCCACTTCGCGTACGACGGCGGCACCCCCTACCTGCCGATCGGCACCACTGCCTACGCGTGGACCCATCAGGGCGATGCCCTCGAAAAGCAGACCCTGGAGACGCTCGCCACAGGACCGTTCAACAAGATGCGCATGTGCGTCTTCCCCAAGTCCTACCTGTTCAACGAGAACGAACCGGACCTGTACGCGTTCGAGGGCTCCCTGGCAGGTGGCTTCGACTATGAGCGGCCCAACCCGGCGTTCTACCGCCACCTCGAACAACGCATCACCCAACTGGACGAGCTCGGCATCGAGGCCGATCTCATCCTGTTCCATGCCTACGACCGCTGGGGATTTTCCACCATGACTCCCGGCCAGGACGACCGCTACCTGAAGTACGTGGTGGCCCGGCTCGCTTCGCACCGGAACGTCTGGTGGTCGCTGGCCAACGAATACGACCTGCTGTTCCGCAAGACCACCGGGGACTGGGAACGCTTCGCCGGCATTGTCCAGGCCAACGATCCGTCCGGGCACCTGCTGTCCATCCACAACTGCCAGGACTTCTACGACTACAGCCGGCCGTGGATCACCCACAGCAGCATCCAGCGGCAGGACGTGCACAAGACCGCGGAGTTCACGGGGGAGTGGCGGGACCGCTGGCAGAAGCCGGTGGTCATCGACGAGTGCGCCTACGAGGGCAACATCGATCAGGGCTGGGGTAACATCACCGGCGAGGAAATGACCCGCCGGTTCTGGGAAGGCTCCCTCCGCGGCGGCTACGTCGGCCACGGCGAGACCTACATGCACGCCGAGGACATCCTGTGGTGGGCCAAGGGCGGGGAGTTCCACGGCAGCAGCCCGGAGCGCATCGCCTTCCTCCGCCGCATCATGGAGGAAACCCCGGGCGGATTCCTGGAGCCGCTGCCCGGCGCCTGGGACGTGCCCACCGCCGGGATCCGGTACGAATACGAGATCAGCTACTTCGGGTTCAACCAGCCCACCTACCGGAACTTCGTGATGCCCGCCGGACGGAAGTACGAAGTGGACGTCATCGACACCTGGAATATGACCATTGAAACCCTTCCGGACACGGTGGCGGGACGGTTCCGCGTGGAGCTCCCGGGCAGGCAGTTCATGGCAGTCAGGTTCCGGGCAGTGTAGCCCTGCATCGGCTGTGTGGCCATGTGAACGTGCCTCAACCCGAGTCCGGAGCCGCCGGTATTCTTCGACTCGAATCCTGACCCACCTACCCTATGCCGGGAGGCATTTCATTGAACCGCATTTCTTTTGTTGACGGCTGGACGGTTGGTCCCAAGCTCGGTGCCTTCGAGTCGCGGGATGCCGCGACGGCAGCTGTACCGGTGGCCGTCCCGCATGATGCACTGCGGGACCTGCCCAGGTCTGCGGACGAGGGCGTGCACAGCGGCTACATCCCGGGAGGAGTCTTCGAGTACTCGAAGACCTTCGATGTCCCGCTCCAATGGCGGGACAAGTCAGTGCGCGTCGAGTTTGAGGGCGTCTACCGCGACGCCTCCGTCTACATCAATGGTGATTTCGCGGTCCATGAGGCGAACGGTTACGCCGCATTCGTCGTGGACGCTGATCCTTTTCTCCGCTTCGGTGAGCCGAACACCATCACTGTCGAAGCCCGCGTCCACAAGGACAGCCGTTGGTACACCGGCGGCGGCATCTACCGTCCGGTCCACCTCATTGTGGCTGACCCCGTGCACATAGCGCTCGACGGCACGGTTGTCACCAGTACCGACATCGATGATGAGCGGGCGATCGTGGAGATCGCCACGCGCATCGAGAACAAGACCCGTCATACGGCCACCCGGCGGCTGAACTGGGTCGTGGTCGACGAGGATGGTGCCGAGTCGGCTTCCGGCACGTCGCCGGTGACGGTGCTTCCCGGCGGCAGTTCCGTCGCGCGGGTGCGCCTGCCTCTGTGGAACCCCCGTCTGTGGGGTCCGGATGCCCCGCACCTCTACCGCGTCCAATCCGTGCTGACCGAACTCGACGGCGGCGCTGAATCCGATGCGGACGAGACCCGCTTCGGAATCCGCCGTCTGCAACTGGACACGAAACACGGTTTGCGAATCAATGGCGTCACCCTGGACCTGCGCGGTGCCTGCATCCACCATGACAATGGCCCGCTGGGCGCGGTTTCGGTCGCGGATGCGGAGGAACGCCGCGTGCGGCTGCTCAAAGCCGCCGGGTTCAACGCGATCCGCAGCGCCCACAACCCGGCCAGCCGTGCGTTGCTTGATGCATGCGACCTGCACGGTGTGATCGTGATGGATGAACTGACCGACGTCTGGACCAAGTCGAAGACGTCCTTCGATGCGTCCATCGGCTTCGATGAGCGCTGGCAGCGCGACATTGCGGCTCTCGTGGCAAAGGACATCAACCACCCCAGTGTGGTGCTGTACTCAATCGGAAACGAGATTCTTGAACTGGCTACGCCGCACGGGGCCACCTGGAGCCGGCGTCTTGCCGAGGAGTTCCGTGCGCTTGATCCCACTCGGTTCATTACCAACGGCATCAACGGGATCATCGCGAATCTGGACCGGATGGGCGAGGCGATGGCTGAGGCTGGAGCCTCCGATCCCAACACAATGATGGCGAACATGGGCGAGAAAATGGCACTTGCGAACGCCTCGTCGTTGGTGACCGACTCGACCGAAGAGTCCGCCGCGGTGCTCGACGTCGTCGGTTTCAACTATGCCGACTCCCGCTATGCCCTTGACGCGGAGCTTTTCCCCAATCGCGTGATCGTCGGATCCGAAACGTTCCCCGACCGGATCGCGTCGCTGTGGGCCGACGTGCGTCGGTTCCCACACGTGATCGGCGACTTCACCTGGACGGGCTGGGATTACATTGGTGAGGCAGGCATTGGCCGGGTGGACTACACCGACGGTGAGGACTACGAGCCAACCGGGACGGCCGGCCCCTATCCGTACCTGCTGGGCGCATGTGGTGACATCGACATCACCGGCCACCGTCTTCCGGCGTCGTATTATCGCGAAATTGCCTACGGACTGCGGGCGGATCCGGCGATCGCGGTGCATCGTCCGCAGCATCACGGCAGACCCACAATAAAAACGCCGTGGTCCTGGGACGATGTTGTCTCCAGTTGGACATGGGGCGTACCAGCGGGGTCTCCGGTGACCGTTGACGTATACGCCGACGCTGACGAAGTCGAACTGTGCCTCGACGGGACCGTACTCGCCCGATCTGCCATCGGAACCCAACTGCCGTTGATTGCGCGGTTCGAGACGGAATACCATCCCGGGGCGCTCACCGCCGTCACTTACACAGACGGCGCAGAGGTCTCCAGAACCAGCCTGCACACCGCCGGCCGGCCGGCACTTGTGGCTCGTGCCGAGTGCGGCGAAATTGCCAGCAACGGGGTGCTCGGATACGTCGTGATCACGATTCAGGATGCCGGGGGAACAGTACTCTGCGACTCGGACCGGCTCGTGACCGTCGAAGTCTCTGGGGGTGAACTCGCCGGGATCGGCTCGGGACGGGTGCGCACTGAGGAGTCTTTCGCGGGCCCTTCATGCACCACGTACGACGGCCGGTTGCTGGCCATTGTGCGCCGGACCGGTCCTGGCGAGATTCGCTTGACTGCGTCCGCGACCGGCTTCGACCCGGCTGTTGCGGTGATTACCGCCTTGTAGCAGTTGTCTGGGCCGTAGGAGGCGCACCCGGCCCTGCCATGCAGACAGCAACTGCGACGCTGGACTGAGCGGAGTTCAGGCTCTATCAGCTTCTCATTCGGAGATGACAGCGCCCACAGCGGATACGTGCACCGGTTGCTGAGCCAAGAGGACTCTCCCTCGACCCATGCCCAAGGTCCTGAAGGGCCATACGGCGTGGGGTGCCTCGCAGATCGCCGGATCCCCGTCGAAAGCCCTCAATAATTGGAAGCATTTTCCGGGCTGTGGTTCCGGCCCTTGCTTTACGCACACCGGAACCTTGCTGCTGGTCAACTCGATCGTCGGGCTGCCCGGAGGACAAATCCGGGGTGTGGACAATGTCCACACTTAGCGTCTCGGATCGTGTAGTACGGGGGTCGGTCTGCTTCGGATTCCGCATGTTTCCGCAGTTTCCCAGTGTTTTCAAGGGCTGGAATGCAGTTCGAGTCCCACCTCGGGCATAGCGTTTTCCCCAGGTCAAGGACTTTTTGTCTTATTACTGTTGACAAAGCTTGACTTTTAGCGAATTGCCATGCCGGCAATACTCCGAAGCTCTCGCAGTACAGGTGTACGAGCATGGCTCGGTCACCCCGCAACCCGCAAGTGGGGAGTGACGGGTTCCCGGGCAATGTGGCGAAGTCGAAAACGATCGTTTCTGGGTTGCCGCTGGAGGCGCGCTGGGGGAGAGCCCGACTGGGGTCAAAGACGCCTGAAAGCCATGCTGGGGCAGTGTCGCAGGACAAGCTAGTGCTTCGGTTTCTTAACGAATCCTCTGCCTCTCATCCAGGCATGGAAGAACTCATCTGCAACTTCGCGGGAAGCCCGCGCTGCATCGAGCTTCGCATTTAGCTTCCGCTCTACTTCGATGGTCCTGATCGGCCTCGGGATATGGCACGCGGGCTGGCACATCTGGCTGCCCAACCCCGCCGATCAGGAAGAGGTCTGGTTCGGTAACCGCTACATTTTCGCCGGGTGCGCGCTGTCCCTCGTGGCCGCCGTCTGGTCGGGCGCGCGGGAGAACCGTGTCTGGGTGACCGTCTGCGTCGGGCTGCCGGGGGGTTCTGGTGGGCTGGGCGGCTCTGGATTCCCCGTACGACCTGAAGCGGTTCGTGGCCGCCGTGGTGGCGTTCCCGATGGCGCTGGCAGGAATCGCTGAGGTCATCAGGGTTCGTGGCCGCCGGCAGCAGGAGTGGTAGGCGGGCAGGTCCGGGGCGCTGCCGTAACGAAAAACCCCGGATATTAGTAGGGTAGGGCGGCCTGGGGCCGACAGGTGCACGGGGGCGTAGGTTGAAGAGTACGGGAGCCTCCGTTTAGCGGGTTGCCCCAAGATGCAGGGATTGGCTGGGAGCCCTCCACTCAGCGCCGCTATCTGTCGGCGATTTTGCTTCACCTCGTGTCCTTTTCAGGAGACAACCATGTTCAAGCGCATTCTGGCGATTCTCGCCGCCCTCTTTACGGCCATCCTTCTCTTCGGCGGGCCGGCACAGGCCGGACCTCCCAACGGCAACCCGCACTTCATCAAGAACGCCACCAGCGCGTCCCTGTCCGGGTCCAGCCTCGTCGTCTCCTTCAAGGAGACCGGCCTGCCCTCCGGTGCTACCGAGTACGTGACCGCCTCGGCCGACTTCAGCGGTACCTACCAGTGCATCAATAAGGCAGGGCACAACCCGTCCGACATCAAGAAAACAGTCACCGATGTCCCTGTGTACTCGTCCGGAACATTCACGGCAGACAAGAACGGCAACATCACCGGTTCGCTGACGTTGACCCCTGCTGCTGCTAATACCGTCCTGGATTGCCCCTCAGGCCAGACGGCAACCCTTACGGCGTGGTCGTACACCAATGTCGCCATAACCGACGAAACCAGCGGCGCGACCCTGGCCATCCCGGGCACCTACGGCGGAGGAAGCCGCGTAGTCCGCTAAGACCAGCAAGGAAGTCAGTTCCAAAGGGTCCGGCGTCTACGCGCCGGACTTTCCGCTGCCCCCGGGGGACGTTGATGCGGCTCCTCGGGATGTGGTCCGAGCGCTGCCGTACACATAAAATGCGAATCAACCACCGATAGAAAGACCCCCGTGAAGCAGAGTATTTTCGCCCGCGTTGCCCAGCTCGCCAAGGCCAACCTGAACGCCCTCCTGGACTCCGCCGAAGACCCGCAGAAGATGCTGGACCAGATGGTCCGGGACTACTCGGAGAACATCCGCGAAGCCGAGGCCGCGGTCGCGCAGACGATCGGCAACGTCCGCATGGCCGAAGAGGACTATCGCCGGGCCGTCAACGACGCCAACACCTGGGGCAACAAGGCCATCGCCGCCTCCCGGAAAGCCGACGAGTTCCGCGCCGCCGGTAACAGTGTGGACGCGGACAAGTTCGACGCCCTCGCCAGACTCGCTCTACAGCGGCAGATGACCGCCGAAACCACCGCCAAAGCCCAGGAGCCGGGCCTGGCCGCGCAGAACGAGATCGTCGACAAGCTCAAGGGCGGGCTCGACCAGATGAAGGGCAAGCTGCACGAGCTGACCGCCAAGCGCAACCAGCTGGTGGCCCGGTCCCGGACGGCCGCCGCCCAGTCCCAGGTCCACGACGCCCTCAAGTCCCTGGACGCCGGCGACCCGACCTCGGCGATTGGCCGGTACGAGGAGCGCATCCGCCGCCAGGAAGCCACCGTCCGCGGCCAGCAGGAACTCGCCGCCTCATCCCTTGACGCCCAGTTCGCCTCCCTGGAAGACCTCGGGGAGCAGACCGAAGTGGAAGCACGGCTCGCCGCGCTGAAGTCCATGGACCGAAAAGCCATCGACAACTAGGAACAGCTCCCGCACAAGGCCCTGGATCCTCACAGTCCGGGGCCTTCGGCGTTGCCGCACATAGGATGAACCGGTGACCGATGAACCCGTAAAGCCCGTCGATTCCTGACAATCTCGCAGGCGGCCGAAGAGCTGAACGTGAACCAGAACCAGATCAGGGCCCTGCTCAGCAGTGGGGAGCTTCGCGGAATCCAGGTCGGTGGCCGGGGCCTGTGGCGTATCGCCGAACGGACCGCCGCCGTTGAGCTTAAGGACCAAGTCGGGGAACCGGAGTAGCTAGTCCGGGGCCATGCGGGCCCTGATGTTCAGGCCGACTTTCTGAGGTTCCCCCGGGCCGGGGCTAGCGACAGAGAGCCAGTAGGTGAATTCGCCGTCCTTTCCCGTGAAGATGCAGATGGTGCTGTTCCCGATGACGTTGGACTCTCGCTTGCACGGTCCGTCGGCAGTCATCGCGACACCAACCCCCGAGACTACTGCCGCGACGTCGTTATCGGTGAGCTCTTTTCCGGTCTCCCAGCGGCGCGACAGACTCGGGCACGGGTTCGTGCTGATGCACATGAACCGCTCGGGGCGGACAATCTCGTCGGCCGGTTTCCAGTCGGCCGGGATGGCGAATCGCCCGGCGCGGGAAAGCATGTCGGCGGTGACCTTGTCCTCGGCGGAGCGGACCATGAAGTGCGCCGTGACCCCCAGCGCCAGGATCACCGCGAAGACCAACCAGATCCTGCGTTTCACTGGATCCCCCAATCCGCGCCTGTTCCGGTCAGCCTAACCCGCGACTGCCCCTGCTTCCAGGACACGCCCGCCGTCGTCCACCATACTGTCGGTGCCCGGGAGCACCATGGTCCTATGACGGCTCCAACAGTTGAGGCGGCGATCCACGAACTGATGGATCTCGCCTGGAATGTTGTCTACGACCTGCTCGAGGAGCGGGGCCTGCTCGGTGACGGGTTGTTCGTCGAGGAGTACACCGGGATCCATTCCTGGGTCGAAGACCTGACTCGCTACACCGTGGTCCACTCCAGGGATGTGGCGATTCTGTTCGTTGACACCCGGCCCGTGGACGCCATTGCCTTCCATCATGACCTGCTGGGTACCGATGATCCGAAGGCCTATTTCAGGCTCCCATGGGCTTAGTGCCGGTATGCCGTATTCTTGCTTGCCCATGCAATGAGTCGGCGCCACAGGCGGGATCGCCTATCGCATCAGCTGGTCACTTGCCGGACCTGAACACGATGGAGTCGAAGACGGCGCGTGCCTCTCTCGTCAGCTCCGGGTTGATCGATTCGTGGAGTTGGCTCACCGCGATCACAGCGCGCTGGCCGCTCAAGTCGACCACCCGGTAGGTTTCGCGTTCAGCCACGCTTGAGTACCAGCGTGAGCATTCGTATGAGGATCCTGAGTGGATGCATAATTTGCCGCCGTCGCAGGCTGTGATGTCCGCGTCGCCCTCGACGGAGTGGTCGAACTCGAAGCCGGAGTAATTGCCCACCATGACCTCGACGGCAGGGGTGCTTGCCGTTGACGTCTGCGACGCCATCGCATCGACGAAGGCCTTAGGCGACGAGTCGACCTCGGCGAGCTTGCCCACCCACGTGCATGCGTCCGTCGCCACATAGTCGGCGGGCCAAAAAGTGAGGTAAACGGCCCATTCATCCGGGTGATCCGGGTCGTCCTTGATCACGCTGTCGCCGTCGAAGGACTTCCAGCCGTCTGGGACAGTGATCTCGAAAGGCTCCGTGTAGCCGGGGACGAGGACGAGGTATGTGCCGGCGTCGATGTCGCCATTCTTCGGCAGAGGTGGGACCGTGCCAGTGTCGCCGCCGTTCGGCAGCGGTGGGGGCGTGCGAACCTCCGTAGTCGGAGTACTGGCGGACGGGAGGGAGACGTCGTCGGACTCATACTGGCACCCGCCGAGACATCCAATCAGGGCGATAGCCACCAAGGGCCAGAGATGGCGCGACTGCTGAGCGGCCAGTTCGAGGGGTGTCATGGAACTCATCGATCCACCAAGCCGCTACAGGGGTGCTGTGAGGCCCTGCAGCCGGGTGGCCCCCGCGGGCGGTCCGGGATGGGATGCCGTCGCCTCAAGTCTCCTCCGGCACAGAACCCGTGACAATGAAGAGTTGTACGGAGATCAGTTTCGACTCAAGCAATCCCCCGAAATGACAGGAACGCGCTGAGGCAGTGTTGAGGAAACGCCAAATATTGGGCAGCGCGGAAGGAAACAGAATCTCTCCTGTGGCCAAAAACCCAGGGTGTGCCCCATAAAGCTGAGGACATCTGGTGGTGTTCTAATCGTAAGCTTTTCCATAATCCCGTTGATTCCCCTCACCTGGTGTTGCCGGGCTTTTCTCCGGTTATTGGTTGTGGGTGTCGTTCTGGTAGGGGGACCACCCGCTGGTCTAAGGGGCCGAAGTGCAACTTGGGAAACCTGTGTCGGGAGCGAAAACTTCGTTTCGAAGCCATTCCCCTCCGGTCTGGCAAGTATTCGGTCCTGGGGTCGGCGCGGTAGCGCCCTGGTTGCGCGGAGGACCCGCCCAGCGATTATGGGGGCATATCAGAATGACAAGCAGTTCGTACTTCTGCTCATTCATCTGGGTGCGGAGAACAGGCAGCATGACTTCTGCGGTGGTTTGATTGGTTGGTGCTTCGTCTCAGACGCCTCGTGGTTCTAATCGTGTTTGCAGTTTGTGTCACAACCGCTTCATTGTCCTGGGCGCTTGGGCAAGCTGGCGTTGAAGCGCGGCGTGCCTTTTCTCCACCGCCGCGAGCGGAGGTTGAGCTTGAGATGCTGCCTGGCGGCATGACCACCGCCGTGAATGTCACCAGAAACCCGGATGCCGACTGGGTTGTCCGGGCTGCTGGGCAGACCGGGATCCCTGAACGCGCGCTGCGGGCGTATGTCGCCGCGGCCGCGACCGTGAATGTTGCTGCTCCGACGTGCGGGATCGGTTGGAACACCGTGGCGGCCGTTGGTTTCGTCGAAACAGCACACGGGACGTACGGCGGCGGCAGCCTGACCGCCGCGGGGGAGGTGAGCCGACCGGTTGTGGGCCCGGTTCTCGACGGTGCCGGTTTCGCCGCTATCGCTGACACAGATGCGGGTGCCCTGGACGGGGATTCCCGTTGGGACCGTGCTGTGGGACCGATGCAGTTCATTCCTTCCACGTGGCAGCTCGTCGGGCGGGACGGTAACGGGGATGGCACGGCGGATCCATTCAATATCGATGATGCCGCCCTCAGTGCGGCGACGTATCTGTGTTCCGGCGGCCGTGACCTCACCACTACGGACGGGTGGACCGAGGCGATCTACGCCTACAACCAGTCGGACGCGTACATCGGTCAAGTGCGTGACCAAGCCATTGCATATGCCTCGAAGACTGGTACCAGGGGATGAGCAGGAGTGTGGAGAGCCCATCCCCTCCTTCGTGTGAAGAAAACGTCGGACGTGCCTATATGGCGTTCTGGCGGGACCCGAAGAGTCGCGAGCAGCAGGGCCTAACAGTTGCCTCCGAAACTGAGGCTGAAACGCTCAAACGGCTGCTGGACGGGAATGGTCAGTCCTTCGAGATCGCCCAGCATGCGATCCTGTCAAACGAGACCCGCGTTCCCACAGTTGACGAGATCGTCCAGGAACACATCGATCTTTTGATCCGTCCGTCCAGTGGAACCACCAGGACGTACCAGGTAATGCTGGACCTGCACATCCGGAACATCATTGGTCGACAAAATCGACTACCGGCTCCTCAATCACTGGGCCAAGTCGATGATGGCCAAGGAAAAGGCGCCCAAGACTATCCCCAGCGTTCACGGCCTGATTTCGGCAGCCATGAATACCGCGGAGATGCTCGGCTATATCGCGCGGAACCCTTGCCATGGGTGCAGCTTCCGGGCCACTGTGGCGGACGGTGATCTGCTGCCTTGTCCAGTGTCCTAGCGGACGATCTTGAAGTTGAAGGCAGGTGTGCCGAGTGCGCCCCAAAGGCGGAGCCAGACGGGGAGGAGCATTTCGGTGCCCCGCGCTGTCGTAATGTCGCCGAGGTCGATGACATCCTGGTGGCCGAACTCCTTTAGCAGTTCCGTGACGGTTTGCTTGGCGGCAGAATCATTCCCGGAGACAAAGACCGTGCTGGCTTCGGGAAGGCTACCCGGACGGGCCATGAGATCGGCGTTAAGGGTGTTGAGCGACTTCACGACTCGGGCGGCGGGGAAAGCGCGCTGGATCTGCTCGCCGAGTGAATCAGTGTCCTTGACGAACAGGGTCGGCGGCATGCCCTGGCTGAAGTCGAGGGGGTTGGCGATGTCCAGAATGACCTTGCCGTCGAGGTGTTCCACCCCGGCCTGGGCCAGAACGTCCAGGGAAGCGGCGCCATTCGTGGCGTTGACAATGAGTTCAGCCCCTGCTGCGGCGTCCGCGAAGCCGGCCAGGGCGACGCCGGGGTTCTCCGCTGCCCAGTCGGCGAAAGGTGCGTTGCCCATGGCGTCGGCCTCCGTGCGAGCAAGTGTGGCCTCACGATCGCGGGTGCCGATAGTGACACCGTGTCCGAGTTCGACCAGCCGTGCGGCGATAATGCGGCCTACGGTGCCGGTTCCGAGAATGGCGGTCTTCATGGGCTGTCTCCCGTTGTCGATTACTGGATCCGATGTGACGGATCGTTCTCCCACAGTTTGTGACGGATCGATCCGTCTGTCAAACTTGAAGCAGCAAGACCTCTGGTGAGAGTTCAAATAGGAGTGGGATTTCCGTGGCACGCAAGACCGGCGAAGAGAACCGGCGCAACGTTCTCGAAGTGGCGACCCGCCTGTTCTACCAGCGCGGCATCCGGGCCGTCGGGATGGACACGGTGGTCAAGGAATGCGGCGTCGGCAACGCCACCATTTACCGCCAGTTTCCCACCAAGGACGCTCTCGCCACCGCCTACGTGCAGGGCCGCGCGGAAGCCTGGTTCGAACGGATGCGGCAGGCTGCAGAGGAATTCCCGGACCCCCGCGACAAGCTCGTAGCCGTCTTTGAGGTACTCGCCGGTGACACAGCAGGAGCCTCCTATCGCGGGTGCCCGATGCTGAACACGAACACCGAGTTCCCGGAAGGGGAGCACCCGGCGCATTTGGTGGCCGTGGAGCACAAGCAGAAGGTACGGGACTGGTTCCATTCCCTCGCCGCCGAGGCCGACGCCAATGACTCCGACCAGCTCGCGGATGAACTTCTTCTTATCCTCAACGGCGCCTATGCCACAGGCTCCGTACTGGACGGCGCTGCCTACGGGACACGCGCCCTGGGCCTGGCCCGGCGCATCGTCCACGATGCCTGTCCCCGCCCCTAAATCCCGGACTGCTGCTCTGCTGGCCACCCCGGTCGACGCTGGCCGTCTCCAGCAAATCGGCACGGATTTCGTAGCTTTGAATCTGATTGTGAAAGAACACAACCCTTCATGAACCCCGCATCGCACCCTCGTCGTCGTTGCCCACCCTGATCTGGAAAATTCGCGGATCACCGCACAGCTCACCGCAGCCGCCACGGAAATGGATCACGTCACCGTCTGTGTTCTCTCCGCTGCCTATCCAGCGACTGCGTGAAGTGAAATCAGAATGATCCAGGACGAAAGTATGGCCCGGAGCCTAGCGGAAAGTGCCGCAGAGGGTTCCGCTAACGGGCACGAACGGTGCGGTGATCCATAGGCGTGTGACTCGCAGCGAAGTGGAAATCCCTCGATCAGGCATGTGCGGCGGGTTCCGCGCCGTGGAACCGGGCCGCTTAGGGTCGGGGGTCATGAGGCGCATGCCCCGGCCGGGATGCTAGCAGCGCGGAGCCATTTCAAGGCCTCCTGCTCGTCTGTGAAATACCTGCTCGGGCACTTTGGCGGGGGCAGTCCGCGCCGCCCGTGGGCGATGACCCGGTCCACTGACGTGCTGCCGAGGATTGCAAAGGCTGTGACGGTTACGGCTTCACTGAAGACACGGACGGCATCGCGGCTGACATGCTCAACGCCCGTGACCTGCAGTAAGACCGCGCAGCCCGCGCCTCCGGTCAGGGTCAGGAAGCGCTCCCGCACGGAGGTTCCGTCCGCGGCAGTAATCTGACTTCCGGGACGCAACGTAATCCGGAGAATCCGTTCGCTTTCAACGGTGAGGGTGAAGTTCGTCGAGCCGGGCTCTGAGGCTGCGGGTCCGTCCCCGGAGCTTTCGTCTGCCAGAGAACGCTGTTCGTCTTCGGCATGGACCGGTGTGGTCATCGAATCCCCCCGGATGCGGTTCAACGGCGTCCCCGCCGGCGCAGTGAGCCCGGTTTTACCCCAGAGCTTTGCAGGCCAGAGTACCTCGGGGCGGGCCCAGGGTCCATGAAAGACCGGATACTGGTCCGAAGCCGCGATCTGGGACCTTGCTCACGGCGACGTCGTGCTGCTCATCGGCTCGCTCCTGGCAATCTGCCCTATGAACCGTTACTTCTCCGCCACGTCCAGGGCGCCTTATTGGATATGAGCCCAAAAAGGTACATGCGCGCGTTCCATGTCCAAGAAAAGCAGCGAAAATATCCGGAGCGGGGTGTCGTTGGAAACCACTTGGAGGAACGGAGGGGCGAATGCTTTCAACTAGATGAGCTGGACGCCCACATAAGCCACGACGGCTATCAGTGCCCATGACAACATCGCCGCGGCGACTGCCCTTCCGCCGGTTTTCAGCAGGGAGCGGACTTGCACCGACGCTCCCAGTCCGTAGAGTGCGGCGGCTAGAAGAAGATCCTGGGCCACCCCGGCGACTTGGAGTGCCGCAGGCGGCAGGATCCCTACTGTGCGTAGAACAATTGCGGCCATAAACCCGGCAACGAACAGCGGAATCAGCGGCGGAAGCTTGGCGTCACCTTCGTCAGCGTTGGTCCCGGCCCGCCGTCGGCGGTGTCTTTCCACGAATGCGGCTCCCGTTACCATGGGCGCAAGCATGAGCACGCGGGTCAGCTTAATGATCAAGGCCCCGGCCAAGGCGGCTGTGCCTGCGGTTTGGGCCGTAGCTACAACCTGTCCAACGTCATGGACGCTTGCTCCCACCCAATGGCCGAATTCAATGTTGTCCAACCCGAGCGGTCCCTTGAGTGCCGGCAGGACACCGATTGCCAGAGTGCCGCAGAGGGTCACCAGGGCAATGGGGACAACGGTGTCCCGGTGATCGGTCTTGGTCGCTCCGCCCATCGCTCCGATGGCGGACGCACCACAAATGGAGAACCCGGTTGCCAGCAGCAGAGGCTGATTGCCCGGAAGTTTCAGTGCTTTGCCCAGCAGCAGTGTTCCGACAAAGGTTAGAAAGACGATGCCGATGACGATCCCTACTGTTGTCCAGCCCAGCGCGACCACATCGACGAGGCTGAGCTTGAGGCCAAGTAGGACGATGCCCATCCGCATGAGCCGTCTTGCGGAGAGTGCCAGCCCAGGCTGGAGAACTCCTTCAACTGCCGTACTTATCCCTGGAAGATTTGCGGAAAGAATTCCCAGGATGACGGACACGGTGAGGAAGGGCAGCATCGGGACCGCCGAGTGAATCAGCCAGGCGATGGCCACGGCCGCGGCAGCCGCCGCCAGCCCCGGTAGCGTCTTCTGCTGCAGAGCCCGCATGAGGAAGGAGTCATGTCGTCCGCTTTTTGCCGATGTGGCCACGTCTTGGGTCATGGTTCTCTAGAATTCGGCCCGGGCCTGCAGATACAGGATCGGACCGAATCTCCTTTCTTGAGGACAGAAAATGGATGAGCGCCGGAGGCATCTACGGCTCCGGGGGCTCGAGGAGGATGGCTGGAAGTCAGGACGTGGAGGTGGATGACGCTTTGTTATGGCGGTTCGGAAGTGATTGGACGGCGCTCAACAGACCGAGGAAGATGATGTCTTCTGCCCTGCATCCCCGGGACAGGTCGTTCATGGGGGCATTTAGGCCCTGCAGTATCGGTCCCACCGCCACAGCACCGCCGAGTCGCTCCGCGATCTTGTATCCGATATTTCCTGCATCCAGGGTGGGGAAAATCAGCACGTTTGCGCGGCCTGCGACTTCTGACTGCGGCGCCTTCGATGCCCCAATGTGGGGAACCAGGGCAGCATCAAACTGTAATTCCCCGTCGACTTTAAGCAGCGGGTGCCGGTCGCGCAGGATCTTCATTGCATCCTTAACCTTTTCCACGTCCGGATGGGCAGCACTGCCTTGGGTGCTGAAGGACAACATGGCCACTTTCGGGTCCTGCCCTGTCAGCACGTGATGGGTGTGGGCTGCGGATGCCGCTATGTCTGCCAGTTGTTCTGCAGAAGGGTTGGGTACGACGGCGCAGTCGCCGAAAGAAAGTTCTCTTTCGTCCGGAAGTAACATCAGGAAGGAGCCGCTCAATGTTGTGCAGGCAGGAGCGAGGCCCACAACGCGGAGAGCTGCCCGTAGGACGTGTGCCGTGGGGCTTCCTGCTCCGGCGACGGAGGCGTCCACGAACCCGGCCCGCAATGCAGCAGCGGCGAGATGAACTGATTCATGCCGCGCCATGGCCAGCTGTTCGGGCCTGCTGGCGTAGGCCTCCTCCAGGCATGACCTGATGGTGGTGTCGTGGGCGAGGCTGCAGCAGTCGAGGATTGTGTCTTCCGGCAGAACACAGCCGACGTCCTTGGCCGCCTGCCTGATCCGGGCACTTCTGCCGATCAACCGGGGTTGAATGATTCCTTCGGCCGCCAGTGCGCTGGCGGCAAAGACTGCCCGTGGATCCTCTCCATCGGCGAATGCGACAACCTTCGCCTGGCCGGACAGTTCTTGGCGCCAACGTTCAGAGGTCGCGATGCCTGGAAGAGCCGCTGCCTGCGCCCGATTCCGATCAATTAGAGCGATTCCCATGGCTCCCCTTCTTGAATTGATCCGTGGGGGTCCGCGACGGCGGACCCCCACCTCTTAAACCGGAGGCACGGCCTAAGGCTGAATGGCCTTTTCGATGTCATTGAGCATTCCATCCACACCATGGAGGAGTTCGGACAGCACATCGCTGTCGGCGACCAATGGCGGGGAGATCATGATCATGGTTGCGCCCCGGTCATCGCCTCGCAGGATCACCTTCGTCCGTTTGAAGGATTCGGGCAGCACTTCGCGTAGTACGGTCAGCGATTCAGTCTCAGTCAGTTCCCGGCCGCTGAAACTGTCAGCCATGAGTTCGATTGCGTAGAAGAAGCCCGTACCCCGGATGGCCTTGACACAGCGGTGTGAACTCTTCAGGGACTCGAGCGCCTCCATTATTTTCGGCCCGTTTTCCTGGACGTTGCCCAGGACGTTTTCGTCACGCATGGCCGTGATGTTGGCGACTGCGACTGCCGTTGATACCGGGTGTCCGCCCCACGTGGCGCCATGAGTGAAGACGCCTCCCTTGGAGGAGCTGAACAGCTCCTGGACCAGCTTTTCCCGGACAATCATGCCGCCGAGGGGCGCGTAACCCGAGGTGGATCCCTTCGCAAACGTAACCAGGTCCGGAACGACGCCTGTCAGGCCGTAGCCGAAGAAATGTCCAAGACGCCCAAAGGAGCAGATCACCTCGTCAGATACCAGCAGGATTCCGTACTTGTCACACAACGCACGCAGCGCCGGCCAGTAGCCAGTGGGCGCCACCAGTGCACCGCGGCCGTTCTGCACGGGCTCGGCGAAGATGGCCGCGATTGTCTCGGGACCCTCTTCGAGAATGGTCCGTTCGATGGCTTGGAAGCATTCCAGTTCTGTGACTGGGCCACAGTCCCCGGTGTAACCGAGCGTGTTCGGAACGCTACGGATGCCCGGAAGGAGTTCGCCGAAGGGGTCCTTGATCTTCGGTAGCTGGGTGATGGAGAGCGCGCCCATGGTAGTGCCGTGGTAGGCCATGTTCCGGCTGATGACCTTGGTCCGCTGCGGCTGGCCTTGGCTACGGAAGTACTGGCGGGCGAATTTCAGCGCCGTCTCAACGGCCTCTGAGCCGGAGTTTACGAAAAAGGTGGTGCCCAGATCACCCGGAGCCAACTCAGCGATAAGAGCAGCAGCTTCGATTGCCGGCGGGTGCGCGGCTCCCCAATTGGAGGCGTATGCGAGGGTATTGATCTGTTCGCTGGCTGCCTTGGCTATGTCTGCTCGCCCGTGGCCCATATTGACGCAGAAAAGCCCCGCCAAACCATCCAGGTAACGATCGCCCTCGGTGTCGATGAGGTAGCTTCCTTCTCCGCGGACAAAAATGGGGAACTCACTGTCCCACGTGTCCTTGCGTGTGAAATGGGGTCCGAGGTGTCGTCGGGCCTGGGCCCGTAGCGTGGTTGCGTCCACGACCATCTCCTTCTTTCGAGGTGAATAGCAATGAGCGAAAGCCTAGGCCGGGTTTCTTTGGCGCGTCAGGGCCAAATGCCTCCTGACTGATGGGTCCAGTCTGGTTCCATAGGTTGGCGCCGTTCTGGACCTTCTGGACCTAATCACGCAGGGCCATACTTCGATAATGCTGTGCAGTCGGCACGGCGAGTGTTGAGAACACCCAACTACCGCACGGAGGTCCCCACATGAAAATCGGCGTCCCGAAAGAAGTAAAGTCCCACGAATACCGCGTGGCCGTCACTCCCGCGGGAGTACACGAACTCCTGAGCCATGGGCACGAAGTGTTCATCGAAGCCGGCGCGGGAGCTGGCTCCTCGATTTCCGACGATGCCTTTACGCTGGCGGGAGCCGTCATTGTGGACACAGCGGATGAGGTGTGGGCCATGGCCGATCTGCTGCTGAAGGTGAAGGAGCCGATCGCCGAGGAATACCATCGGATGCGGCCGGATCTGACGATCTTTACGTATCTTCACTTGGCCGCTGACCAGGCCTGCACCTGGGCGTTGCTGGACGCCGGCAGTACTTCGATAGCCTATGAGACCGTTCAGCTTGAAGACGGTTCTCTGCCGTTGTTGTTTCCGATGAGTGAAGTCGCCGGCCGACTCGCGCCGCTCGTTGGTGCTCAGTGCCTGACCCGACCCGAGGGCGGCCGTGGCATCCTGATCGGCGGGGTCTCTGGAGTGGCACCCGCACGGGTAGTGGTTATCGGCGCTGGCGTATCCGGTATGAATGCTGTTTCGGTGGCCGCCGGACTGTGGGCAGACGTAGTCCTCTTCGACAAGAACGTTGACAAGTTGCGCGCCGCGGATCGCATGTACCAGGGCCGCGTCCGAACGCTGGCCGCGAACCAGATGGCCATCGAACACGAAGTGCTTCAAGCGGATCTGGTGATTGGTGCGGTTCTGGTCCCCGGCGCCAAGGCCCCCAAGATTATCTCCAACGAGCTGGTCTCCCGAATGAAGCCTGGCAGCGTTCTCGTAGACATCGCCATCGACCAAGGCGGATGCTTTGAGGATTCACGGCCCACTACGCACCAGGAACCGACCTTCCGCGTTCACGGTTCAGTTTTCTATTGCGTGGCAAACATGCCGGGCGCTGTTCCCCATACCTCCACCTATGCTCTGACAAACGTGACGCTGCCCTATGTTCTGCAGCTCGCCGACAAGGGCATCGAACGTGCTCTCGCAGAGAACGCAGCGCTCCGGGCCGGCTTGAGCACCGTGGGCGGAAGCCTCACCAACGCGGCGGTAGGGGCAGCCCATGGGATTGCCGTAATTGATTCATCGAAAGCAATGGCACGTAGCTAGAGTAATAACGAGGTCATGGGCGGGGGAAGTTCAGCGCCGAACTCCCCCCGCCCCTTCCAGTTCCGATACCTCAGCTACCAATCTGGAGGCAGTCGTGGCACGGACGCTAATTGAGATTGATCGCGGTTCAAACGAGCCCCTTTACCGGCAGGTCCGGCGCGTGGTTGAGCACGGCATCGCTGTCGGAATATTCGACTCACGCCGTAGACTCCCCAGTTCCCGTGAACTGGCCGCCGAACTCAAGGTCTCACGCAACACCATCAATCTCGCGTATCAGGAGTTACTCACGGAGGGACTCGTGCTGAGCCACGAGCGCCGCGGTATTTTCGTAAATCCTGAGATGGTCGCCGCCGCTGAGGCTGACGTCCAGACGACGGATTCGATGATCGATTGGTCTTCCAGAATGCGCCGTTATGCCGACGAGGGTGTGCCGGAGGTGGAAAAGACGCCCGACTGGCATAAATATCCATACCCTTTCGTGGCCGGTCAGATCGATGTCCAGAGCTTTCCAGCAACGGCTTGGGTGCGCAGCCTCCGGGAGGCGCTTTACCAGCCCCATCGCTTCGCCAGCCTCCAGGACAGTGTCGGCGCGGACGATCCCATGCTGATTGACATGATCCGGCGCCAGATACTCCCGGCCCGCGGGATCGAGGCCGGCGCAGACGAAATACTTATCACCGTTGGGTCTCAGCAGGGATTGGACCTGCTGGCCCGGACGCTGCTCGGATCACATCAGCGTGTAGCGATCGAAAATCCCGGCTACCTCGACGCCCGCCATATCTTCCTGCGCACCGGCGCGCAGGTCTACGGAATCGATGTCGACAAAGACGGCCTCTGTCTGCCGACCACCCTCAACGGAACTGCCTTGGTATATGTCACTCCCAGCCATCACCATCCCACTAATGTGACACTGAGCATGGAGCGTCGCCATCGGCTTCTCAAGCTTGCGGCAGCCTCTGCAACGGTGGTTATCGAGGATGACTACGACAGCGAGTTCCGCTATGAAGGCAGCCCTAGTCCGGCGCTAAAAGCCTTGGATTCCACAGGAGATGTCCTGTATTTGGGGACGTTTTCCAAGTTCTTGTCGCCCGGTTTGCGCTTGGGTTTCCTCGTCGGCCCGGCCGAACTCATCCGTGAGTTGAAGAAGGTGCGCCGTTACCAGGTCCGTCACCCGCCAGGACATTTGCAGCGCGCGCTCGCTTTGATGATTGACAGCGGGGATTACCACCGGGCACTTCGGCGCCACCGCCGGCAGATGAAATCCCGTTGGGAAATGGTCAGCAATTTCTCAGCACAATACCTGCCTTGGGAGCAGAGCAGCTATCCGCCAGGGGGCGTCAGTCTTTGGGTTACCGGGCCGCCCGCATTGGATGCCTTGGAGCTGGTAAGGAGGGTGGAGCGACGGGGAGTCCTCATTGAGCGCGGGGACATCTATTTCATCCAACCAGATGCGCCGCGAAACTGCTTCAGAGTTGGCTTCGGCGCCATCCCCACGCGCTCAATAGGGGAAGGACTCGCGTTGGTCGGCGAGACAGCGAAAATCCTGCTTGCCGGCGGAGATTCAGCGGATAAAACAGCTGGCTAGCAGACCCCTCACGGCCGGCTGCAGCTGGCGCAGGACGTAGTTGACCGGTGTTTCCGCGCCGGACGCGGAACGGGTCTCTGTCCCGGTCCCGGCCCCTGGGCGCCGGGCCGGGCACTGCCGCAGCATGGCCCAGAAGCAATGGAGGAATGCTCCAGCCGCCCGCACTCTTCGGCCCGGCGGACTGCAAAGCGTACCGAAGGGATGATCAGCCGCTGCGAACGTGACAAGCCCGGGGGTCAGCCGCCGGCCCGCCTACGATGTGTCCGTGTCGTCGTGGATGGCCATTCCCGCCCGACCTGCACTAACATCCTCGCCGCCGGGACAAGCGGACCATGCAGCCTTCTCGCTGCATGCGAACGCCTGGTTTCACCGAGCCCACACTGCTCAAAGACGGGGAATGGCCATGTACTTGATCTCGAGGAATTCCTCGAGGCCAAGTCGTCCGCCTTCGCGGCCGAGGCCGGAGGCTTTGATGCCGCCGAAGGGTGCCGCGGGGTTGGAGACAAGGCCCGTGTTCAGGCCTACCATGCCGACCTCCAGTTCCTCGCCCACGCGGAAGGCGCGGTCCAGGTCCTGTGTGAAGACGTAGCTGGCCAGGCCCCATTGGGTGTCGTTGGCCATGCGGATTACTTCCTCTTCGGTGTCGAAGGGAATTATCGGGGCAACCGGGCCGAAGATCTCCTCGCTCATCAGTGCAGCGTCCGGGGTGACGTCCGAAAGAACTGTGGGGGAGTAGAAGTACCCTCTGCCTTCAGGGCGGGAGCCGCCGCAGACTACTATGGCACCCTTGGCGACGGCATCGTCCACCAGTTCCTGGACCTTGTTCAGCGCCTTCTCCTCCACCAACGGGCCGACGTCGGTGCCTTCCTCCGCGCCGTCGCCAACCTTGAGGGCTCCGAGACGCTTGGCGAGCCGCGCCGAGAAGTCGGCGGCCACTGCGCGCTGGACGAAAATCCGGTTGGCGGCAGTGCAGGCCTCGCCCATGTTCCGCATCTTGGCAGTGAATGCGCCTTCCACGGCCCGATCCAGGTCGGCATCCTCAAACACGATCAGGGGTGCGTTTCCGCCGAGTTCCATTGAGGAGCGCATGACGTTCTTTGCCGCCTGTTCAAGGAGGCGGACGCCCACTTTCGTGGAGCCGGTGAAGCTGATCTTACGGGCGATGCCGCTTTCCATCCATTGGGTGACCACCTCGGAGGCTTTGGTGGTGGTGACGACGTTGAGAGCGCCCTTGGGCAGGCCGGCTTCGATGAGGATGTCCACCAGTGCCAGCGAGGACAGTGGGGTGAGGTTGGCAGGCTTGAAAACCATGGTGCACCCGGCTGCGATCGCCGGGCCGATCTTTCGTGTAGCCATGGCCAGCGGGAAGTTCCAGGGCGTCACCAGTACGCACGGGCCCACCGGCTCCTTCGAGACGAGAATCCGGTTCTTGCCGTCACCGGTGGTAGTCAGGTCACCGCCGATGCGGACGGCCTCCTCGGAGAACCAGCGAAAAAATTCTGCAGCGTAGGCCACTTCTCCCTTGGCTTCAGCGAACGGCTTGCCCATCTCGGTCGTCATGATGAGGGCCAGCTCGTCCTGCCGGGCCATGATCAGTTCGAAGGCACGCCGCAGGATTTCGCTCCGCTCGCGGGGCGGAGTCTTGGCCCACGCCTTCTGCTCCCGGCCGGCCGTTTCGATCGCCCGGCGGGCGTCTTCGGGACCGCCGTCGGCCACCGTCGCGATGACCTCCTCCGTGGCGGGGTTGACGACGGCGAAACGGGCACCGGTAGAGGACTCTGCCCACTCGCCGTCTATGTACAGGCCGGTGTTGACTTTCGCAATCACATTAAGGACCTGGTGGGAGGCCGGGACTTTCAGGGTGGGGTGGGGTGTCATGTTGAGAAGTCCTTTTCTGTGGGGAGGCCGAAAAGCGGTCGGGCGGCGGTGGGTTTGGAAATGAATGAAGGGCTGAACCAGCAAGCGAAGATCAGGGGAAGTACGTCATTTCTGAGCAGGGGCATCTGATTTCCCGCCTCCTTGCACTGCTTGACGCGGGACTGCAAATACCTCGTGGAAAGACCTGTGGAGGCCTTCCAGGGAAGACCTCCACAGCGACCACAGGACTGGCTTCTGGCTTAGACGTAGTCCTTGTACTTCTCGAGCAGGCGGACCGGCTTCGCCAGCGCATCACGGCGGAAGGGGTCGCCAAGCTCTCGCGTGCACATGATCTCGATGACCGTGGTTTTTCCCTCGTTCATCTGCGCAGCGAGGGCACGCTGGAGGGCGGGGCCTACCTCTTCGAGCTGATCGACAACTACGCCTTCGGCCCCCATCGTCTGCGCCATGGCAGCGAAGCTCTCGTTCTCATTGTCGAGTTCACCGGCAACGAAACGCCGGTTATAGAACTCGACCTGGTTTTTCTTTTCCGCGCCCCATTGCCGGTTGCGGAACACGATCGCGGTGACAGGAATGTCGTGGCGGACAGCAGTGAGGACTTCTCCCATGCTCATCGCCCATGCCCCGTCGCCTGCGTAGGCAACCGCCGGCCTGTGCATGGCGGCCGCCTTGGCGCCGATCATGGTGGGCAGCGCGTAGCCGCAGTTGCCGAAGCTCATCGGCGCGAAGAAGCTGCGCGGCTTCTCGAAGCGGAGGTAGCTGTGAGCAACCGAGTTGATGTTTCCGATGTCGGTGGAGACCATGACGTCTTCCGGCATGGCCTTTTCCAGTTCGCGCAGCACCTGACGCGGGGACAGCCAATTGCCCTCCTCGTGCTTGTGCTCTTCGAGCATGTCAAGGCTGTAGTCATCCGTTTCATGGGTCCATGCCGACAGTTCTTGCTCCCAGCTTTCCTTCTCGGCCTTGATGGTGGCGGCGCGCTCTGCCTTGGTGGCATCGCATGCGAGGGTGAGCTGCTCCAGGCGGTTGCGCAGTTCGAGTGCCACAGCCTTGGCATCACCGCAAATTCCGACACTGATCTTCTTGACCAGGCCCAGCATGGTGTGGTCGGCATCGATCTGGATGATTTTGGCATTTGTGGGCCAGTAAGCCTGGCCATACTGGGGCAGGGTACCGAAGGGGCCGAGGCGGGTGCCGAGGGCGACAACGACGTCGGCCTGGGAGATGAGCTTCATGCCCGCCTTTGATCCCTGGTAGCCGAGCGGCCCCGCCCAGAGCGGATGGCTGGCCGGGAAGGAGTCGTTGTGCTGATAGCTGTTGACGACGGGAGCGCCCAGACGTTCGGCGAGAGCCTTGCATTCCTCGACTCCGTCGGCCATGACCACGCCGCCGCCTGAAACGATTACTGGAAATTTGGCCGTTGCCAGCAGCGCTGCGGCCTCGTCCAGGCTCTTCGTGCCGCCGGCACCACGGTCCACCCGGCGCGGTTGCGGGATTTCGGCTGTGATCTCGCCGTAGAAGTAGTCGCGCGGAATGTTCAGTTGAGTCGGCCCGTTTTCGGACATTGCCCGATCGAAGCAGCGGCCAGTGAATTCGGCCATACGGGCGGGGTGAGTCACGTGGCCCTGGTACTTCGTGAATTCCTGGAACATGGGCAACTGCTTGGCTTCCTGGAATCCGCCGAGACCCATGCCCATGGTGCCGGCCTCCGGCGTAACGATGACCACGGGGCTGTGGGCCCAGAAGGCAGCAGCGATGCCGGTGACGCAGTTGCTGATGCCAGGTCCATTTTGACCGATGACGACGCCGTGTCGGCCACTGGCGCGGGCATAGCCATCTGCCATATGGGCAGCGCCCTGCTCATGGACGACCGGAACCAGACGAATTCCTGCAGGCGCGAAGATGTCCATGGCGTCCATGAATGCAGACCCCATGATGCCGAAGATGTCAGTGACGTCGTTTGCCACCAAAGTCTCCACGAATGCTTCTGACGGAGTCATCTTTTGAGCACCTTGAACCACTGACCGGGGTGCCGTGGCAGAGGCCTCGCTGGTTGGCAGGTCATTTGTGGCCGGACCCGTTCCGGCGTCGGTGACGTCAGAGATGTCGATTGTGTCTTGGCTCATATTGCTTCTCCTCCTACAGGGCTGGCTAGCCCTACAGGACTGGCCGTGCTCGTTGAAATATCAAAAAACGGAACCTATCGTTCCTTTTTTTGGTGGTCAACCTGAGGTTAGGCGAAAAGCATCTACCGGTCAATGCCTATTCGAGAATATGGAACGTGGCGTACAATAAAACGACGAAGGCGCCGAGGATACATCGGGTGGAGGAGACGGTAATGGCTGAGATTCGCAGGCTAAACAACAATCAGGACGGTCAAACGCTGACTGAGCTGGCGGGGGAGACACCTACTATGCGTCTGTTCTCCCTGCTCGAACTGATCGCCACCAAGGACCAGCTCTTCACGCTTCAGGGGCTAGCGGAGGAGACCGGCACTCCTAAGCCAACCCTCCACCGCATGCTGCACCAGCTGGAAAGCTCCGGACTGCTGATTCGGGAGAACAACGGCAGGCACTACGGCACCGGAAGCCGCCTGCGGCGCATGGCCGAAGATCTCCTGATTAATGACATCCACCACGGGGCACGTCACGCGGTGCTCCGCAATCTGGTGAATGAACTGGGGGAGAGCTGCAATGTCACTGCTGTATCTGGCAGTGAAGTGCTATATCTGGACCGGATCGAAACCTCCGAGCCATTGCGGATCACGCTTCAGCCGGGTTCCCGGGTGCCTGTTCACTGCTCGGCAAGTGGAAAAATGATCCTCTCGCAGCTCAGTCCAGCCCAGCGGAAGCGGCTCATTGCATCCGCTCCGCTTGGCCGCTATACGAACAAGACTGTGACTGATCCGGACTTGATCGAGGCCGAGCTGCAGCGCGTCCGGAGGGATGGTTATGCCATCGATGACGAGGAGTTCCTTCCGGGGTTGGTCTGCGTCGCAGTGCTGGTCCCCACGACGAATGCTGTGTCCAATTTGTGTGTCGCGGTGCAGGCTCCCGTCATGCGGTTGACGCCGGAAAAAGGTCTGAAACTGCTCCCCGCGCTCCAGCGTGCGGCCGCCGAGATAGGTCGAATTGAAGCAGAGTCCTATACAGGCAGGACCGACGGCGGGGATGCGACCGAAGGATCGGCCAGCGATATTGAGGGGGAGCTATGGAGCAGCTGACAAGACTGATGCCGGATCATATGGTTTCTGTCCGGGACCTGTTCAACATCGACTCGGATCTCAAGGTAGCCGCCTTCCGTGAGCCCGATGACCATGTCCCTGAGGCTGACCCGGCCTACCGGTTCAACCACGATGTAACGCTGGCCATCCTGGCGGCCTTTACCCGGAACCGGCGAATGCTGCTTCAGGGACTCCACGGAACGGGTAAGTCCACACACATTGAGCAGGTGGCCGCCCGGCTGAACTGGCCGTGCGTACGTGTCAACCTGGACGGGCATATCAGCCGACTGGATCTGGTGGGGCGCGACACTGTTGTCCTTAAGGACGGCAAACAGATCACTGAGTTCCAGGAGGGAATCGTCCCCTGGGCCATCCAACGGCCGGTGGCACTTATTCTCGATGAGTACGATGCAGGGAGGCCGGACGTGATGTTCGTAATCCAGCGGCTTTTGGAGCGTGACGGCAAACTCACACTGCTCGATCAGAACCGGGTCCTGGACGTGCATCCAGGCTTCCGCCTCTTTGCCACGGCCAACACTGTAGGACTTGGCAATCTTAACGGTATGTACCACGGCGTCCAGCGTCTCAATCACGCCCAGATCGACCGCTGGAACATCGTCGCCGCCCTCAACCATCCTCCGGCCGAGGACGAGCTGGAAATCGTGATGGCACGGGTCCCGGAGATGGACCATCCGGCCGGGCGAGAACTGGTGGCTTCCATGGTGGCTGTGGCAAAACTGACCCGGGACGGCTTTAAGGTGGGCGACCTGTCTACGCTGATGTCCCCACGCACCGTGATCACCTGGGCCGAGAATATTGGGATCTTCGGCGATCCCGGCAAGGCCTTCCTGCTGTCTTTCGTCAACAAGTGCGACGAAGCCGAACACGCAATCATCGCTGAATATTTTCAGCGCTGCTTCGACCGTGAACTGGACGGACTCAGTTCTGCGGCTCATGTGCCGGACAGCGCCTTCGCTGCCGCCGGGTAAAGCCGCCCATGGCCTCGCTGACGGAAGATAAGGAACAGACGGACCGGTACGGGGCGGCAGCCGCATCCCGGGAGACCGCTGCCGTATTGCTGCGACGCCGCAAGCAGACCATGGAACTGGGGGCCGCTGCGCTGCGCGCGCTCAGCGGCCGGCGCGGCCTGCACTTCCGCGGCCCGGTCCTCTATCACGGGGAGAAGCCGGTGGCAATGCCGGCGCCGCATCTTCACCCGCAAACCTGCGATTCCAGGCCCGCGTCATTCCGTGGTGCGGCCGACGGCATGGCGCTGCGCCTGAAGAAGAGTGATGCCGTCCTGCATCAACGACTTTGCCCGGACACACCCGCCCGAGTCTTGGTGTTCGAGATGCTTGAGCAGTTCCGCGCCGAGTCGCTGGTCGATCCTGCCATGCCCGGGGTCAGGGCCAATCTCCACGAACGTTTCCAGCAGTGGTCCCGGGAGTTCGAGGCTTCCCCTCTGATCGACAGCGCGTTGGGAATCATCCTGTTCACCGTGGCCCAGGTTTGCCGCGCACGAATCACCACGGAGCCAATGCCTCCGGACATCGAAGACCGAATTGAATCAACCCGGATGGACCTTGCCCCGTACATCGGCGCCCACCTTGCCGCCCTGCGCCGCGAACGCTTCTCGCAGTCAGGTTTCGCCCCTCATGCCCTTGCCATCGCCGAGACCGTCGGGGCCCTAAGTGAGCAGCTGGAATCCAGGGAAACGGGACCCGCGCGCCCCAGCGGCCGATTGACTCAGTTCCAGCTGCTATTCGACCAGGACGCGAACGACGACCATATTCCCATCGCAGGATACGGGCGCAGCGACGCCCTTCAGATTGGCCAGGGCATCTATCGGCAGTACACCACCTCCTACGACCAGCAATTCCAGGTCGCAGGTCTGGTCCGCGCCGAGCTGCTGCGCGGCTACCGCAAACAGCTCGACGACGACATAGCCCGGCAGGGCATCAACGTGCCCCGGCTGGGGCGGGCCTTGGCCGCGATCCTGTCCGCAGACGACGAGGATGGATGGGACGGCGACGCCTTGGAGGGCCGCCTTGATGGCAGCAGGCTAGCCCGGCTCGTCACCTCCTCAGGGGACCGCAGGGTTTTCAGGACTGAACGCATCGAACGCCGTGCAGAGGCCAAAGTGACGTTCCTCGTGGACTGCTCCGGGTCCATGAAGGAGTACGGTGCCGCCGTCGCCGCGCTCGTGGACGTCTACGCCCGCGCATTGGAACTGGCAGGTGCGCGGTGCGAGATCCTGGGCTTTACTACCGGCGCATGGAACGGCGGCCGTGCCGGGAAAGACTGGATCCGGGCGGGAAGACCAGCGTATCCAGGACGGCTCAATGAGGTGCGGCACCTGGTTTTCAAAGATGGTGATACACCTTGGCGCCGGGCACGCTCCGGAATCGCCGGGCTGATGAAAAAGGACTTGTTCCGCGAGGGGGTCGACGGCGAAGCCGTGGACTGGGCATGCGCCCGGCTCGCGGAAGATGGCACCGGAATCGGTGCCTCGGGACGCCGGATCCTGCTCGTGATTTCCGACGGCAGCCCGATGGATGGTGCCACTGGGCTGGCCAACGACAGCCATTACTTGGAGCAGCACCTGCAGAATGTGGTGACCGCCCATGAGGTTTCCGGCAGCACAGAGATTTTTGGACTGGGGGTAGGGCTGGATTTGTCCCCCTACTACCGGAGGAACCTCGCGTTGGATTTGAGCCAGGGAACCACGCCTGCCGTCGTCAACCAGGTGCTCGGGATGCTGCTCAAAAGCCGCTAACGGCTATCGCGGTGACGGGACGATGCCGGCGTGCGCGGCCAAGTCTTGATGCCAACTCCCGGCATGCACGTCAAGACCTGGGAAAGCGGGAAGTCATCGAAAGCCTTTCGACTTCCCCGGACACGGTGACGCGTCGGCGTTCGAGCTCCTCGAGCTGGGCGCGACGCGGGGGAAGGACCCGCTCGACGGCTTCGGTGCCGACGGCGCTCACGCCCTGCTCATGTGCTCGTCCAGCGCCGAAAAGACCCCCTCCATAATGTTCAACAGGTCTTACGGCTGTGGTTCCTTACCCCGGGCAGCACGTTGCCACGCCCTGGCGCCCAGCCAGGTGCGCCGGGAGCCTGCTCCAGCACCGGGGATCGGGTCAGCACGGTTCCTGGCAAGACCTGCTCCAGGGCAGGAAAATCTGCACCCGCCCGTGCTGCTGCAGGCCCGGTGAACAGGTCGTGCAGCCGCGCCTCGCCCTCAGGAAACGGCTTGTCTAAGACGCCTTCACCCGCAGTAGACCTCAGGGCAAAAAAGTCATGCCGGACCCAGCGACCAAATCCCCGACCCGGCGGCAGGGCCCTCCGATCCACGGAGAACCAGGGGATCCTACACAGCCGCCGGCACGCAGAAACCCGCTGCGAGTAGCTCCATTGCCAATTCCCACAGCGGGTTTCCTTCGATGCTTCAAGGGCGGATTAGTGCAGCGTCCTTGTCAGGTCCGTCTCCATTTTTCCGGGCTGCTCTGCATCTTCTTCGTTAGCTTGGGCATCACCGGCCGCGTCCGCCCGGGTTGGATGTTCTTGCTCGCTTTCCGGACGTTTTCCGTACCGTCTCCGCATTTCGTAACTAAGCAGGATCACAATCAGTGTGAGGCCGCTCATCAGGAACTGTGACTGGGTGCTGGGAAGGATGGCCATTGCAGCTATGACGCTGAGCATGAGCGCTATGGTCGCGTAGCTTAGCCATGGGAACAACCACATCTTGAGTTTCAGGGCTGCGGGATCTTCCCGATCGAGTCGTTTACGCAGCACTACCTGGGAAATGGCAATCACCAGATAAACGAACAGAGCAACGGCGCCGTAGGAGTTCACCAGGAACGTGAAAACCACTTCTCCCCACAAATAGACGCATATAACCGAAATATAGCCAACCGTTGTTCCGAGCAGAATCGCACGGCGCGGCACGCCGCCTTTGGAGAGTTTGGTAAAGAACTTGGGGGCATCGCCGTTGCGCGTTAGAGCGAAAAGCATGCGCGAAGTGGTGTAGAGCGCAGAGTTCAGGCAGGAAAGGACCGCTGTCAGCACAATTCCGTTCATGATGACGGATACGGCAGGGATACCCATGACATCAAGTACTGCCGCGTAGGGGCTGATCCCGACGCTCTCGGCATCCCACCTTTGGATGCAAACGACCACAAAGATAGAACCCACATAGAAAGTCACGATTCTGGCGACGATAGAACGCATTGCCCGCTTCACGGAACGTTCCGGGTCTTCGGCTTCGGCTGCTGCAATGGTGACAATTTCCGCCCCGGTGTAGAAGGCGACACAAGGCACTACGGCGGCCATGACGGCTCCCCAGCCCAGGGGCGTGAAGCCCCCATGGTCAAAGAGGTTACCGAATCCCGGCGTTGAATCAGGCCAGACGCCGGTTATCCAGAGGATCCCCAGGCACAGGAAAACAATGATGGCTACCACTTTGATGGAGGAGAACCAGTATTCGAACTCACCAAAGGACCGGGCTGAAACCATGTTCGTGGCGCTCAAAATGATCATCAGGCCCAGGCTGAGTATCCACAGCGGGATATCGGGAAACCAGAGTTGGATTATCCGGCCGCCAGCTATCGCTTCGATAGCAACAACGATCACGAAAAAGTACCAGTACATCCATCCGGTAGCGAACCCTGCCCGTTGTCCCAGGGCCTGCCGTGCATAGACGTAAAAAGATCCGACCACCGGGCGGGCCACTGCCATTTCGGCCAGCATGCGCATTAGAAGCAAGGTGATAAGGCCTGCAATGGAGAAGGAGACGATTGCGGCTGGGCCAGTGCTGCTGATAACCACGCCGCTGCCGACGAAGAGGCCGGCCCCAATGACGCCTCCGATGGCAATCAGGTTCATGTGTCTGTTTTTCAGGCCCTTGCTAAGGCTTGGGCTCTCGGCTTGCCGAGGTTCGGCGCTGTCCACGTTTCCTCCAATGATTGACGGAACCAGCTAAAGTGCGCTTTTCGCCTGGGCTAAGAGGCGGAAGACCAGAGGGCGCCGTGAGATCTGCCCGCACAGTCTAGCTGTGAGTGATCCAGCCCACTTCATTTGGTGTAGCCCAAACCTACGTAGCCGATGTTGCGGTTCACAGAACCAGATGGAACTGAAACGAAGGAGCCAGCCCATTCCCTGAACTTACTCCGGCCCTCAACCTCGATGACAGGGCATGCGCATTTGGCCCTTGCCCAAAGTATCCGCCCGCAGGGCTCCGCGGGATGCCGGCATTGCGGTTCAGTCGTGCTCGCCGGTTCACGCGTTTCCATCAATGCATTCCGGAATTCGGAACGTGGAGTCATATATACTGGAATCCGGCCGAGTGTTTCTCCAGCGAAAGGATGTGTCCGTGCAGCAGGCATATGAGAAGAGCCTCGCATCCTTCCGTGGTCGATGTATGCGGCAAACGTCCGCAGGCAAGTCGGAAAAGGACCGCATGACTGCTGCCTTGGCCGGTAAGCGGCATGGCGCGGGAACTGAAAGTGATTGACGCGGTAGCCCTGGATCCGATTCCGGTGAATGCCGACTACGTGTGGGCCCTGGCAGCGCTGGGAGGAGCAACCTTCCTTGGCGCGTCCACGCAACGCATCACGGGTGTTGGATTCGCGCTCGTTGCCGCACCGTTCCTGAGCATGCTCCTCGGACCATTTAACGGCGTGCTGCTGGTAAATGCGTTGGGCACTCTCACGTCATTGCTGGTCTTGGTCCAAGTCTTCAGGGAAGTGGAGTTCCGCCGGGTGCTCCTCATGCTGGGGCCCGCCATCGTGGCCATTGTTCCCGGCTCGTGGGTTGCCATCCACATGCCGTCTTCCCTGCTTTCAATCATTGTCGGCGCCATGATCATAGTTGCCCTGGCCGCAAGCCTTACCGTACGCACGCCACCTGTAGTTCTCCGCGGCAGGCTGGGGGCGGGGATCGCTGGATTTATCTCAGGCTTCATGAATGTAACGGCAGGGGTCGGGGGACCGGCTGTGGCGGCGTACGCACAGGCCAGCCAATGGCAGCACAGAGCATTTGCAGCCAGCGCACAGCTTTACTTCTTAGGGGTGGGGCTTGCCTCCCTCGCCGCGAAACGCGAGATGCCAGCTCTTGATGGCCTCCAATGGTTGTCCTGTGGTCTGGCCCTCACGGGCGGAATAGTGCTTGGAAATGTACTCGGGCCACGGGTTCCGCCCAGGGCGAGCATGACCGCCGTCCTGGTGCTGGCGTTCACCGGCGCCGTTCTAATCCTTTTCAGGGGCGTTGCCATGCTCGCCTGACTATCGCAGGGAGGAGTGCCTCCGTTCGGGCTCTGGGTGATTCGCCTAGAGCTTCCAAAGTCCATTACCAGAAGCTGAAGTTCAGCTACTTCCGATAGGAGTACTCATTGTCAACACAAGGGAAAGCTTTCAGTTCCGGAAACTTCATCAAGAATGCAACGGGCAGCAACCGCGTCAAGCGCGGTATGGCTGAGATGCTCAAGGGCGGCGTCATCATGGACGTCGTCAACGTCGAACAGGCCCGCATCGCCGAGGACGCCGGTGCCGTTGCTGTGATGGCGCTGGAACGCGTTCCGGCCGATATCCGGGCCCAGGGCGGCGTGTCCCGCATGTCGGATCCGGACATGATCGAGAAGATCATCGATGCCGTGTCCATCCCGGTCATGGCCAAGGCCCGGATCGGCCACTTCGTGGAGGCCCAGGTCCTGCAGTCCCTGGGCGTGGACTACATCGACGAGTCCGAGGTCCTGACCCCGGCCGACTATGTCAACCACATCGACAAGTGGAACTTCAAGGTTCCCTTCGTTTGCGGCGCCACCAACCTCGGTGAGGCACTGCGCCGCATCAACGAGGGTGCGGCCATGATCCGTTCCAAGGGCGAGGCCGGCACCGGCGACGTCTCGAACGCCACCGGCCACATGCGCCAGATCCGTTCCGAGATCGCCAAGCTTGCGGCCCTGCCCGAGGACGAGCTGTACGTTGCGGCGAAGGAACTGCAGGCACCGTACGAACTGGTCAAGGAAGTTGCCGCCGCCGGCAAGCTTCCGGTGGTGCTGTTCACCGCCGGCGGCATCGCCACCCCGGCCGACGCGGCCATGATGATGCAGCTCGGCGCTGACGGCGTGTTCGTCGGCTCGGGCATCTTCAAGTCCGGCAACCCGGCCCAGCGCGCCGCCGCCGTCGTGAAGGCCACCACCTTCTTCGATGACCCCGACGTCATCGCCAAGGCCTCCCGCGGCCTCGGCGAAGCCATGGTGGGCATCAACGTCGACGAGATCCCCCAGCCCCACCGCCTCGCCGAACGCGGCTGGTAACACGGGAGTTCCCCACAACACGTTGACCGGAAGCCTGCTCGTGTCCAGAACAAGGTTCGGCACCAAGACCGCGGCTTTCGGCATCAATTAGGAGCACTAATGGCAATTGAAACCGCGTCACTCGAACTGCCCCCTCAATCCCTGGTGAGACCTCACTGGCGATCAGTCTCACGGGACGCGCTGGCGGAGGGCCAAGATGTGCGGGTTACAGACGGCGGAGGGTACGTGACGTACGGAACGATAGACTGCGCCACACCCGATGGATCACTTGTCTGGATAGTGCTCAAGGATCTTGGTGAACGCCGAATTTTCCATGGGAACGATGGTGTCACACTGGAAATCAGCGCCTAGCAGCGCAGGAATGTTCGCGGCACTCACTCACCCTTGGATAACCACTCCAGCTGCTTGGGGATCCCTTGCTCACTACCGGCAAGGCTGGAATCGGCTGGGCGCCTCGTGCGCTCCTAATCTCCTGAACGGTGGAAGAACGTATCATGCCCGTTGTCACCCGGAACGCCCCGGATCGCACTGTCAGGTTTGGCCTGGCCTTCATCGGGGTACTGCTCATCGCGGTTAACCTTCGGGTGTCCTTTGTCAGTGTGGGATCGGTACTCGCGAACATCAGCAGTGATCTTGAGTTTTCAAGCGCCGCAGCAGGGTTCCTCACAGGCCTTCCGCTCTTTGCTTTCGCAGTCTTCTCACCTGTGGCGCCCGGCTTCGCTTCCCGTCTGGGTCTCGACCGGGCGCTGTGGATGTCCCTGCTGATCCTTGCCTTGGGCATCGTGCTTCGCTCCTTACCGGTGCCCGGCTTCATCTGGGCGGGCACCGCACTGATCGGCATGGCTATCGCGTTTCTCAATGTTTTGGTGCCTTCCCTCGTGAAGCGGGACTTTCCGACGAGGGTCAGCCAGGTCACCGGAAGCTACACCGCCACACAGGCGGCCTTCGCCGCGATCGGGGCCGCCGTCGTCGTTCCCGTGGCAGAAACATCCCCGGGGGGCTGGCGGCTTGCCCTCGGAATCTGGGTGGGACTTGCCCTTATCGCCATGGCCGTGCTCCTGCCGTGGCTGCGCCGGCACAGGGCAGGCACCGCACACGTCATCACGCCAGACGCCTCGTACCTGTCGCCCTGGGTTTCGGCCTTGGGCTGGCAGGTGACGATCTTCATGGGGCTGCAATCGATCGCCTTCTACGTCCTGATGGCATGGTTGCCCACTATCGAGCAAGGCCAAGGGGTCCCCGCGACTACTGCGGGCATCCATCTGTCCGTTTTCCTGCTCATCAGCGTGTTCGCGAGCCTTGCCGCAGGGGGAATCCTTCACCGGGGTTCGGACCAACGGCTCGTATCCTTTACGAGCGGCGCGCTTATGTTCGTGACGTTTCTCGGGCTGGCCCTTGCGCCGGACCTCATACTGCTGTGGATCTTTCTCGGGGCAATCGGGTGCGGGAGCCTCATTGTCATCGCTCTGTCCCTGTTTAGCCTCCGGACCGTGAATTACCCGCAGGCCGCATCCCTGTCCGGCATGGCGCAATCTGTCGGGTACGGCCTCGGTGCGGTGGGGCCGGTAATGTTCGGCGGTCTTCGCGACGTAAGCGGAGACTGGACGCTTGCGCTCCTCGTCACCGCGGGCATCATGGCAGTGCTTACCGTGACGGGCGTTTTTGCCGGGCGTGATCGGGTGATCAGCGCTTCAAATTGACATGGGGTCGCTACTGGCACGAGACGCAGCGACGGGATGGCGGAGCGGCCTATGCCGAGAAGCCCGGCGCGTGCATGAAACAGCCTGACAACCTGGAGTCCGGTCGACGCTGGTGCGAGTATGCATGGTGGAGCAGTTGCTGTGCCCGCCCGATGCGTGACCACTTGGGTGCCTGGTCGGTTTGGGCGAACAGGATCAGCTCCATCGGTTCGTCCAGGCCGGGAAAGTCTGCGTTGAGCCGGTCGCGGATTCCCTGGAATTGCAGGCTGGCGAGAAGTGCGGGGCAGTCTTCATCGCTCGGGAAGGTTCTGGAATCGAGCACGTCTGCCCAGTGGTGCCGGCCTTGCCGGAGCGTCGCATCAGCTGGCTGGGATGCGATGGTTTCCACGGGGTGTTCGACGGCGGCCGCTTTGGCTGCTTCCTGACGGGTGGTCGGGAGCGTGATGCGGTCGGTGGGTTCGAGGAAGCTGCCGCGGCAGAAGAATTCGGCGTTGATCGCGCTGGTTTGGGTGGAGCCGACGGGCAGGGCGGCTGGTGCCGGGTTCGCCGTCGTAGGGGAGAAGGTTTCGTCTCCGACGATAGTGACGCCCTGTGCGGCGAGCACTCCGGTGAGCGCCGCCATGGTGCCGGCATGAGGTAGGCCTGTCCGCGGACGGCGGTTTCGCTGGTGTGGATGGTGGAAGGCGGATGGAGGTGGCGGTGGTGTCACTGGTGAGGTAGAGGGCGACGGTGCGCGCGTAGGGGAGTTCCTGGCCGGGTTGACGCCGGCGCGGTAGCGCCCTGGTTGCGCGGAGGACGCGCCCGGCGATTATGGGGGCATATCAGAATGACAAGCAGCGATGGAACTTCTGCTCATTCATCGGGGCATTGAGATCAGGCAGCATGACTGCGGGGGTGAATTATCACGCGTCAAGCATCCTGGCGGAACTTCGCGCCCTGGTCCGGACAGAAAGATATAGTCCCGGCTGGCAACTTGCGGGAAATGGACGCAAGCTGAGTAGGGGGTCATGAGGGTGTGCCTGATCGCACTCCCGTTGCACAGGAAGGACCTGGGATTCCACAGTCAAAAAGGCAACGCAGTCCGTTGTTGCGCAAGTACCTTAATGCGGGCCGCCCCGCCGATGCGAGAGCCGGTGACCTCGGCGTGCTCAAGCCGATCCAGCCGGCCGCCTGGCGGGAGGGGATGCCCCTCCTCGGCGATGATCAGGTCTACGTGATGAAGTACGGGAACGAGTACCACCCGGCGTGGTGCCACATTGTGGCCGATAAGTGGGCTCACGCACCCAGGGGACTGCTGGTGACCATGGTGGCCGACGTCGGGAGGCGCACCCGTTGCCCGGAATGCGACCGGGTCTTGAAGGCAGCCAGGACGTCGTCTGCCCGGCACTATCAGGTGCAAGCTCCGCCCTCTCCCGCACACCCGCCGCGTGACATGGTGATTCCGCTGCGCGTCGTTGGGGCCGCCCATGGAATCCTCTTCCTGGCGGCCACGGCGGAATTTCAGAACCGCCTGAGGGAGACCGCGGTGGAGCCGGCCACACCGCTGCTCGTGGACGGCCGGCGTGAGGGAATAGTGTTGAGGGTGGACGCGGCCCGCGAAGAGCCCCTCTTGGTTGTCCAGTTGGATCCCCGCGTCACGTTCAGGGATGGTTTGTACCAGGTCCGCCTTCGTCGTCCCCTGCAGCGCTCGGCGGCCAAGCCATTCGCGGTGGACTCGGTTGAATCGGTCCCGCGGGCGTAGCAGGCGCACACCTGTGTCAGTGAACTCGCCACGTCGCGTCAGGTCTCTTTCTGTCCGAGTTCTCGGCGTTCATGTGTCTGGTGGGTGTTCCTGAATGGGTTTCTGACCACGGCTGTCAGCGACCTTCCCGCGGGCCTTGCGTTGCAGTGATTTTGCGGCGTTCCAGCCACCGGGCGTAGAGCGGAGCGGACTATCCGTCCCTTAGGGGACGCCGAAGGCGTCTCTCCCCGGTTACCTGCTAGTAACCTTCAAGCGCAAGGCTGGGAGCATGGACGACAATTCCGACCTGACCGATTCCCGCGGCACATTCATTCGCTCCAACAGTGAGCTCACCTCCGGTGACTGCGTAGAGGCCTACTGCAAGGGCACCCTTGTCCACCGCGGTGAGGTGACGGAGCTGGCCCCCAATCATGAGCTGTTTTGGATGATGGACGTGCTCGCCGGGAGCCGGCGGCTTGTGGACATTGCTGAGCTTGAGGTCGTCCGCGCCGAGGCTCCAGTGCATCATCCGGACGGTTCCGAGAGCTTCTTCACTCTGCCCAAGTAGCTGCCAAGTGTTCCTGAACTGGCAACCCTCTAGCCGGCTAATGCTACGCTGCCTCGCCATCAGTCGTTTGGGCCTGCGTGCCTGATTTCAGCCGGAGGACGGCGCCGGGCTTTGGCCAGGGCAATCAACAAGGTCAGGATGGTGACCATCCAGGCAAGCCCTGTGAGGAACACCAGGCCGATTGCCGCTAAGGGGTGCATGGCGAAAGTCTAGGACGGCATGACCGGAGACCCGGGCGCAACTCCGTAACGCTTAGGCACGAAAAAAGCGCGCCCCGTTCGCTGAGCGCGCCCTTCTCGATTCTCCATGCCGTTCGTCTTCGGCTGCACATATCATAAGCATGCTTACGATAGGGTTTGCAAGTGGTGGCCTTGACCCGTAGCGCAAGCCCTAACCGCAAACCATGACTACCCGGCGCTGGGTGGATCGGGATGATGAAGGATAACTTCCACGGCCGTCCGTACTGGCCTGGCCCTGCAGTCGGGGGTGGGCGGGCCGGACGGGGCGGGGGTTCGCCGGCAGCAGGAACGCCGTAGCTGAAGTTCAACCAGGTGATCTTGAGCGTGAAGATCGCCATGCCCGGGACTGGCCGTCCTGGGAACTTGGGCACCTGCCCTGCCGGGAGCGGATAAAACATTTCCCGAAAACGAAGGAGGGACGTCCTATCTCCTGTACACTTACTAAAAGAGGAAGACCGCCGACAGAGTGCGGTCGAAGGAGATCACGTGACAGTAACACCCGCAGCGGTATCGTCGGCAAGGTTTAGCGCGCAAATCCGTTCCCAGGCACTTCAAACGCGCATCATGGAACTGATCCTGGAACGTGGCCTCGATGTTGGGGACGCGCTTCCCACCGAGAGTGAACTGTCCGCTGAGCTGGGTGTAGGCCGGAACACTGTCCGCGAGTCCCTCAAGGTTTTGCAGGCGCTCGGCGTCATAGAAATCAGGCACGGGTTCGGCATGTTCGTTGCCCCCAACAACTTCAGTGCCCTGGTGTCCGGACTGACCTTCCGCGGCAGGCTCTCGCTCAGGCACAAGGGCGAAGAAGCAATGGAACTCATTGATGTGCGGCAGGCACTTGAATCGGGTCTCATCGGTTCGGCCATCGACCTTTTGACGGAGGACCATCTTGCAGACCTCCGGTCCACCATGCAGGCGATGCAGGATGCCGCCGCAAAAGGCGAACCCCTCGCGGAGCATGACGCGGAGTTCCACCGCCGTCTCTACGCACCCCTGAACAACGAACTGCTCATCAACCTGATGGACGTGTTCTGGCAGGTGTACCGCCAAATCCATGAGGCGCTCGGTTCCGGGCCGGTCAACCTTGAAGAACAGGTCCAGATCCACTGGGACATCTACGAGGCCGTAGCCGGCAGGGACAAGACCCTGGCATCAGAGCGCCTCCAGCGCCACTTCGACGGCATCCGCCTGAAACTCAAGGACGTCGCGGCCTCCTGACGGACGCCCGCCGACTCCCTGCCTGGACTTCCTTCAACGCCCGCGCTCCGGGCGGCCTCACCCGTGCCCGGTTCCGTTTTTCGTAGAGAGTGCTTTGCCGTGGAAATTTTCGTAGTGCCTACCGCCCCAGCCACAGGCGCCGTCGCGGCCGGGATCCTGGCAGCCGTCATCCGCAGTAAGCCGAACGCCGTGCTGGGTGTGGCAACGGGAGGATCGCCCCTTCCGATCTATAAAGCTCTGGCCAGGCACCAGCTTGATGTGACGCGTACCAGGGCCTTCGCGCTGGACGAATATGTGGGCCTGCCGGCAGGACATCCTGAAAGCTACGCTGAAGTTGTCCGGCGCGAAGTGACTGAAAGGCTGCACCTTGACCCCGCGAAGGTTTCGGTGCCGGACGGGAGCGCCCCGGACCCCCAACGCGCGGCGGCTGACTACGAGGCTGCCATCGCCGGCGCGGGCGGCATTGACGTGCAGATCCTCGGGATCGGCCACAATGGCCACCTGGCCTTCAATGAACCGGGCTCGGCACTGGATTCCCGGACCCGGGTTGAAATGCTCACAGAACGAACCCGGCAGGCCAACGCGCGCTACTTCGACTCGCCGTCGGACGTGCCCCTGCTCTGCATCACCCAGGGACTGGGCACCATTCTTGAAGCCCGGCATCTCCTGCTGGTGGTCAACGGCGCGGACAAGGCAGGCATCCTTGCTGCCGCCCTCAACGGACCTGTGACATCGGACTGCCCTGCATCGGTCCTGCAGCTGCACCCTCACGTGACGGTGGTGGCTGACGAAGCCGCTGCTGCGCAATTGCCTCCAGGCAGCGGACAGGTAGCCGTGCGCGTGGGCGGTGCATCCGCCGCAGTGTAGGGCCGCTGCACAAGGAGCCGGAGACGGCAGGTTCAGGGCCGGGCTGCGGGGCGGCACAGGATGCGGCCAGCGCGCATGACCAGGACGCGGTGGAAGTCCCGGTCCACCACAACGACGTCGGCGCGGCGGCCCGCGCGGAGGCTCCCAAGGTCTCCGGCCCGGCCGATAATCGCCGCCGGAACGGCCGTAGCTGACTTAACGGAGGCGGCCGGATCCACACCTGCCTCGATGGTGCGGCGGACAACGTCAAGGAGGGTCGCGGTGCCGCCGGCCAGGGACCCGTTGCCGGTCAGTCGCGCCTCGGAATTCCTGACCGAGACGGAAGCAGGCCCCAGACGATAGTCACCGTCAGGCAGGCCTGTGGCGGCCATGGAATCGGTCACGAGAGCAATATTGTCCGCGCCCACCAGTTCGAAAACCATCTGAACGGTATCCGGGTCAAGATGCGCGCCGTCGGCGATAAGTTCGACGGCCACCCTGCCGGCGCCGGCCAGCCGTAGGCAAGCGGCAACAGGGCCCGGGCTGCGGTGGTGAAGCGGAGGCATCCCGTTAAACAAGTGTGTGACCGTGGGGCGCGAGATCGGTTCGCGGCCGGAGGCGGCAAGCAGTTCCGCGGCCTCCGTGAGGGAAGCCGCCGCAGTCCGTGCGTCAGAATCCGTGTGGCCCAGCGACGGAACCACGCCGTTCTCCGCAAGCTTTCGGACCAGGGCCTCCGCGCCGGCCAGTTCCGGCGCATAAGTCATGGTCCGCAGGTGACCGCCGGCGGCGTCCAGCAACTCGTCCAGCAGGTCCAGGTCGGGGTCCAGCAGGAACCGCGGGTCCTGCGCCCCGCAGCGGGCGTCGGACAGGAACGGGCCCTCGGCATGTATGCCCGCGATGAGCCCCTCGTCAGTCAGCAGCCGCAGGGCCATCATGCCCTTCAACAGGTCTTCGCGCGGCGCGGTCACCAGGCTGGCCAGCAGGGTAGTGGTACCGCTGCGGTGGATGAAGTCTATGGCAGTGCGGGCCGCGGCCAGGTTGCCGCTTGGAAAGTCTCCGCCGGCCGCGCCATGGCAGTGCAAATCCACCAGGCCTGGCAGGATCATGCTTCCGGCCGGAGGTTCGAGCGGTTCAAGTTCAGGCAGGACGGAGCGGTCAAGATCGGCCAAGGGCCCCACGTAGGCGATGATGCCGTCAACTACGGCGACCGCGGAATTCGCGGCAGAATGCCCGTCCGTCACAACTGTGCCCGAGATGAGGTAGTTGCCGGGCGGCGCGGCCGGCGGCGTCATTTCAGGGCCTCGGCGAACCAGCCGGCGATGGTGGCCGGGTGCGTGATCGCTGTCCCGACGACGACGGCGAAGGCGCCGGCGTCGAGGGCCTGCCGTGCCTGGGCGGGAGTATGGATGCGGCCTTCGGCGATGACGGGGACCCCAAAGTCCGCTCCCGCGATATGCCGAAGGAGGTCCAGGTCGGGGCCGGAGGTTTTGGGACGCTCGCCGGTGTAGCCGGACAGCGTGGTGCCCACAAGGTCTGCTCCGGCTTCGACCGCTGCCGCGGCGTCGTCGAAGGAACCACAGTCCGCCATCACGAGGGCGTGGGATTCAGCATGGATGCCGGCCACCGTCTGCGCCAGGGTGAGGCCGTCCGGCCGGCCCCGGCGGGTGCCGTCGATTGCCACAACATGGGCGCCGGCGTTGGCGACTGCCAGTGCGTGCCGAAGGGTGGGAGTAATGAAGACGCCGTCATGGCCGTCTTTCCAGAGCCCGATCACCGGGACCTCTACCGCGGAACGCGTGTGCTGCACGTCGGCCAGGCCCTGGACCCGCACGGCGGCAGCGCCTCCAATAACCGCGGAGGCGGCTACCTGCCCCGTGGTCCGGGGATCGCGCATTGGCTCCCCGGGATAGGCCTGGCAGGACACAATGAGGTGCCCGCGCAGGGCCTCGAGTGCTTCGGAAGTCAGGATCACTGGTCGGTTCCTTCGGAGGGGTTTGTGTGCGGCAGGACAAGGCGCGCAGCGCCCGCGATAGCCGCTGCGTTGCCGAGCTTGGCGGGCAGGACCGGAAGCCCGGACAAGGCGGGGAGGAGCTCGGCCCGCAGCGCCCGCTCCATGGGTTCCCACCAGGGGGCGCCGGCATCGGTGAGTCCGCCGGAAACAACAACTACCGCCGGGTCGAGGACGTTGGCCAGTCCGCCAACAGCCTGGCCGGCGGCAGACGCGCCGAGCCTTACGGCTCTGATGGCCGTAGTGTCGCCCGCTCCCGCCAGCGCGAAAACGGCCCGCGTGTCAGCCGCCTCCCCCTCGCGGCCGCCGAGCCTCAGATAGGTGGCGTGGATGGCGGGCCCGGAGGCTATGGCCTCGACATGGCCGGAACCGCCGCAAACGCAGGGAACCGGAGTGCCGCCGTCGTACGCGTAGGGTGAAGCGAAGTGGCCCACATGGCCGCCCACGAACCGGTGGCCCAGGACCGGGTGCCCGGAGAGCACAAAGCTTCCGCCGACGCCGGTGCCGAAAGCCACCAGGAGCGAACTGGCGGTTCCAGCGGCGGCACCTGCCCAGGATTCACCCAGGGCGTGCGCGTGGACATCGTTCACGGCCTTGATGGACGACGGCGGCAGGCCCAGCCGCGTTGCCAACCCGCCGGTGAGTGCCGTCCCGGTCCAGCCGAAGATCGCGTCCGTCGCCGACACCACCACGCCGCGCCCGGCATCAATCACCCCGGCAGAGCCTACCCCGACACCTGCAACATCCAGGCCTTCAGCCCGGGCCCGGCCAAGGAGGGATGAAACCAGTCCAGCGGTGGCATCGAGGAGTGCATCACTGCCGGCCCGGTTCAGAGTAGGAATCGTCTCCGGGAACAGGACCTCGCCGGCGGAGGAAACAACGCCCGCAGCAGTCTTGGTGCCGCCAAGATCAACACCGATCGCGTACTGCATCTGCTCTCTTTCTTGGGCGGTGCTAGAGCAGCCCGTTGCGTTCCAGGATCACCTTGATGGCCGTGGTCTCGGTTTCGTTGAGGGAAAGCATCGGCACGCTCATGGTGTTGGATTCGATGATGCCCATGAGCTGCAGGGCCGTCTTGAAGGCACCGAGGCCTGCCGCCCCGCCGGAGACGCGGCCATTGGGGGTGTACACAATCTCGAAGAGGTCTGCGAGGCGGTCCTGTTCGGATGCGGCCTTTGCCCAGTCGCCTGCCTGGGCGGCGTCGACGAGGCTGCGGTAGCCGCGCGGGTCCACGTTGCCCAGGCCGGGCACCACGCCTTGTGCACCGCCCAGGAGGGCGCCGTCGACAACGACTTCGTGGCCGGTGAAGATGTCGAAGTTCGGGATGTCCTTCGCCGCCAGCAGCAGTTGGCGGAAGGAGACGTCGTCGCCGGAGGAATCCTTGACGCCGGCAATCACGCCGTCACGGCCCAGCCGGACCAGCAGGTCGGTGGGGAGCTTGAAGTGCGTGCGGACCGGAACATCGTAGGCGAAGATCGGCTTGTCGACGGCGGCGTGGACGGCGCGGAAGTGCGTTTCAGTTTCTGCGGCGTTGCCGATCGCGTAGTACATGGAGGTCACCACGATGGCGTCGGCGCCGAGGTCGATGACCTTTTTCGCCTCCTCGATGACGCGGTTCGTGGTCTGCTCGTTTGCGCCGACGATCAGCGGCACGGCGTCAGCACCAGCAGACGCGTTGGCTTCGGCGATGGTGCTGACCACCAGCTCACGCTCGGCGTTGGTCATGTACGGAACCTCTGCAGAGGAGCCCAGGACGAACAGTCCGGATACGCCGCCGTCGAGCAGATGCTTGGTGACGTTGGTCAGCGACGCCGTGTCGATGCTGCCGTCGGCGTGGCGGGGGGTGACAACGGGCGGGATGACGCCCTGGAACTGGGTGGACACGTAGGTTCTCCGATGATTGGTGCTGATGGGGGGATCTAGATGTGGAGAAGGCTCGGGGCAGCGCCCAAGAGCTTCTTGGTGTAGTCGTTGGTGGGGTTGTCGAACACCTGGGCTGCGCTGCCTTGCTCGACGATCTTGCCGAAGTACATGACGCAGATGCGGTCGGAGACATACCGGACGGTCTGGATGTCGTGCGAGATGAACACCATGCCGAGGTTCAGTTCGGTCTTCAGGTCAGAGAGCAGGTTCAGCACCTGGGCACGGACGGACACGTCGAGTGCCGAGGTGGGCTCATCGGCCACAATGATGTCCGGGTCCAGCGCCAGTGCCCGGGCGATCGCCACGCGCTGCCGCTGGCCGCCCGAGACCTGTGACGGCGTCACTTCGGCTGCGGACTGCGGCAGTCCCACCAGCGCCAACAGTTCCTTGACCTTCGCTGCACGGGAAGCGGCGGTGCCGATCCCGTGGATCTGCAAGGGATCCGTGAGGATGTCCTGGACCGTCATGCGCGGGTTCAGTGCAGTGGCCGGATCCTGGAAGACCACGGACACCGACCGGCCGAACTCCTTGCGCAGCGCGGCGTTCCGCTTAATGGCGGGCCTGCCGTGGAACAGCACCTGGCCCGACGTCGGCGGCTGGAGCCCCACAAGGACCGACGCAAGCGTGGACTTGCCACAGCCGGACTCACCCACTATGCCGACGGTTTCGCCGCGGCTGATGGTGAAGTCCACGCCGTCCACTGCTTTGACTATGTTGGGCCGGAAGAGTTTGCCGCCCCGCGCCTGGTGGTAGACCTTGACGTCCTTGAGTTCGATGACCGGCTTGCCGGTTGATTCACTCATTTCGCATCCTCCTTCAGGTGGCTTGCCCAGTAGTGGTCGGCATCGCCGCCGGCCGCGGCTCCAACCGGGGTCAGGACCAGCTTCTGGTCGGGATCGGCGTCGGACCGCAGGGAACGCGGCGCGAAGCGGTCGCCCGGTGCGAAGTCGCGCGGTGAGGGAACGGTGCCGGGGATCTGGTGCAGGCGGACGGCGTCGGCCTCAATGGAGAGGACAGCGCCGAGCAGGCCGCGGGTGTACTCATGTTTGGGATTGCGCAAAAGCTCGGATGCCTGGGCGGATTCCACCACCTGGCCGGCGTACATCACGGTGATCCGGTGCGCCAGGGACGCCACCAGGGCGAGGTCGTGGCTGACGAACACCATGGCGAATCCGAGCTGCTCGCGCAGCTCGTTGAGCAGGTCGACCACCTGTTTCTGGACGGTCACATCCAGGGCGGTGGTGGGTTCATCGGCCACCACGATCTTGGGGGAGCGCGACAGGGCCATGGCGATCAGCACGCGCTGGCGCTGCCCGCCGGAAAGCTCGTGCGGGTAGCTGGCCAGGGTCCGTACCGGATCGAGCTTGACCATTTCCAGCAGCTCGGCGGGGGTCTTGCGGCCGCCGCGCCTGGTCAGCTGCTCCATCTGGTCCTTGATCTTCATGGACGGGTTGAGGGAGCTCAGGGCGTCCTGGTAGACCATGGCGATCTGTTCACCACGGAGGCCTTCGTAGGCCTTGATGCTGCTGTGCTTCGTGGCCGGATCCAGCAGTTCCTTGCCGTCGAACTTGATGGACCCGGTGACCTCTGCCGTTTTGGGCAGAAGCCCCATGACCGCCAGGGACGTGATGGACTTGCCGCAGCCCGACTCGCCCACCAGGCCCATGGTCTCGCCTTCGCGGACTGTGAACGAGACGTTGTCCACGATTGCGATGTCACCAAAGCGGGCCGGGAAACGGATGGATAGGTTCTTCACTTCCAGCACGTTGCGGGCGCCCGGTTCCACTTGGGGGAGCCTGTCGGTGCGCCTGGCTTCGATGGCGGCCAGCAGTTCCAGTTCCTTATCCAACAGCAGGTGCGGGTTCGCCGCAGCAAGCTTCGGGTCGGACAGGACGGCGGCCTGGTTGTAGTCCTCCTCGGTAAGGACGCCGCCGGGAGCCGCCTGGACGCCGTCGAGCTCGTGCTGTTCCACGACGGAGGACTGGGCCACGGACGTGCCAACTTCCGTGTCCACCGCAACTGCAGCGCCAATAGCCGCAGCTGATCCGTCGTCGTCCTTTACGGCCGCCGCCTTGCGCAGCCTGGGGTTCACCATGGCGTCGGTAAGGCCCTCGGCGAGGATGTTCAGCGACAGAACCGTGAGCAGGATGGTGGCACCGGCGAAGGTTGTGGCCCACCAGCCGCCGGAGAGCACCAGGTTGCGTCCGTAGGAGATCACGTTGCCCCACGATGGCGCGGGGTCCTGCACGCCGGCGCCCAGGAAGGAGAGCGACGCTTCGAGGATGATGGCGTCGGCCACCATGACCGTGGCGAACACCAGCACGGGGGCGGCCGTGTTGCGGACGATGTGCTTGAGGAGGATGTAGAACCGGCCCGCGCCGATGACGCGTTCGGCGCGGACGTAGTCCTCGCCGTACTGGGACAGCACGTTGGCGCGGACCACGCGGGCCAGTTGCGGGGTGTAGATGATGGCGATCGCAATGATGATGGTGGGAACCGAGTTGCCGAACGCTGCCAGCAGTACCGCCGCCAGGGCGATGCCGGGGAAGGCCATCAGGATGTCCATGAGGCGCATGATCAGTTCGTTCACGGCCTTGCTGGACGTCGCTGCGAAGGAGCCCAGCAGGGCGCCCACCAGGATGGCCAGGCCAACGGCGCCGAGGCCGATCAGCAGCGAGGACTGGGCGCCGAAGAGCAGGCGGGAAAAGATGTCGCGTCCCAGCCGGTCGGTGCCGAAGAAGTGCTCGGCGCCGGGCGGGGTGGCCGGGATGAAGGTCTCAAGCGGATCGTGCGGGGCGAGGACCGGCGCGAGGATGGCGGCCAGGACGACCGCGATGAGGAAGAGGAGGGCGATGCGGGAGCCCCAGGGTAGGGCTTTGAACCGGAGGCCCGGGGCGCTCAGCCGTTCAGCGAGTTTGCTGCGCATGGGCTATACCGTCCTGATTCGGGGGTTGATGAGCAAGTACAGGAGATCCACCACGATGTTCACCAGAACGAAGGTGACGGAGATGGTGAGCACCACGCCCTGGACGAGGTTGACGTCCAGGTTGGTGATGCCGTTCAGGATGAGCTGGCCCATGCCGGGCAGGGCAAAAATCATTTCAATCACGACGGCGCCGCCCAGCAGGTAGCCGACGCGGAGTCCCAGCACGGTCACCGGAGTCACCAGTGCGTTGCGCAGCACGTTCCGGGAGACCACCTCACGGTAGGGAACACCGTTGCCGATGGCTGTGCGCACGTAGTCCCGGTCCAGTTCCTCCACCATTGAGGTGCGGACCACGCGGATCAGTGATGCCGAGACGGGAATGCCGAGGGCGAGGGCCGGGAGGGCCATGGAGTTCAGCCATCCGCCAAAACCTGATTCCGGCGTCGCAATTCCGCCTGAGGGGAACAGGGGACTGGAGCCCAAGGCGAACCACTGGATGAGCAGGATGCCCAGCCAGAACGACGGTGTGGCGATGGCGGCTATGGAGAAGACCCGGACCAGCTGGTCCGGCCACTTATCACGGTAAAGTGCGCCGAGGATTCCGAATACCAGGGATACGACCACCGCGATAATGACGCCCAGGAACGTCAGCTGGAGCGTGAGCGGGAACGCTGAGCCGATCATCGACGCCACGGACTTGGCGGGCGGTGTGGTGACACCGAGGTCGAATTGCAGCAGCTTTGCAAGGAAAGCGAAGTATTGGACGACCAGCGGATCGTCCAGCCCATTCTCCTGGCGGTACTGCTGCTTTGCTTCTTCGCTGGCGCCTTCGCCCAGTGCCGAGCTTGCCTGATCGCCCGGTGCGGCCTGCAGTACGAGGAAGACCAGCAGGGTGATGCCCAGGATCATCAATGGCAATGCTGCGAGCCTGCGGCCCAGCAGGCGCAATATCGTGACCAATTTATTCTCCGGTGTGTTTGGATGCTGCAGTTCAATAAGTTGCGAGGCCTGCCCTGGCTGCTCCCGAGGGGATCAGGTGCGCGGGGCCGGCCTCGCAACGCAAGGGGCTGCCTAGGACGTGCGGCCGACGTCGATGAACGACATGCCAGTGGTGGGCAGCGGCTTGAAGCCGTTGAGCTTCTTGTCGTCCCACGCGCTGGGCAGCTGGCGGTGGAAGATCGGGTACAGGGGAAGTTCCTCTGAGACGAGGTCCACAATTTCGCCGGTGATCTTCTTGGCATCTGCCGCAGCTGCCTGCGAACCCTTATTCATGAGTTCCTGCAGTTTGGCGCGTTCAGGCGCGGTCCAGTAGGCACGCTTTTCCATCCAGGTAGCGCCCGAGTAGAACCAGCTCAGGAGCAGGTCCGCGTCATTACCGAAGACTGACGGATCGCCCGGAGCCGCGACGACGGAGTAGTCACCGGCGCCAACGCGGTCCGCGTACAGCGCGCCGGACTGGATGCTCTTCACTGTGACCTTCACGCCCGGGATCTTGTTCCAGGACTCGAGGATCAGCGGCGCGACATCCTTGACCCAGGCGGTGTCCGTGGTGAGCAGTTCGAACTCAAGGCTGGTGACGCCGGCTTCCTTGAGCAGCTGTTCAGCTTTACCGGCATCGTAGCCATAGACGTTCTTGGCCTTGACGTAGTCCGGGTGGCCTTCCTGGAAGTAGGAACTGGCCGGCTTGGCGTTGCCGAAGAGGGCCTTCTTGATGATGGCGTCTTTGTCCAGCCCGTAGTGCAGCGCCTGGCGGACGAGCTTGTTGTTGAAGGGGGCTTTTGCGCAGTTGAACATCAGGAACATCAGGCCAAAGGACTGGACGGATTCAACCTTGACCTTGGACTTGAGTCCTTCCACGTCCAGGTAGGGGACGTCCTCGATGGCCTGGACACGGCCGGACTGCACGGCGGTGACGCGGGCAGCGGCGTCGGAGAGCAGGTGCCAGGTCATGCCCTTGGCCAGCGCAGGCTTGGGGCCGTTATAGTCGGCGAACGCCTCGAAAACGATCTTGTCGTCCTTGACGGCGGAGATGAGCTTGTAGGGACCGGAGCCCACCGGCTTGGCATCAAAGGCCTTCAGGTCGCTGGCGAGTGCCTTGGGGACGATCTTCACCACGGAGATGCGGGGGCCGAACCCGGGGAAGGCGTACTTCAGGGTGAACTCCACCGTCTTTGCGTCGACGGGCTTTACGTCCTGGATGAACGGGATGAACTGCGAGAACAGGGACTTGTTTGCCGGGTCCATGACGCGGGTGAACGAGAAAGCGACGTCCTCGGTGGTGACGGGCGAACCGTCGTGGAACTTGGCACCATCGCGGATGGTCACCTGGTACGTGGTGTCGTTGACCTTCTTGGGGTCCGCGGCTGCCAGGGCGTTATACGGCTCGCGGGTGGCCGGATGCAGCTCCACGAGGCCTTCAAAGATGTGCAGGTTCGCGGCCATGGGCGTGGCTCCGGAGGAACTCAGGGGATCAAAACCGGTGGAGAGTGCGTAGGAGATGCCCGCCTCAATGATGAGGTCCTTGTTGATCGCGGCGGCGCTTGCGGCGCCTCCGCCGGTGGTTGTGGCTGCCGGGCTGCCGCACGCAGCCACTGAAGCGGTGAAGGCCGCGGCGACGCCCATGGCGCCAGTCAGCTTGAGGAAGTTCCGGCGGCTGGCGTCATTGACCAGCGGCAGGTTCTTGGAGGAGATGTTCATGTGGGCCTCGCGATTCCAGAGGGTTTATCGGATGTAGGACGTCCGAGCTCGTGATAAAACTGTAAGTCCCATCACAGCGCATCGTCAAGTGCGTTCGCCATCCACAACGGAGTCCAAATGTCGTCCCTCATCGTTGGTGCCTATCCTGCCCAGCCGGAAGACCTGCCGCAGCGCTTCTACCAGGAGTTGGGCTGTATCCCTTCAATCCGGGGATTGGAGCTGCCCTACGGCCCCCATGGCGGAAGCCCGTGGCCGGCGGGGGCTCCCGAGGGGTGGTCGGCCGTAGTGACCGCAATTCCCGGCACCATGAAGCGAGTGAGCCAGGCCCCCACTTTCGGCTTGGCCTCCAGGGACGATGAAGGGCGGAGGGCGGCGCTGCAGTTTGTTTCAGGCGTGCGGGATTATGCCTCCCGCCTCGCGGGCGAGGGGCACAAGGTGGAGGCAATTGAGCTGCACTCTGCGCCGCCCCTGCATTCCTCGTCCCGCTTGTTTGAGGAGTCCCTTAAGGAAGTACTCGACTGGGAATGGGGCAGCACGCGTGTGCTCGTGGAGCACTGCGACGCTCCGCGGCGGGGGAGTAGGCCGGAGAAGGGCTTTCTGACATTCGCTGAGGAGGTCAATGTCGTCGCCTCGCTCCAGGGCCAGGGGTGGGATCAGGTTGGAGTCCTGGTCAATTGGGCGCGGTCGGTCATTGAATCAGGGGACACCGGCACCGCAGTTGAGCATTTGCTGCTTGCCCGGGAAGCAGGCGTCCTCGCGGGGATTATGTTTTCCGGATGCTCCCCGGAGCCAACAGAGTTCGGATACCCATGGATTGATGCCCACCTCCCTGCTCTTGAGGTTGATGGTGCCCCGCCGAGCTCGCTGCTGAACCGCGCCGAGGTCCAGCGCTGCCTGGCGGCGGCGGGGCCGGTAGCCATCTCAGGCTTCAAGATCGGGCTTCCCCAGCATGGCCTGTCGGCCGGCGACAGGGCAGGGCGCCTGCGGCAGATGTGCGATCTGGTGGAGGCGCCGATCTGACCGGGATGGAGTGCCGTAACTGCAGATCAGTGACGGTCCGGCCGGAAGCCGGTCACGACCAAGGCCTGTGTTCGACGCGGACCGCCCCTGTTGCAGTATCGAAATGAAAGGTCCGGGACGTGCGGTGGCGGGAACCGCCCACGACTCCCTCGACCGTGTACGCCACTTCTACGGACCCTCGCTCTACCTCGGCTTCGGTCACGGTGTGCGTGGGAGTGAAGTAGAGCGCTTCCGCCCCGGGCAGGAGATCCGCAGCGGGGAACGCATCCGCGCCCGGGCCGTCCAGGCGCATCTCGGTCACTGGGAGAGTGCCGCGATTGCGTGCCCTGCCGGTGAAAGCCAGGATGTCACCGGCCCTGTAACCGGGTGTGACAGGGCCGTAGTTCAGGTCCTGTGCCTCCCGGGTGCCGATAACTTGCGCTGATTCGTCGGAGTAGCCCTGGCCGATCTCCTTCCAGGTATGGACGTTCCAGCCTCCCGTATTGGCAGGCATGACGTGGAAATCACCCGCGTTGAGCCAGGCGGCCGGGCGTCCGGGGGTGATGGAACGGAGTTCCATATCGAATACCAGTCCAGGTTCCTCCCCCGGCGCAGTCTCGGGAGGCGCAGCACGTTGTTGCGTGAGCTGCTCCGGCGGCACGGAGGCGAATACGATCTCCCGGTAACCCTGCCGCTCATACAGGACGCCGATATTGCCGTCGGGGAGACGCGCTGCCGTCGAGTACGCGGAGCTTCCCGGGCACAGGACCAGTTTCGTTGGCCAGGTGCGGCCGTTGTCCGGCGACAGGCTGAGTACAGTGTTCCGCCGCAGGGCCGTGTCGTGGTTGTTGGTGGCCAGCAGCCACGAGTCGGTGGCGCCGTCCGTCCGGCCGGCCACATTGGGCAGGCCGTCGAAACGGACAAGGGAACCGTTGTCGCTCGGATCCGGAAGCTCCTCAACGGGACTAAGCGCACTCCAGGTGGCCCCGCCGTCGTCTGATGTTGCTGCCAGGCGGCGCGGCGTGCCGCGGCTGTGCAGCAGGAGGCGGCCGTCCGCCAGTGCAACCACCTTGTTTTCGTTGGGGCTGAAGCCGTGCGTACACTCACCAACAGGCTGGCCGAGGGTCCAGGAGTCTCCGTGGTCATCGCTGTACGCGGAGGCGGCCATGATGGTGCCCTCGCAGAGGACAACGAACTGCTGCACCAGCCGGCCCGTAAAAGGTCCTGAATGGATTTGGATGCCCTGGCCGGCAGCAGCAAAGATTCCCGTGACCGGGCGGTCAGTACTGTTCTTCAGTTGGCTGGTGATCCTGCGGTGCTGCCAGGTCAGGCCGTCGTCGTCGGAGAAGCTGAGATCGCAGTGCTGGACGTACTCATCGTCCGGATCGTGGCCCGCGGTGGCTTCGAAGAATCCCGCCCGGGTGCCCGCCGCATGGAAGAGAAAGATGCGCTGCGTTTCCATGTCCACCAGCAGGCTCGGATCCCCGAAACCCTCGAGGCCTTTTCCCGTGCGGACCACGGCCTGCTTGCCCCATGTGCGGCCGCTGTCCGTGCTGCGGCGGAGCAGCAAGTCAATGGGGCTTGGCAGGTCATCAAGGTTGGGCCGGCCATCGTAGGCGGCCAGCAGGGTTCCTTGTGCGGTGACGGCGAGGGCCGGGATGCGGTACTGCCGGTAGCCGCCGGTGCCGCGGGTGGCGAGGACGTGCTCCACGGCCGGGACGGCATCTGGGAGTCGGGGGACATGAGGGAAGATGTAGGACGTCACCCCTTAAGTCTAGCAATGTGAAGCCGACCACTATACGGTGGTAGGACGTCGTATGTAGAAGGTGCAGATTTTTGCCTCTCCCGACGGTCACCTCACCAGGCCCGCAAATGCAGCGGGCACCCCGAAAGGACATCTAATTTGGGTTCCACCAAAAGAAGAACCAGACGCGCAGCAGTGGTGGGAAGGAGTGCAGGAACAGCGGCCTTGGCCCTTGCCCTGCTGGCCGGAGCCGTTCCTGCCGGAGCCGCCCCCATCCCGCCGAACAGCCCCACGGCACCTCCCGGGACCTTGTCGGAAATGAACCTGGCGGCAGACCGGACCGCCAGCAACTTCTTCTACCGGATCCCGGCCATGACATACCTGGGAAACGGTGTTGTCCTGGCCTCCTGGGACGGCAGGCCGGGAAGCGCCGCCGACGCCCCAAACCCCAACTCGATCGTGCAGCGGCGCAGCACCGACGGCGGCCGCACCTGGGGTCCCGTGCAGGTCATCGCTGCGGGCCACACCGGCAATGCAACCACCCCCAAGTACGGCTACAGTGACCCCTCCTACATTTTTGATGCCGAGACCGGCAAGGTGTTCACCTTCTTCGTCTACTCCAAGGACCAGGGCTTCTTCGGCAGCCAGTACGGAAACGACGATGCCGACCGCACTGTCATATCCTCCGCCGTGATCGAGTCCTCCGACGGCGGCGTCACCTGGAGCCAACCGCGGCTGATTACCAGCGTCACGAAGCCGGGCACCAACAAGACGAACCCCGCAGCAGGTGACATCCGATCCAACTTTGCGTCTTCCGGAGAGGGGATCCAGCTCAAGTACGGCCAGTACAAGGGCCGCCTGATCCAGCAGTACGCCGGGGATGTCAGGCAAGCTGACGGCACCAATAAAATCCAGGCCTACAGCGTCTTCTCGGATGACCACGGGGCCACCTGGCACAAGGGTGCCAACGTGGGTGACCGCATGGATGAAAACAAAACCGTGGAACTTTCGGACGGCCGGGTCCTCTTGAACTCCCGCGACAACGCCAACCAGGGCTACCGCAAGGTGGCGATCTCCACCGACGGCGGCGCCACTTACGGCCCGGTAACGCAGGACACGGAACTTCCGGACCCGGCCAACAACGGAGCCATCGCCCGGATGTATCCTGCGGCAGCGGAAGGATCCGCTGAGGCCAGGAAACTGATCTTCACCAACTCCAATTCCAAGACCGGCCGGGAGAACGTATCGGCAAGGATTTCGTGTGACGACGGAGCGACCTGGCCGGGGGTCCGCACCATCCGTCCGGGCTTCTCCGCCTATTCCACCGTGACCCGGCTGGAAGACGGGCAGTTCGGGGTCCTTTACGAGGGCAACTACACGGACAACATCACGTTCTCCAAGTTCGACGACGCGTGGTTGAACTACGCCTGCGCTCCGCTGTCAGTGCCGGCTGTCACCACCGCACCCGGTGCCACCCAGCAGGTCCCTGTCACCATCACCAACCAGGAAGCCGCCACGCTCTCGGGCGCGAACGCCACGGTCTACACCCCCAGCGGCTGGTCCGCCTCCACGGTTCCCGTGCCCGACGTCGCGCCCGGCGCCTCGGTGACCGTCAACGTCGACCTGACCGCCTCAACCAGCGCCAGCGGTCCGCAAAACCTCAACGCGGCCTTTACGACGTCGGACGGCCGGGTCTCGCAGCACACCTTCACGGCCACCGTTCCGGTGGCGCCGCAGGTAGGCCTCTCCGTCGCAGGATCCGCACCTGCCAGGGACGTCATCGCCAACCCTTACCGTGAGGGCGAGGCGCTGGGCTACTCGTTCAACGTCAGGAGCACGGCCAACGTCACGGCGAACTCGGTGCCCGTATCCGGCACCTTCGACGCCGGCTTCCTTCCGCCGTCGGCTCCGAACTGCCGGTACAACAACCTTGCCGCCGGTTCAAGCTACAACTGCACCACGGCAAAGCACACGCTGACGGCCGAGGACATCGCACGCGGCTACTTTGTTCCCCAGGCGAGCTTCACCATCACGGCCAGCTCGACGCCATCCCTCACCAAGACAGTCACGTTTACCGGTGCGGCCGTTGCGTTACGGGACGGACTGGTTGCAGCGGACATCAGCGGCACCCGGAACGATGCCGGCCGTGACCTGGCCACCCAGCCCTACACCGCCGGGGAAGCCTTTCCCTACACATTCAATGTGACCAACACCAGCCCGCTGACGGAGAAGGTCGTTCCCACGGCCGGAAATTTCAGCCCCTTTGTCCCTGAAGGCCCCGGCAACTGCCGCTACGGTGTGCTGCCCGCCGGCCAGAGCTACGCCTGCACCACGCCGCGGCATGAAGTCACCGCGGCGGAAGCCGAGCAGGGCTTCTTTGTTCCGGCCACCACGTGGGAGGTCAGTTCTTCCGGCCAGTCTGCGCGGACCTACGCCGTTGATGGCGGGGAAGTGGACCTCAAGGTCCGTGATGCACGGCTTGAGGGCACCGTAGCAACGGAGTGGAAGGACACCGACGGGGACCGGTATGCCTCTGCAGGCGACACCGTCACCTACACCTACACCCTGGGCAACGCCGGAAATGTCTCCCTGACGGAACTGAGTGCCCCCGACGCTGCCATCTACGAACCGGGCCTGGGGGTGGGCGCCACCGTAACGACAACCCGCGACTACGTCCTGACCGCTGCCGACATCGCCGCCGGACGGCTGGAGGCTGTGGAGTTCGAGGTCACAGCCGCCAACGGTGCACAGCAGATCTCCGCAATGCTGGCCGGCGGCGAAACCGTCCTGGACCTGCAGCCGGCGCGCCCGGAAACCGTTCCGGCGCTGACCGTGCAGGACCTTGAGGAACAGCTTCCGCCGTTCGATCTGGGCACCGCGGAGAAATACCGCAACGGCCAGAAAGTGGTCCTCAACGGCCTCGAATACGGCCAGTGGTACTACGTCTACCTCAACAAGCACAGCCAGCGCATCGGTTGGTTCTTCCCCACCACTCACAACACTGTGGAGTTCATCCTGCCGGCTGACGTCCAGAACGGACGCGACGACGTCGTGGTCCTCGACCAGGACGGCAAACAGGCCTCCTTCGACAGGCTGCAGGTGACCCCGAAGGGATAACCGGCCAGAATTCAAGGAGAACAGAGTGGACAGGAACGGCCGG
>NZ_JBNZGA010000010.1:174689-183212 GCF_050573415.1 Paenarthrobacter sp. NEAU-H11 | reverse complement strand
AACAACGCCACGCCCAAGGGGTTTCGGACCGGCGGGTCGAATACCGGCCCGACCAGGACGGGATGGCCTGGCTCTCCGCCTACCTGCCCGCCCACCAGGCCACGGCCCTCTGGAACAAGCTCACCGCGCTCTCCCGGGCCGCGCAGGGACCGAACGAGCACCGCACCCTCACCCAGCTCCGGGCCGATAGTTTCGCCGAAGGGCTCCTCAACAGCGGCAACACCAGCGGCGTTACCGGTGCAGCCGGTGCCGGCGACGGCGGCGAGGGAACCGGTCCAAACCAAGCGCCAGTCCGGGCCGAGGTGCTGGTCACCGTGCCCGTGTTCTCCCTGCTGGGCCTCACCGAGGAATCGGCCATGCTGGACGGGTACGGACCCATCCCGCCCTCCATGGCCCGGGACCTCGTCGCGGCCGGGGCGGATTCGTTCCACCGCATCCTCGTGGACCCGCGGGACGGGGCGCCGCTGGAAATCGGCCGCACCAGCTACCGGGTCACCAAAGCCATGCGGAACTGGCTCAGGCTAAGGGACGGAAAATGCCCCTTCCCCGGCTGCAACAACCACTCCCTCGACAACGAAGCCGACCACCTCCTCGCCTGGCACAACGGCGGCACCACAGGAGTCTCGAACCTCGGCCAGCCCTGCCCGAAACACCACAAACTCCGCCACACCAGCGGCTGGAAACCCACCCCGGCAACAAAAACCGCACCACCCGGCTGGACCTCACCCACCGGCCGCCACTACACAAGCGAACACCAGGACTGGGAACCACCCCACTGGCCCCACCAAGTAAGGTCCGTCTCAGGCGGGGCAGGGTCCGTGGCCGGCGGGCCGCCGGACTTTGCTTACGTCGGCCTCTCCCCGGGAGAAGAAGCCCTGGAACGGCTCCTGCACGCCCCGCCCGCCTGAAGGGATACGGGTGGTGGCTGAATCTTCAAAGCCGGACCAACCCGCCCGGACAGAAAAGCGACGGCGACATCCGGCACGTGCCGAATATCGCCGTCGTCGTCAATGCCTGTAAACGCAGGCGCGGAACTACACCGCTGCGGCAGGCTCCAGCTCCTCTGACGAAACCTGCCCGGCCTCTTCAGCCAGATGCGGGACGAAGCGGACGAACATGGCCTTGAACCCGGGGGTGTTGGAGACGCGGGCAACGTTTTCCTTGTGGACCAGTGCGTTGGCTTCGGGGAAGTACGCGGCGGCGCAGCCCTTGGCGGTGGGGTAGGCCACCAGGCGGAACTTGTCCGCCTTGCGGTCGTGGCCGCGGAAGGTGCTGACCACGTCCACCAGGTCCCGGTCCTTGAAGCCCAGTTCCACCAGGTCCTCGGGATGCACCAGGATGACGCGGCGGCCGCCCGAGATGCCGCGGTAGCGGTCGTCCAGGCCGTAGTAGGTGGTGTTGTACTGGTCGTGGCTGCGGATGGTCTGGAGCACAAGGTGCCCGTCCGGCGGGGTGAGGTATTCGAGCGGGCTGACGGTGAACCGGCCGCGGCCAATGTCGGTCTTGAAGGATCGGGTGTCGCGCGGCGGGTTGGGCAGCACGAACCCGTTCTTGGTCCGGATGCGGGTGTTGAAGTCCTCGAAGCCGGGCAGGACGCGGGCAATGTGGTCGCGGATCACGTCGTAGTCCTCGGCCATGGCCTTCCAGTCCACCGAATGGTCCGGGCCGAAGGTTGCTTCGGCCATGCGGGCCACGATGACCGGCTCGGAGAGCAGGTGCTCTGAGACAGGCTGGAGCCTGCCCTGGGTGGAGTGGACCACGGACATGGAGTCCTCCACGGACAGGAACTGGGCGCCGTTCGGGTGCTTGTCGTCCTTGTCCGTCCGGCCCAGCGTGGGCAGGATCAGCGAGGTGCGCCCGTGCACGATGTGGGAGCGGTTGGGCTTGGTGGAGATGTGCACGGTGAGGCCAATCCGCTGCATCCCGGCTTCCAGCGTTTCGGTGTCCGAGCAGGCCAGCGAAAAGTTGCCGCCCATGGACACAAACACGTCCACCTCGTCGCGTTCAAAGGCTTCCATGGCTTCGACGGCGTCGTAGCCATGGTGCCGCGGGGACGTGATCCCGAACTCGGTATCCAGCGCTTCCAGGAGCCATTCCTTGGGTTTCTCCCAGATGCCCATGGTCCTGTCGCCCTGGACGTTGGAGTGCCCGCGGACGGGACAGGCGCCGGCGCCGGGCTTGCCGAAGTTGCCCTGGAGGAGCAGGACGTTGACCATTTCCTTGATGGTGTCCACCGAGTGCGGCTGCTGCGTCACGCCCAGGGCCCAGCAAAAGATGGTGGCCTTGGACTTGATGAGCATTCCGGCCACGGTTTCGATCTGTTGGCGGGACAGGCCGGTGGCCTTCTCGGTCTCCGCCCAGTCCAGCTCCCGGCGGGCCTGGCGGTAGGCGTCGAACCCGTCCGTCTGCGCCTCCACAAAGTAATGGTCGACGACGGTCCCCGGGTTGCGTTCTTCCTCTGCCAGGAGGAGGTGGCCGAGGGCCTGGAACAGGGCGAGGTCGCCGCCCACCTTGATCTGCAGGTACTCATCGGCCAGGGGCGTGCCGCCGCCCACCACGCCGGAGACGGTCTGCGGATCCTTGAAGTTGAACAGGCCGGCCTCGGGCAGCGGATTGACCGCCACTACCTTGCCGCCCTTGTCCTTGCATTCCTTCAGCGCGGACAGCATGCGGGGATGGTTGGTTCCGGGATTCTGCCCAACGACGAAGATCAGCTCGGAATCATGGATGTCGTCCAACGAAACGGTGCCCTTGCCGATCCCGATGGTCGGGTTCAGTGCGGACCCGGAGGACTCGTGGCACATGTTGGAGCAGTCCGGCAGGTTGTTCGTGCCGATGGCCCGGGCGTAGAGCTGGTACATGAACGCGGTCTCGTTCGCGGTGCGCCCGGAGGTGTAGAAGACGCAGCGGTCCGGAGTTGAAGCCCGGACGTGTTCTCCGATCAGCTCGAATGCTTCGGCCCAGGAGATCGGCGAGTAGTGGGTCTCGCCGGCGCGGATCACCATCGGCTCACTCAGCCGGCCCTGGTTGCCCAGCCAGTATTCGGTCTTGGTGGAGAGCTCGGCGATGGAGTGCTTTGCCCAGAACTCGGCACCAACTGTGCGGAGGGTGTTTTCCTCGGCCACGGCCTTGGCACCGTTCTCGCAGAACTCGGCCGCCTTGCGCTTCTTGTCCGATTCGGGCCACGCACAACCGGGGCAGTCGAAACCGCCGCGCTGGTTCAGCCGCAGCAGGGAGTGTGCCGTACGCGCGACCCCGGCCTGGGCCACGGCGCGCTCCAGCGCCACCATCACGGCCTTGACTCCCGCCGCCTCAACCTTGGGTTTGCGGACCTCCAGGTCGTCCTCATTGATGTCCGCGACGGGGGCGGGCTGTTTCCCGAACTTCATTGTCCCAACTTCCTTGCCGGCATTCGTCCTGCTCTTGCTGCCGTGCTCGTGCTTGCTGACTGCAGGTGCTCGTGGCGCCATGAAGGCGCGCCAGGCTTTCCCGGCGCGCCTGTTGGCACCTTAGTTGATTTCGACGGCTACTGCGCGATCCCCGCCAGGGTTTCCTGCTCCGCCGCGATGGTGGTGTTGTCGCCGTGTCCGGTGCGGACCACCGTCTCCGGCGGGAGGGTGAGCAGCCGTTCGCGGATGGAGGCCAGGATGGTGGGGTAGTCGCTGTAGGACCGCCCGGTGGCGCCGGGGCCGCCGTTGAACAGCGTGTCGCCGGTGAAGACGGTCCCTTCGCTCTCCAGGTAGAAGCAGGTGGAGCCGGGGGAGTGCCCGGGGGTGTGGATCGCCCGGAGGGTTGCCCCGCCCACCTGGAAGAGGTCGCCGTCGTTCAGTTCCCGGTCCGGCTTCGTGTCCGGGTAGACCTGTTCCCAAAGGACCAGGTCCTCGGGGTTGAGGTAGATCGGGGCGTCGACGGCGTCGGCGACCTCGCGGGCGGCGCCGATGTGGTCGTTGTGGGCATGGGTCTGCAGGATGGCAAGGACCTTCCGGCCCCGGACCTGGTTGATGATCGCGGACGCGTCATGCGGGGAATCGATGATCACGCATTCTTCGTCGTTGCCCACGATCCAGACGTTGTTGTCGACGTCCCAGGTGCCGCCGTCGAGGGAAAACGTGCCCGAGGTGACCAGGTTCTCGATCCGGACGCCCATCAGGAACCCGCCACCGGCAGTTCGACGACGGAGCGGAGGACCTTGCCTTCGTGCATTTTCTCGAACGCTTCCTCCACCTGGTCGATGCTGATGCGCTCGGAAACGAAGGCGTCCAGGTCCAGGTTGCCCTGCTTGTAGTGGGAGACGAGCATCGGGAAGTCGCGGGAGGGAAGGCAGTCGCCGTACCAGGAGGACTTCAGCGATCCGCCCCGGCCAAAGACGTCCAGCAGCGGCAGTTCCAGCTTCATGTCCGGCGTCGGGACGCCCACCAGCACCACGCGGCCGGCGAGGTCGCGGGCGTAGAACGCCTGCTTGTAGGTTTCGGGACGGCCGACGGCGTCAATCACCACGTCGGCTCCGTTGCCTCCCGTGAGGGCGCGGATGGCCTCGATGGGGTCCTCCTTGCTGGAGTCGATGCCGTGCGTGGCGCCCAGCGACTTGGCCATGTCCACCTTGTTCGCGTCAATGTCCACGGCGATGATCGTGGTAGCGCCCGCCAGCTTGGCGCCGGCGATCGCGGCGATGCCCACGCCGCCGCAGCCGATCACCGCTACGGACTCGCCCCGCTTTACCTCGCCGGTGTTGATGGCGGCGCCGATGCCTGCCATCACTCCGCACCCCAGCAGCCCCACGGCGGCAGCATCAACCTCGGGGTCCACCTTGGTGCACTGTCCCGCGGCAACGAGGGTCTTCTCGGCGAAGGCGCCGATGCCCAGGGCAGGGGAGAGCTCGGTGCCGTCCTCGAGCGTCATTTTCTGGGTGGCGTTGGCGGTGTTGAAGCAGTACTGCGGCTGGCCCTTGGCACAGGCACGGCATTCGCCGCAAACGGCGCGCCAGTTCAGGATCACCCGGTCACCGGGGGCGATGGATGTGACACCGTCACCCACGGCGGACACAACACCCGTGGCTTCATGGCCCAGGAGGAAGGGGAAGTCATCGTTGATGGCGCCCTGCTTGTAGTGCAGGTCCGTATGGCAGACGCCGCAGGTCAGGATGTCAACGAGCGCCTCACCCGGTCCCGGATCCGGAACCAGGATGGTCTCCACTGACACCGGAGCGTTCTTTTCCTTGGCAATGACGGCCTTGACTTTGTGAACCATGTTTCCTGTGTTCCTTTCGTTGGCCGGACGAAAGTTCCCGGCCCGACTATCAATTCTAGGAGCTGCGGCACCTCCGGACGGCTACCCAAAGGGGTGGGCGGGAGCCCCCAAAGGGGTGGTTGGCGCCGCTCGATCCTCCCGGCATCTCCCGAATCAATTGCGTATTACACAACGCGATGCGTATAGCGCTTACACGAAATATGTCAGTCGCCTTGTGGGGTGTCAACAGCACGGCCTGGCTGCCACGCGCCGCGCGCTTCACGCCAGCATAGGCCAGCACGCACCCTTCGCTGCAACCTTATTGCATGTGAGGCAACGTGCTCCTGGAAGTCAGCCTCAAGACCCAGGCCTTAGCAACCTTCCGTACCAGCCGAGGGTGCAAAGAAATTGCCCTTTCCGAAAACCATTGACTGTGGCCGCCGTCACGCCTATTCTGGTGCAACAGCGTTGCGCTGAATGCAACCACAAACACTTTGGTGGATACATGAGTAACGAAACTTCTTCCCCCGCCCGTGAGCGGGAAGCTGGCCCGGAGTCGAATGGAACCCCGTCCAGCAACTCCACTCCTGCTGACAATGCCGTCAGCAAGGAAACGCGCCGCCGCGTCATTGCGGCCAGCTTCATCGGCAACTTCGTCGAATGGTTCGACTACGCGGTCTACGGCTACCTGGCCGTCACTATCGCATCAGTCTTCTTCCCGGAATCCAACCCGCAGACCGGGCTCCTGCTGACCTTCGCCCTGTTTGCCATTTCATTCCTGGTGCGGCCGCTCGGCGGCTTCGTCTGGGGCCACATTGGCGACAAGGTTGGCCGGCGGACAGCCCTCTCGCTGTCGATCCTGATAATGTCCGGAGCAACTTTCTGCATCGCGCTGATTCCCGGATACGGCACGATCGGAATCTGGGCTCCCATCCTGCTCCTGGTCATCAGGGTGATCCAGGGCTTCTCTGCCTCGGGCGAGTACGCGGGAGCATCGGCGTTCCTGGTGGAGTACGCCCCCGCCAACAAGCGGGGCCTGTATGCCGCGGTTGTTCCCGCCAGCACCGCAGCCGGCCTCCTGCTCGGTTCACTGATCGCCGGGCTGCTGACCACGCTGCTCGCTGCCGACGCGATGCAGAGCTGGGGCTGGCGGCTGCCGTTCCTCCTGGCCGCCCCGATGGGCCTGATCGGCCGGTACATCCGGACAAAGCTCGAAGACACCCCGGTGTTCCGCGATCTGGAGGCCCAGGACCACGCTGCCAAGGCGCCCGTCTCCAGCCTCTTCCGCAACCACTGGCGGCAACTGCTCCAGGCCGTCGGGGCCGTCCTGCTCAACGCCGTCGGCTTCTACGTGATCCTCAGCTACATGCCCACCTACCTGTCCTCGGAACTGGGCCTGGGCGAGACCGAATCATTCCTTGCCACGACCATCGCGCTGGTCACCTACATCGGCTTCATCTTCCTCACCGGCATGCTCTCGGACCGGTACGGGCGCAAGAAGGTACTGATCACCGCATCAGTCGCCTTCATCGTCCTGACAGTTCCTGCGTTCGCACTGCTCGGGACCGGCAACTTCCTGGTGATCGTCCTGATCCAGATCCTGCTGGGCGCCATGCTCACCCTCAACGACGGCACGCTCCCCAGCTTCCTGGCTGAAATGTTCCCCACCCGGGTCCGCTACAGCGGCTTTGCCGTCAGCTTCAACCTCTCCAACGCCCTCTTCGGCGGCACCGCCCCGTTCATGGCGACGCTCCTCATCGCCGCAACCGCAAACGACCTGGCGCCGGCCTGGTACCTCGTCGCTGCCGCCGTCGTTTCGCTCATCGCCGTGGCACTCTCCAGGGAAACCTGCAAAGAGCCGCTGCGGCACGAATAACTTCCGTCCCTACCGAACCACCTGCACATCGAAAATGCACCAGAGAAAGGCATCGCCACGATGACCATCACCACCGAGAACGCCACCACCGTCGCCGAACTCGAGCGCACCAAGATCCTCAAGAACGGCGAGAAGGTCAGCCTCACGTTCTCCGACGCCGAGTTCGAACGCCGGCTCGCGGGCCTCCGGCGGATCATGGCAGAGAAGGAACTGGACGCCGTCGTCCTCACCAGCTACCACTCCATCAAGTACTACTCGGACTTCCTGTTCACCACCTTCGGCCGTTCGTACGGCATGGTGGTCACCAAGGATGACACCGTCACCGTTACCGCCAATATCGATGCCGGCATGCCTTGGCGCCGCAGCTACGGCGACAACATCGTCTACACGGACTGGCGCCGGGACAACTACATCTTCGCCATCCAGGAAGTCCTGCGGACCCGCGGCATCAACCCCCGCCGCCTCGGCGTCGAGGATGACTCGCTCCCGCTGGACAACCGGAACAAGATCCAGGCAGCCTTCCCGTCCGCAACCCTGGTGGACGTGGCCCAGGCCGCCATGCGCCAGCGCATGATCAAGTCCGCCGAGGAAATCGAGGTCATCAAGCACGGTGCCCGGATCGGCGACCTGGGCGGCGAAGCCATCCGCAACGCCATCACCGCCGGGATCACCGAGTACGAGGTCGCGCTGATCGGTACGGAGGCCATGGTCCACGAGATCGCCCGGACCTTCCCCGACTCGGAAATCCGTGATACCTGGGTCTGGTTCCAGTCCGGCATCAACACCGACGGCGCCCACAACTGGGCCACCACCCGCAAGATCCAGGAACACGACATCCTGTCCCTGAACTGCTTCCCCATGACCTCCGGCTACTACACCGCCCTGGAGCGCACCCTGTTCTACGGCGAGCCGGACGCCCGGTCCCTGGAGCTGTGGAACATCAACGTGGAAGTCCACAAGCGAGGCCTCGAACTGATCAAGCCCGGCGCGGTCTGCAAGGACATCGCAGCGGAACTCAATGAGATCTACGTCGGGTATGGACTCCTGGCCAACCGCACCTTCGGCTACGGACACTCCTTCGGCGTCCTCAGCCACTACTACGGCCGGGAAGCCGGGCTGGAGCTCCGCGAGGATATCGACACCGTCCTGGAGCCGGGCATGGTGGTCTCCATGGAGCCGATGATCACCGTCCTTGACGGCCAGCCGGGCGCCGGCGGCTACCGCGAGCACGACATCCTGGTGGTGGGCGAGGACGGCGCGGAGAACATCACCAAGTTCCCGTTCGGCCCCGAGTACAACATCATCGGCGCCTAGCCTTCCAGGAACGAAACCCGGAAGCGGCGCCACCCCCGTGGCGCTGCTTCCGGCCTCCCTTAGGGAATGATGGGTACCACCATGAGTGCAGCAGAATCCGAGACCAC